>JAJPXU010000117.1:46980-52247 GCA_021205305.1 Lachnospiraceae bacterium
ATTGGCTGAAATGCGTCTCCGTTTTTATTTTTCAAAAGCGGCAGACGGTATTTTTTCTGTTTCAGTTTTTCTGCATCACTTTCCGGACCTTCCAGCATCTCGATCGGCATTACATAACGAGATTTCATAAGGTTTACAGCCAGTTCTTCTTCGAGGTCACCCAGATCCGTTTTTTCCTCATCCGGCACAGGCCTGGAAGCCTCCTGCATAAAGTAAAGGGCTGTCAGCTGCAGCTGCGGATTAAAAATCGGCTGCTTTTCTTTGGGAAGCTTCGAGTAATCCGGACGATGAACCAATTCTTCCAGTCCAAGAGGCTCATTGCCGCTTCTGCTGACGAATACAAGTTCATTGATTCCCATAGAGAACAATGTGGCAAAAAAGTTCAGAAACTTTTTATTCGGGTATTTGATTCCCTTTAATGCAATCTTTTTCTCCGTATACGGCTTCGCAAACGCCTGCAGCTGCTCTTCCGTATCGAACAGCCAGATCTGGTCATTGTATGTCTCCGGATCACAGGTCACAAAAGGCATATTCGTGAACGTGCAGTAAGCGACGATCAGACTCTCCTTTTTCTGAATACTTCTCACTAAAAATTTTTTATCCGTTGCCATGTTTTCCTCCCGCCTCACGTACACGCACGCTTTTCTTTCCCTTATTTCTCTCCATATGAATCTGACCGACCGCTCGAATGTTTAACTCCATATCTTCGTTTCGCACGGAATTATCATTGTTTACTCAAGACCTTCCATACGAATGGACTTGCCATCGTTTACCCCAAATCTTCGATACGAATAGATTTACCATCTCTCCAGATTCGCTCCAGATCATAAAACAGACGATTTTCTGTGTCAAAAACATGGACAATCACATCACCGAAATCAATCAGAATCCAGTTCGCCGAGCGATATCCTTCTGTCTGCCTTGCCGGATAACCAGCTTTGTGCAGCTGTTCCTCAACGTTATCCGCCATCGCCTGTACCTGATTGCGGTTTGTACCGGAAGCGATGATAAAATAATCCGCTACCACCGAGACTTCTTCAATATTAATAATCTTCACATCTTCCGCTTTTTTCTCCAGAAGTGCGTCACAGGCAAGCTTTGCCTTTTTCTTCGCGATCGTCTTCGCGTCCTTCTCTGCCATTTCCGCCATTTAATCGTCCTCCCTTTCTCCAATCAGATTCTCATAGTAATTATAAGCCACAATCGACTGATTATCAAGACTGGCTTTTGTCTGCTCCAGGTAAGAAAGTGTATCCCGAAGTGTCAGATAAACAGCCATATCCAGATCAGAAAAAGCCAGTGCACGGATTTTCGTCAAATTTGGCGCTTTCACGCGTCCGGGCTCAATATAGTCAGAAATAAACACAATTTTTTCCATCAGCGACATATCGGGTTTACCGGTCGTGTGACAGCGGATGGCGCTTAATATTTCCGGATCCTCTACTCCATATTTATCGTTTGCGATACAGGCGCCAAGCTTCGCGTGAAGCAGCTGGGGAGATGTGCGTTCCACCGCAGAAACAGGAATCTTATAATGCTCGCTGAGCTTGATTTTCTGCGGATTCGGAATGCACTTCGCACAATCATGCAACAAACCGGCGACACCCGTGCGCTCCAGATCTTCACCATGACACATAGCCAGAGCCATTGCCGTATACATAACCCCCTGCGTATGCACATACCGCAGCTCATCCAGTTCCTTTTTCAGTCTCTTCTGCATCTTTGAGATATTATAGCCACTCATACACGCATCTTATCCCCCATAAATCCCGTTTTTCTCAATATACTCTCGTACCGCGTCCGGTACAAGTCCCTGAATGGATTTTTGCTCCCGGCATCGTCTGCGCAGATCCGTAGAAGAAATCTGTATATCAGGAAGATCCAGTAAAAAAATATCAGCGCCGAGTGTTTTCTTCAGCTCCGTCATTTTTTGCTGAATCGTCTCCAGAGCCAAATCATTCCGTCCGGTAGCAACCAGCACACAGTTCTCACAGATAATGTCCGGATGATACCAGGTATCAAACGTCATCAGAGAATCTCCGCCGATGATAAAGTAAAAGTCTGTCTCAGGCTCTCGTTTCCTCAGGCGAAGGAGAGTGTCTTTGGTATAAGTCAGACCGCCCCGTCTCATTTCTTCCTCATCAAGAGAAAAATCCGGATATCTGTCAATAGCAAGGCGAACCATAGCCAGCCGCTGCTCATCCGTCGCTCCATCCCAGCGATGCTGTTTATGAGGCGGATTCCCGGACGGCAAAAAGATTACCGTATCCAGAGACAGCTGGCTGCGGGCACACTCTGCCAGCATCAAATGCCCGTTATGAATCGGATCAAATGTACCGCCCATAATTCCTTTTCGTCGCTTCTTTGTTCCCATAAGCCGTTTCGCCTCTGCTTGTCCCCGCATATCCCATTCGGATCTGATGAAAGAAAAGTCTGTATCCTGTCCGGATTTATCTGGGCAATTCAATTTTTCTTTTTTCGTCTTTTCCCGGCCGGTAAAGGACAATCTTTTTTCCGATCACCTGTACGACCTGGGAACGCGTGCGATCTGCCAGAACCTGAGCGAGTTCGTGCGGATCGTCCATGCAGTTCTGCAATACGCCAACCTTAATTAACTCCCGCGCTGCAAGCGCTTCCTCGACCGCAGCCGTCACTTCCGGGGTCAGGGAAGACTTTCCGATCTGAAAGACCGGCTCCATTGTCATGGCAAGACTTTTCAGATAAGCCCGTTGTTTACTCGTCATTTCCGCCTACTCCTTATAATAATCAAACTGAAGATTGTAGATACGTACGGTATCCCCATCCTGAATTCCCAGTGCTTCCAGCTGATCCAGTATGCCATTTTCCCGCAGGAAGTTCTGGAAGAATTGAAATCCTTTTTCGGACTCCAGGTTCGTATAGCCAAGCATCCGCTCAATACGCGGTCCTTCTACAACATAAGTATCCGCCTCTTCGGAAGATTTTTCTACCGTAAACGGAAGTTTCTGACCAGTATAGTGAAGCTGCGGATCATATTCCGGCTCAAAAAGCACCAGCTTGGAAGGAAGTTCCCGCAGCATCTGCTGTACATAAAGCAAAAGTTCCCTCACACCCTGACCGCTCACTGCGGATATGCCAAAAACCGGAATTCCCTGCGGCTCAAATTCTTTCTTCAGGCGTGACAGCGGATGCTCCGGCATATCCCCGGGACAGTCCATGCCTTCTTCTTCCGGAAGGACATCCAGCTTATTTGCCGCAATCACCTGTGGGCGATCCGCCAGATCGGCTCGATACGCACGCAGTTCTGCATTAATTTTATAAATATCATCGACCGGGTCACGTCCTTCCACCGATGCCGCATCGACAAGATGAATCATCACCTTTGTCCGTTCCACATGGCGAAGGAATTCATGCCCCAGTCCGGCTCCTTCAGAGGCACCTTCGATCAGACCCGGAATATCAGCGATCACAAAGCCGCCGCCTTCCAGATCTACCACACCCAGGTTCGGCGATAAAGTCGTAAAATGGTAATTTGCGATCTTAGGGTTCGCATTCGTAACGCGCGAAAGAAGTGTCGATTTCCCGACATTAGGAAAACCGATCAATCCTACATCCGCGATCATTTTCAATTCCAAAATCACTTCAAGTTCTTTTGCTTCCTGACCTGGCTGTGCATATTTGGGAGCCTGCATCGTCGGCGTCGCGTAATGCATATTCCCATAACCGCCTTTTCCGCCTCTTAAAATCGTCTGGCGTCG
The DNA here is from genome assembly GCA_021205305.1 of Lachnospiraceae bacterium. GTDB lineage: Bacteria > Bacillota > Clostridia > Lachnospirales > Lachnospiraceae > Choladousia. The sequence continues at coordinate 50,718 of JAJPXU010000117.1, forward strand.
ATTGTCACCGGAAAGATCTGCAATCACCTGACCGCTCTGGGCTTCTTTGATGACTGTACCTGCCGGCACCTTCAAAACCAGATCAGCGCCATCTGCCCCATGACAGCGGCGCTTCCCGCCTGGTTCTCCATCTTGGGCGGAAAACTTTCTTTTGTGGCGGTAATCAATCAGCGTGTTTTCCCCATCATCCACTTCAAAGATGACATCGCCGCCTCTCCCGCCGTCACCGCCATTCGGGCCGCCATCCGGAATATATTTTTCTCTGCGAAAGCTGACGTGCCCGTCGCCGCCTTTGCCCGAACGTATCATTATTTTTGCTCTGTCCGCAAACATAGATTGATCTCCATGCGTCTTTGCGCATAAATTTTCATCCGATAGGAAAGTTCAGTGATCTTTCCTATTGGATAAAAAAGGCTTCAAACCACGATTTCGATTTGAAGCCCCCGTGAATTATTCAGCTGCAACCGGATGAACAGAGACCTGTTTCTTGTCTCTTCCAAGCCGCTCAAAACGTACGACCCCGTCTGCCGTTGCAAACAGCGTATCGTCTCCGCCTCGTCCAACATTCAGACCAGGATGGATCTTCGTGCCGCGCTGTCTGTAAAGAATATTTCCAGCTTTCACAAACTGTCCATCTGCTCTCTTCGCTCCAAGCCTTTTCGCTTCGGAGTCCCGGCCATTCTTTGTAGAACCGACACCTTTTTTATGAGCGAAGAACTGAAGGTTCATATTTAACATTCGTCACACCTCCTTAAACATAAGGGTAATATATTCTTGTCCATAATCAGCCTGTATACTTTGGATTCCCAAAATCAGGCTGTCCATCAGCAGGGATGCCTTTTCGCTGACGCCTTCCGGAAATTCCATCTTCAGATATCCGCCATCTTCTGATAACTCCTGCCTGAAAAAATCCTCTGTAAAAGCTTCAATCGAATTCGCCGTATTCAGGGCCAACACCGAAACCGCGGCACAGACAAGATCACTGCCTTCCTCGGCATATTCGGCATGTCCCTCTAAGGAAAATCCCCTATACTGATGCTCCGACTTCCACACAGTAAATAGGATCATACTTATTAACCATTGATCTTTTCAATCTTTACCTGCGTGTACTGCTGTCTGTGACCGTTTTTCTTATGGTAACCTGTTTTTCTCTTGTACTTGTAAACGATGACTTTCTTTGCCTTCGCGTTGCGAACAACGGTCGCGGTAACTGTCGCGCCGGCAACATCTGCGCCAACCTTCAGTCCATCATCACTTACTGCAAGCACCTGATCAAACGTAACAGTCTCTCCAGCCTCCACTCCAAGCTTCTCTACACGAATGATATCGCCTTCGGCTACTTTGTACTGTTTACCACCTGTTGCAATAATTGCGTACATATGGCACACCTCCTGTCTATCATTACTCGCCAAATACGGTGACCGACGAATCGGTACTTAAACCCCTTTGTGCGGCATACTTTCACATAATAACACACCATTCCGGCTGCGTCAATTCTTTTTTATCGATTTCTATTACTTTTTCGTTCCA
>JAJPXU010000154.1 GCA_021205305.1 Lachnospiraceae bacterium
TTTTCAATATCCGGAACCGAACCTATGAACTTTACACAAACTATTTTACACTACCCTTGCAGCAGCATGGCAAGTCTGCAAAAACATCAGCATAAAGCATAATAAACAGATGAATGGAGGTACCATATGAAACGAATTATCACCATCAGCAGAGAGTTAGGCAGCGGAGGACGCACAATCGGGAAACTGGTGGCAAACCGAAAAAATATCCCTTACTATGACAGAGAGCTAATTGACGAGGCCGCTAAAGTATCAGGTGTTCCTAAAGAGTACATTGAGAAGTCTGATCAGAAAATCACCAGCAGTTTCCTGTACAACCTTGCCATGGGAACCAGCTATGGCTATGGTATGCTGGAAGAAGCGAGCAATCAGCCGCTTCCTTTAACTACGCAGGTTTTCTGCGCACAGCAGGAAATCATCCGAAACTATGCAGATTCCGGAAGCTGTGTCATTGTTGGAAGATGCGCGGACTATATCCTCAGAGACCGCAAGGATGTGCTTCGCGTCTTTATCTATGCGGACATGGAAAAACGCATAGAACACAGCGTGAAAGAATACGGGATGCCGGAGACAACAGCCCGCGAGGAAATTACCCGTTCTGACCGTGAACGTGCCCGCCACTACAATATGTTTACCGAGCAGAAATGGGGAGATCGCAAGAATTACGATATACTATTGGACAGCGGAACTCTCGGCTATGAAAATTGTGCTCAAATCATCTGTTCCATAATCGGAATGAACTAACAGCAGACGCTCTGGCAGCTTCACACGCTGCCAGGCATTATTTGAGGTGAAGAGTATGAACATAAAGGATTTCAAGAAAAAGCACCGTACATTTATTGCAGCAGGCACAGTTCTCCTGATTATTGCGGCGGCTGCTTTGGTATGGAAGAATTTAAAAAAGATTTGTGAAACGCTGAAAGATGGAGCTTGAAAGCTACTGCTGTAAAATCCATTTTATTCCGGCTGCTGTTCTTCCGGTGGAATTCTGATAATGATTTCCCTTATTCAGGTGAAACGTTGTCCGGATTCCTTTTTCTGAAAAATAGTGAAAAAGCAATCTGGTATTCTCTTCCACAGGAGCCAGATATGGATTTTTCGTATGGCTTTCTTTATCCCCAAGGGAAAAATAGATTGCTTCAACGCGCTCAGAAATCTGATTTTGGCGGACAAACGGTACAAAATCCGGATACCACACAAAAGAGGAAAGCCTCGCCATGCAAAATCACGCTCACGCGTGATGGCTCGGCCTACGTCCTCGATTCTCTTTGAGAATCGGGACAAAATCCGGATGCAGAGACAATACGGGAAAAACAGTCTGTTTTATACGCCGCATAGACCGCGAACAGTCCTGCAAGGGAATAGCCCGCAAGTACACAATACTCCGGAGGGAACAAAAGGGAAGCCTCAATCTGCGGCAGCAATTCACCCGTCAGCTGTTTCAGATATACGTCAGCACCGCCAGAGCATGGCGTATCTCCTTTCGAGATTGGCGGAATTGGCCACGGTGTCATCTCGTCATCCCAATTGACACCATTTATAACCGCAAGAGAGAATTCAGGACAGTCAATATCCCGGCAGGCCTGCCACAGCCTTTTCCCTTCACCCATCACAGCATGATAAATAATCAACGGTGCTTTCTGATTTGAGCAAAATATCTGTATCTTCTTATTTCCTGATTCCAGTGTAACTGCATCTCCTGCTTTCATTTTCTCCCTCTTTTCCGGTTTCCTTTTGTGACCTGTCCTAACCCGTACAAGCCGATACCAAAATTTCGCCATTCTGCATAGGATTTTGTTCTTAAGTTTCTAATCCTCAGTCGGATTCCTTCCTATATTTATAGTAGCCATCCATATCGTAAAATCCAAGCTCTTTATAGAGAGCCTTCGCTTTCTCAGACGCTTCCAGATAAATTTTGCCTGCGCCCCGGCGCTTTGCTTCCTGTACCAGCCATTCGACGACTGCTTTCCCTACACCGTGCTGACGCACAGCTGGTACGGTATAGATATTCATCAGATACGCACATTTGCCGGTGGGGTTATCCGGCGAGGGCATTTCCTGATACAGGCAGACCCCGCCGCATCCCACAGGTTCTGTATCTGAACATTCGTCCGCATATGCAAAGCACGCAATATGTTCTTCTCTTTTCAGTGCAGTATGATAATACTCCCGGTTTGCTGCGAGAAGATCATCTATGCTTTTTTCTGCCGGAATCGAAAACACTTCTCTTAAAACGACTTCTCTCCAGCGCGTCAGTTCATCCAGATCAGTGTCATCGGCTTTCTTTATTCTGATTTTCATTTTCAACAAACTCCTTCGTAACTTCACAGCATGTGCGAAGTACCGACCAAAATAGTTATGCCCCTTCTTTTAATACGACTGGCAGACTGTCCAGATCTGGTTTTCCATTTGGAGTGAGCGGAATATGATCCATAATCACAAAGAATTCCGGTATCATAAAGGAAGTCAGATAGCGCGACAGCTTCTTTTTTACTTCTGACAGGACAAATTTTGTACTCTCCGGAACTACATAGGCCGTCAGATAAGAAAGACCGTGTTCGTCCGTGAACGGGCGGACGACAGCTGTCTGCACTTCGTCACAATCACAGAGTACATTCTCCACCTCTTCCGGTTCCACTCGTTTGCCCAGGATCATCACCTGTGAATCCCTGCGATGCAGGAAAGCCAGATTGCCGTCCGGCAGCAAATACCCCAGGTCGCCGCTCCGGTAAAGAGGTCTTCCGTCCGCACTGGTCGCAAACATTTTATTTTTACTTTTATCAAGATATCCATTGGAAACGCCATCGCCCAGGATGCAGATCTCTCCTGTGCTCCCGTCAGGCACCGGATTCAGATTATCGTCCAATATCTCAATCTGCGAACCGGGCACTGCATTCCCGATTGGATAGGTCCCATCCTCCAGCGCTTTCTGTCCGTTACAGCGGAAATAACTGCAGCAAACCGTTGTTTCGGACGGCCCGTATGTGTTGTAGACCATAACCTGCGGTAAAAGGTGATTTACATAGCTCTCCCGGAGTATGTCCCCGCCACTGATCAAAAGCCGCAGACTTGACGGAATCGCTTCCAGTTCATTCATTTCCATCAGAAGATATGGAAATCCGCTGATGATCGTCACCTTCTTTTCCCGGACAAAGTCCATCAGAGACTGGATATCTGCCCGTGCAGCACCTCCGGGAATGGCAAGGGCCGCACCGGAAAGCAGTGTCGTAAAGACCTCCTCCACGAATATATCAAAAGAGCAGACGGAATACTGGAGCATGACATCTCCGGCCGCGGGATGAAATTCATGCTGGAATGCCCGGACATAATGACATACATTTGCGTTTGTCACGCATACGCCTTTCGGAACCCCGGTAGAACCGGATGTGTACAGAATATAAGCGAGAGAGTCCGGAAGCGCCGCTCTGCCAGTGCCGGCATCATCTCCCTGCGCAGACAGAATTTCCGCAGCAGCATCTGCAGCCATCTTTTCCGCTGAGAGACAACTTGGAATTTTTTCTGTTACTTCCTCCAAAAACAGCAGCGGGAATCCCTGCAGCTTATCCTGATACTTTCTCTGCGTAATGATAAAGCTTACACTGCTTTCTTTCATCATAAAGCGGATCCGTTCTTCCGGAAAGTCCGGTTCCGCCGGAACATATGCCGCTCCTGTTTTCAGCACGGCAAAGATAGAAGCTATCTGGTCAATTCCGTGATCTGCCACGATACCTATACAAATGCCCTTAGCCCCGTCTGCACGCGGTGTCTCCACGTTTGGGAACTTTTTTTCAATCATCTGAATGCGCTGATCAAGCTCCCTGTATGTCAATGTCCTTTTATCTTCCACAATCGCAGTCTGCGCGGGGGATTTTTCCGCCACTTTTTTGAATTGTTCATAAATTACAGATCTGCTTTTGTCATCAGAAACCATTCCGTTCCTTCCTTTCCTTATGATCTCGCTTTCACAATACTATAGCTGCATGGGCGAGAAATACCTGCAGAATTCCCGGTAATTATAGTCCTTCTCCGGGCGGCAGAGAACAGCAAAATCAATCGACTCAAACAGCTGATCGCTTCCTTTTCCTGCATATGAAAACTTCGTGATGACACCATAAAACGAATCCGACACAACCGCTGCATCATTCCCGAATACGCCGCATCCAAAGGCCCCCAGAATCAGATGACGGTATCCCTGCGACGCCGCGACAAGAAGCATTCCCTGGATACGATTGTATAGCATGGTTTCATATTCCTGCTGCGACATTCCCTCCAGACCCATGCGAATCATCGGTGCCGCACAGCTCATGACGGAAATCGGAAATGGTTCCTGGAGCATTTCCGCAGAGGCATCCTTTAGCACTTCTACACATGGAGAGATCATCACACCGTCCGAACCCATACGCGTCTTTCGTGCATTATTGTAATCGAAATATTTCTTTGCCGCCTCACTTTCCAGAGACAGCAAAAGAGACGTCCTGCGGCAAAGATCTTCCTCCTGTGCGCTGGCTCCTTTCCGTGTCTGACCTCCCGGATGTGTAGAGCTTGCCAGATTCAGGACAAGAACCCTGTGCGCTGCTTCTCCCTTCTCTTTCAGTTCCAGATATTTCCTCTGTGCAAGGACAAGGGCGTCTATATTTTCGCAGCTGAATGTGCAGGATGCTTTTTTCGCCTGCTGGCCTTTGTCCTGTCCTGCAGCTTCGACGCGGTTCTCCCGTAAAGAACCGGACACACCTGTTCTGCTCCGCATCTCGTCAATTTCATCCGGCAGAAATACCTGTATCCTGCGCATCTGATCAGGGGTAAACTGCAGCTTTCTCTCCTGCCCGTCCTTTTCATAACTGCCCTTGTCCAGAATGGACAGCGTATCCTCCAGAATCTCAACATTCTTTTTTCTGCGCATTTCCTTCTGCCGCTCTCTTTCCTGGATTTCTTCTTCAGAGAGTCCCTTATATTCCGCAGCCCGCATCTGCGCCGCCATCTGTTTTAACCGTTCCTCTTCAGATTGTTCCTTCGCTGCTTCCTGCTCCGCCATCTCCGCTCCACCTTTCTATCAGTTTTTGAAATACATCATCGCATGCTTCCCGGATATTCAAAGCCGCGACACGGTCAAAACCGGTATGTCCGGGATTGATCTGAACAATCACCGCGTCTCTTCTCCGGTAATCCCAATAGGCGCTTCCATAATATCCATTCGTTCCGATCACAAGGATCAGGTCCGCCCCGGAAATCCATTCCCGCGCTTTCTGTACACCTTCATCCCAAAGGCTGATGTGGCTGTAAAGCTCCCAGGGAAGGATACTTCCCCCGCAGGATTCACACTTCGGCAGCTCCTCCTGATTCCAGATTTCGTAGCCGTCATAATGGCGGCCGCATTTGGAACAGCGGTTGATCTGAAATCCGCCCTGGATTTCCGCCACGTTCTTTGAACCAGCCATTGTATGCATACAGTCTTCATTTGTCGTGATAATCCCAGTCAGCTTACCGGCCGCTTCCAGGTCACGCAGCGCGTAGTGGCTGAAGCTGGGTTTATAGTTGTGCATTGCCTTCACATAAGAGCGAAGGAATTCATCACTTCCAAATCCGCCCGATCCCGAGCGAACCGTCCTGGAGAGCTGGCTGTATGTGATTCCACCGCCGGCAAGTGAGATGCCTGCCCCGGTAATGGCAACCATGCTGTGGCTCTGGTCAATATAGTCTGCCAACTGCTGTATTTTATCCACGTTCCGGCCTCCTCTTAAAAAACCTGCCCTGATTCCCTTCATGCCTTTTTATCCCGCATTTCCATTAGCTTATGAAAAACCTCATCGGAGCCTTCCCGGATATTCAGATCCGCGATACTGTCAAAGTATGTATGCCCCGGATTGATCTGGACAATCACCGCATCCCTTTTCCGGTAATCCCAGTAAACATCCCCATAGTTTCCATGGGTTCCAATGACAAGGATCAGATCCGCTTTTGCAATCCATTCCTTCGCTTTTCTGACATCCGGATTCCACACACTGATATGGCTGTAAAGCGGCCAGGGGAGAATCTCTCCGCCGCAGGATTCGCACATTGGCAGATTATCATGTTTCCAGATCTCATAACCATCATAATGACGGCCGCAGCTGGAACAGCAATTGACCTGCAGGCTTCCCTGAATCTCGGCAACATTCTTTGACCCGGCAATCGTGTGCATACAATCCACATTCGTTGTGATGATCCCGGTCATCTTTCCCTCCGCTTCCAGCTCTGCCAGGGCATAGTGCGCAAAGCTTGGCTGATAGGAAAACATTGTCTCCAGAAAGGAGGGCAGAAAAGAATTGTGTCCATCCTGGGAGCTGCGCCTTCTAGCGCTGCCCCGGTTGGCAAAACGCATCTGTCCATATGTCACTCCCCCGCCGGCGACCGAAATACCTGCTCCTGTCGTCGCGACAATACTGCTGCTGTGATCAATATAATCTGCCAGCCGCTTTATATCGTCCATATTTTTGTTTTCTCTGAAAAGTCCCATAATCACACCCCCAACCTGTTGATCGTTCTGTCCAGTATCTTAATCCATAATCGCACCACATGTCCGTATTCGCTAAGCGATTTTTACTTACACGGCTTTCATTGCATATGCATACATATCGCATAAAAAGTGAGCGGTACTTTCGCGGATCATAATACTGCACTAAGAGCATCCGCAGCATCTGCCCGGATGTTCAGATCGGCAATCCGGTCGAATTGTGTTTCGGACGGGTTGATCTGTACAAGCTTCGTTCCGGTCTTCATACGGCTCAAATATTCATTGCTGCGAAATCCGGTGGTTCCAATGACAATCACAAGGTCTGCTTCCGCAATCATGTCGGCAGCTTTCTTCATACTGTCACGCGAAACCTCTTCGCTCACTTTGAATTCTCTGCAGAAGCCTGTAGGCATCAGCGGTGCGCCGCATTTTTCACAGCGGGGCATCTGTCCCTGATTCCATACTTGATAATCAAACGAACGGCTCCCGCACTCTGTGCAAATGTTGTCGCGAAAGCTGCCCTGAAATTCCACCACATTCTGAGAGCCTGCAATGGTATGCAGGCAATCCAGATTCTGCGTGACAATACCGTAGAGCCTGCCCTGTTTTTCCAGCTCTGCGAGCTGCTTATGGACCGTACTTGGCCCTTTAACAAAAGTAGCATCCAGGAAGGCATTCTTCATGACTTTATAAAATTCCTCCGGTTTTTTGCGGACATAGGAAGCAGAAAAAATCCGTCCGGCATTCATCCGGCCCACGCTCTGCTTCAGTCTGCTCACACCATAGAGATAAGAAATCCCCGCGCCGGTGACCGCAACGGTTTTGCTGCTCTGATCCATGTATTCTTTTAACTGACTGTATTCGTTCTTCATTATTGCCTCCATCATATATAATCGTGCAATCGAGTAGGAGGCGGCCTGTCGGCTCCTACTCGCCCGCGCGAGCCGGGTGCGGCTTTAGCCGCAAAACTCCCTCGCCGGGTTATGCCCCCAATCTTCGATTGCGGGGCGCGGGCATCCCACGCTTCGCATGGGATATACCTTGCCCGGCTCTGCGCATAAAACAGGAACCACCCATCAAAGGCAGGATATTTTCTTTGATGGGTGGCAAGAGGAAAACGGCTTATGACGTTTCCGATCAGTTATTTTCAAATATAATTCGTCTCAAGTGAAACAGACAGCTCTCTCGGCTGCGCACTGCCGCTCTTACTATAGCCGATTGCCGCAGCTGAGACAGGCTTAAAGCCTTCCGGTATTCCCATTTTTGTGCACATATCCGCATTCTTACCAAGAGCCTGCACGCCACCCCAGAGATAAATGTTATCCAGACCGGCATCCGTCGCTGCGAGCAGCATATTTTCGATCACGCAGGCGGCGTTCGCGCATTCAATGCCCGGTGCCATCTGCTTCTCCGAAGCGGAAACAATGATTACGACAGGCGCTCCGTAAAAGAAATCCCGCGGCTCCATTTTCATGGCTGCTGCAGTGGACTGATTGATCTCGTCAAGAATCTCTCTGTTGCGGCATACGGTAAGATGGAGAGACTTCCTGTCATTCCCGCCAACCGGAGCCTGACATCCTGCCTTTACCACCGTCTCAATCAATTCGTCCGATACTGCCCTGTTCGGGTCAAAATCTCTCGTTGATTTTCTTTTTGCGATTGCTTCTAATGTTTGCATAACATATACCTCCTTAATGATGCACCGTGGTGCGAAAGAATTATGGGTAGACAGGCTGCCCGCGACTCGCGGGTAGGGAAAAAACGTTCTCCCATTCAGTTTAATGTAATTATTGTTTTTACATTATAAAGCCATATTAAAGTAATGTCAATACTTACAATTGATTTCTTTGAAATAATCTGCTATACTTCTTTTTATAATATGTCATAAGGGGGACCGGCTTGCCGGTGAATTCCTTATGACGCAGGCCGCGCCATTGCCGCAGGTAATTTTGTATGGAATATCCCGTCCGCAGGACGAGGATGCCCCCCCGGCGAGGGGCATAACCCGGCGAGGGCGCGGCTCTCCAGATTTATGTTTGAGGAAGAAGGTAATTCCATGCGTGTCAGTAAACGTTTTCCAACGGCAGTCCATTCGCTGCTTTTCGTTGCGGTACTGTCCCCAAAACGCCGCGTCACCAGTACCCTTATCGCAAAAAGCACCGGGTCTAACGCTGTCATCATCCGGAACATTTTTCAAAATTTGTCAAAGAGTGGCCTGCTTACCGCATCTCCCGGAAAAAACGGAGGCGTACAACTCGCCAGAGAGCCAAAGGACATCACCTTATGGGGCATCTATCAGTCAGTGGAGACCAATGATGTCGAAGAGATTTTTAAAATTCACGAGACAGACAGCGACTGTCCTGTCGGCAAAAATATCTATCAGCTCCTGTACCCACACATGCTTTCCGCCGTAGACGCAATGAAGGAAAGCCTGGAACAGGTAACATTAGAAACGCTTTTGAATGAGTTGAAAAGCCTGCTGGCTGATATGCAGAAAAATGAAGTCCCAATCCAGCCAATCGAGTAGGGAGATTTTCTCCCTGCTCGCCCGCGCCGGCCACGTCCAACATCATAAGGGCGCTGCGTGCCAGTGGCATCCTCGTCCTGCGGACGGGATATGCCCCTCGCCGGGGTGGCATCCTCGTCCTACGGACGGGATATGCCCCAATCTTCGATTGTGGGGCGTGGTATGTCCACAATCGAAGATTGGGGATGTGGGCATCCCTCACTTCGCATGGGATATTCACCGGCCGGAGCGGTAACGAAGATGCCGCAGCCGTAATCAGCTAACGGACATCATTTTCTCTTTCTGAAGCACAGCCAGCAGACCAATGCTAAAAAATTTACCGCTATCCTGATCAGAATTTTCCTGAAAAACCCGGTTTTCTCTTCTTTGTCTTTCACAATCCTTATCCTTCATGCCTCGTTTTCCTTTAAGCCATATTTCTATCTTAGCTCTGTATCAGGCGCGTGTGCTGGTTCATAATATATCCGCATAGTACAACTGCCTTTTAATTTTGTTATACGAAAAATAGCACAATCGTTTATACCCGTCAACGAGTGAAACAGTTTTTTAATGCTTTTAATAATTATTTTATCGATTTCCCTGTTATGTGAAATTATTTTTTCCCGTGGAAGTAATGAATGACTAAACATACAGCAAGCAGGCTTGCCAGCCCATAACCGATTGCTGCAATCACGGGCATCCCAAAAATCCGGGGCTGAATGTCTGTCCTTCTCCTGCAGATTTCCGAACTCGCGCTGTTTTAGTTCTCTTGTAACGTCCGTGTAAATATCCATGGTTGTCGAGAAATCCTTGTGTCCCAGCGTATCCTGCACCACTTTCAGATTGACTCCGGCTTCAACCAACCTTGTTGTGAATGTATGGCGGAGGCTGTGACAGCTAAAACTTGGAAGCAGTACAGGATTCTTCTCTTTTAAAAGCTGTGAGTCATTGCAATCGCGAATAATTCTCCGCAATGCCTTATTGAGCGTTCCCTGATGCTGGACATTGCAGAAACGGTTCACAAATATGAAATCCGAATAGCCGTCAATCACAGACCTACAGGTCATATGATTCATCTCCTGAATTGATTTCTCCAGAAAGAAGGCTTCTTTTACTTCATCCAACATTGGGATTATCCGCCGTCCCGCTTCTGTCTTTGGCGTATGGATAGCAAAATACGCTCCATTCTCTGCATGGGAGAAATATACCAGAGTGTAATTCACATCTATAAATCCTTTCTCCAGATCGATGTTCTCCTATCTCAGCCCTGTAACTTCACCTACGCGCATACCAGTATGAGTCATAACAGAGAAAATCGGATACCAGTGGTAGTACCTGCAATTCTCTTTACTAAGATAATCCAGAAAAAGATCCTGCTCAGGTGTCATCCGAATGCCAAGAGCCAACCCCTGTATGAAGCATTTCTTCATTTTGGAGTACTGTCAGTTTATTCGCATAGGTTTTGTAATCTTCAAACAGATCAGCTGCATATGGCTGCACCTGGCCAAGCAGTTCTTTTTCTGCTGTCTTACAAAATTTCATCGTATCATCATACTTCTGTGTCTGTGGAACATACTTTTCTCCCGGCACAATCTCACCATAAAACAGCCTTTCCATGTCTGATATTTGCATCTTACGTACATCTCCTTTCTTTGTTGCTTCTGCTCCTTATCCAAATAGAGGAACATGATGGTCTACTCAGATGAAGAAAGGCCTGAACACAATGGTTCAGGCCCTCCATTTCTACATCAAAATATGCATCATTTTTTTCTAAATCCACATAACTCTACAGGAATCTTTTGAAAAATGGTTCAAAATTGGTTCAAAATCCTGTTTTTTGGTTCAGAGAATATGCCGCAAACCCGCATAAATGCTGGATTCTTACTGTTCAATGTGTCTCATCGTAGGGAATAATAAAACGTCTCTTATTGCCGGTGAATCAGTTAGTAACATAACCATACGGTCGATGCCGAACCCAATCCCTCCTGTCGGCGGCATACCAAGTTCCAGCGCATAAAGGAAATCCTCATCCGTCGTATTTGCCTCTTCGTTTCCAAGGGCAAGCAGCTCTTCCTGCGCTTTAAAGCGCTCGCGCTGGTCGATCGGGTCATTCAGCTCGGAATACGCGTTCGCCATCTCCCAGCCATTCATATAAAACTCGAAACGCTCCACATAATCCGGATTCTCCGGCTTTTTCTTGGTGAGCGGCGAAATCTCAATCGGGTGATCCATCACAAAGGTAGGCTGAAGCAGATGATCCTCGACAAATTCCTCGAAGAAAAGATTGAGGATATCACCCTTTTTGTGATGATTTTCAAAAGCTACATGATGCTCTTTTGCCACAGCCTGTGCTTCTTCTGTCGTGTGGATTTCATTGAAGTCAACACCCGTGTATTTCTTCACAGCGTCTACCATGGTAATACGCTCAAACGGCTTTCCGAGATCCATTTCAATGCCATTATAAGTGATCGTCGTCGTCCCGAGAACCTCCTGCGCCACATGACGGTAAAGATTTTCGGTCAGATCCATCATGCCATGATAGTCCGTATAAGCCTGATAAAGCTCCATCAGCGTGAATTCCGGATTGTGCCGGGTGTCAAGTCCCTCGTTGCGGAAGACACGGCCAATCTCGTAGACGCGCTCCATGCCGCCCACAATCAGCCGCTTCAGGTAAAGCTCCAGAGAGATACGGAGCTTCACATCCTCATCCAAAGCATTATAATGAGTGGAAAACGGGCGTGCTGCCGCGCCGCCGGCATTGGCAACAAGCATCGGAGTCTCTACCTCGAGGAAGCCTTCACCGTCAAGGTAACGCCGAATGGCGCTGATGATCTTCGAACGCTTCACGAAGGTATCCTTTACATCCTGGTTCATAATCAGGTCAACATAACGCTGACGGTAACGCATATCTGTGTTTGTCAGGCCATGATATTTCTCCGGGAGAATCTGAAGACTCTTCGAGAGCAATATGACCTGTGACGCGTGAATGGAAATCTCACCGGTCTTTGTCTTGAATACAAAGCCTTCAATACCGACGATATCACCAATATCCATCTTCTTGAATGCCTTGTATTCTTCTTCTCCGATGGAATCGCGGGCCACGTATGCCTGAATACTCCCCTGGAGATCCTGTACATTGCAGAACGAAGCCTTCCCCATGACACGTTTTGACATCATCCGCCCTGCCACACGGACTGTTTTCTGCTCAAACTGTTCAAACTGCTCTTTGATTTCCATACTGTGGCTGGTTACGTCATATTTGCGAATCTGAAAGGGATCATTCCCGCTTCCCTGAAGTTCTTTTAATTTATCGCGGCGAACCTTTAAAAGCTGCTTTGTGTCAACTGTCTGTTCTGTCTTCTGTTCTGCCAATTTACTCACTCCTCATCTCTATTTTCTGGTAACAGTTCAGAACCGAAGCATCGACTGCTGTTTCCTGTTCTGAATCATTGCGATTTTCTCATCAAGCCGTGCGCTTGATGGAAAGGACCTTATATTCAATCACACCCGCCTGTGTTTCTACAGAAATCATGTCTCCTACGGAGTGTCCAATCAAAGCCTTGCCCACCGGCGACTCATTGGAAATCTTTCCCTGCAGGCTGTTCGCCTCCGAGGAGCCTACGATGTGAAACTCCATCTCTTCCTCATATTCCTCATCATAGACTTTTACGGTGCAGCCAACGTTGATCTTGCCTGAGTCAATCTCATCATCTACAACGACCTCCGCGTTTTTTAGGAGTTTGCCAATCTCTTCAATTCTGGCTTCGATATCACGCTGTTCATCCATCGCCGCATCATATTCTGCGTTCTCAGAAATATCGCCCTGCTCTCTGGCCTCTTTGATCTTCTCAGCCACTGCTTTTCTTCTGACAACCTTCAGATCATGAAGTTCATCTTCCAGCTTCTGTAATCCGGCATAGGTCATTAAATTCTTTTTTTCTTCCATGATAAATCACACCTTCCCGAAACCTGTCGTTTATAGGTTTTCACAGGAATCGACAAAAAACGCCGTTTCCTATAACCGTGACAAGCGCGGGCATTCTATCGAATACCTGCGCTTCACAGTTACAGTATTTTAACGGATTGCCCGTAGTTTGTCAAGAAAATTAAAAGAATCTTTTTTTACAAAAAATATAAGAATTTTATGTAAAATCGTATCCATTCAGAACAGCAGGTCACAGGTCTGCACTTTGTTTCAGTCCTAAACGGTTATTTCAATTGCTCATTCAACAAGCGTTCCAATTCTTCAAACGTTTCGATCGAGTTTATTTCTCTGCGAAAACGGGAAGAATTCGGAAATCCCGCGGTATACCAGGCAAGATGCGCGCGCATTTCACGAATCCCGATATACTCGCCCTTAAAAGCAACCTGCATCCGCGTGTGCCGCAGCATCATCTCCCGCACTTCTTCCCAGGTCGGTTTCGAAATCAGCTTTCCCTCCAGAAGCCAGGCTCGGATCTGACCGAACAGCCAGGGATTCCCTCTGGCTGCGCGTCCTACCATGATTCCATCACAGCCGGTCTCCTCCAGCATTCGCTGTGCAGCCTGTGGAGAATCAATGTCGCCGTTTCCGATTACCGGAATTTTCACCGCTTCCTTTACCTGCCGGATGATGTCCCAGTCAGCCCGGCCTGAATAATACTGCTCACGGGTACGCCCATGAACCGCAATCGCCGACACACCTGAGGCTTCCGCAATCCGCGCAATCTCGACCGCATTGACTTCATTTTCAGAAAAACCCTTTCGGATTTTTATCGTCATTGGTTTATGGATCGCACGCACTGTTTTCGTGAGAATTTTCTCCACCAGAGCCGGATTTTGCATGAGCGCGGAGCCTTCGCCATTCTTTGTCACTTTTGGCACCGGGCAGCCCAGATTAAAGTCCAGTATATCAAATGGCTGATCCTCTATCTGAGCCGCCATCTCGCTGATAACGTCCGGATCGGAACCGAACAACTGCAGCGATACCGGTCTCTCCCGGGAATCCGTCGCCATCAATATGCCTGTATTTTTATTGCGATAGTAAATGGCTTTCGCACTCACCATCTCTGAACAGACCAGCCCCGCCCCCTGCTCGTGGCAGAGCAAACGAAAAGGCAGGTCGGTAACACCTGCCATCGGAGCCAGTATGATATTGTTTTCCAGAACCACATTGCCGATTTTCACGGTAGTCCTCCTCCTGCTTTCGTTCCTGATCCTGTCTAAGCTGACAGAAATATATCTGCCCGACACCTTATGTTAAATCGCTTTTCATTGTATTTCCGAAATATCTTCCGCTCTTACTTTTCCCGTTAAAACCTTATAATACAACTCGATTGACCGCAGCAAATCCGCTTTCGTTCGCCGCAGCTCCTTAATTTTAAGAACGCTCCCGATCTCATCGTAAGAAAAATCGTTCTCTTTCGCTTCCGTACAAAACTGCAGCGTACCGTCCTCATCAAATTCCAACAGGAATACGCCTCCGACATCCTCTGTATAGAGGACGCACATCACCTGAAGTTCCTCTTTTATCTGCTCCGGCAGATTCTGAAAGCTTTCATTCAGATAATATTTCTGCTCATAAGCACTTGCTCCGCAGAGTACCACCGGAGCTGACGAGCCATCGGCCTTCGCATTTTCTTTTTTCATGCCTTATCCGCCTCCCGTACAAAACTACCCTTCCCTTTCGTTCAGCGGCAGTCCTTTCGTCCATACATATTTACTTTTCCTCACTGCTTATCACCGACAAATCGTTTCTCTTATGCAAGCCCGTTTCCAGCCACGTCCGCATTACACATACCCGTAAATTCCCCTGACCGAAACTTCTCCAGCAAAGATTTGCTCCATCGTGCCGTCCACCCGGCATACCAGCAGCTCTCCCCGAGTATTAATTCCACAGGAGATACCTTCAAATTCCTGCTCAGGCGATAACACGCGCACACGATCTCCTTTACCCACCAGGAAATCGTTGTACTCTTCCTGAAGGTATGTAAAATCCTGTGTTTTCATAAATCTATCATAATACTGCTCAAATTTCTCCATGCAGACGTCGATCAATTTGGCCCGATCCGGCTTGTTACCCATCAGAGTATGCAGAGAAACAGCTGTCTTAAAAAGCTCCGGAGGAAACTGTTCCACCCCGGTATTAATGCCAATTCCGATAACGACGTAATTAATATAATCCATCTCGCAGCTCATCTCTGTGAGAATGCCGCAGATTTTTTTCCCTTCCGCGACTACATCATTCGGCCATTTAATCCCGACATCCACGTCGCATGTTTCCCGGCAGGCAGCCGCAACCGCCATACCCATGACCAAAGTGAGCATCGGGGCGTGTTCGGGCTGTAACCGCATATTTTCAGATTGTCCTGGGCGAAGCAGCAGACTCATCGCAATTGCTGTCCCGGCAGGCGTCATCCAGCTTCTGCCCCGGCGGCCTTTTCCCTGCACCTGCTCCTCCGCTACCACAAGAGTACCGGAGACTGCGCCTTTCTCCGCCAGCCGTTTTGCCTCGTTATTCGTCGAATCAATCGACTCATAATAATACACCTGTCTTGCTGCCCATTCCGAATGCAGGCGGCTGCTAATTTCCTCTGCCGTGATCCGATCGGGACGCTTCGTGATCCGATAACCCTTGCTCGGTACTGACTCGATCTCATACCCTTCCTCGCGCAGCTGATTCATGATCTTCCACACAGCTGTGCGGGATACCTGTAATTTTTCACAGAGTGCCTGCCCGGACACATAGCCGTCCTTCTCACTTAGCATAGATAAAATTTCTGTTTTCATTTTCCGTCCTTACATACTGCCCGAGATAGAGATACATACGACCTTTCTTCGCTCAAACCATAGATTTTTGGTAACAGTTCAGAACAGCATCGAAATGAAAAGACAGGTGCTGAGCGCCAGTGGCG
>JAJPXU010000049.1 GCA_021205305.1 Lachnospiraceae bacterium
ATTATATTTTGATAGTTGTGGAGAAGGAGTAGATACGTACCAGTTACTTTTTAAAGTAATGAAGAACTATCAGATTCCTGACAAAATATTGAATAATATTATCCGCATATTTGATGAGAGTATTCAATATCTGCAAAAAGTAGATGATCATAACTATCGTATAAGCGTAGATGGAAAAAGCAAGAATTATTCGGATAAGGAATTAATCTATATGCTTTCGAGCGGCACAACAAAGGGTATTTTGCTATATATGATGATGGCGGCGTCGCTACAGAATGGCTTTGATCTTCTTGTTGATGAGATAGAAACTCATTTTCATAAGACACTGGTAGAAAATATGATCAATCTTTACAAAGATAAAACGGTGAATAAGAAGAATGCAACACTGATTTTTACAACACATTATTGTGAAGTGTTGGATTTGTTTAATCGACAGGATAATCTGTGGATTTGTCAATCGAACGGTAAAATTCAGATTCGAAATTTATATGACAATTATGGTTTGCGTTCAGGACTATTAAAGAGCAAACAATTTTACAACAATACATTTCAGACGGCTGTAAATTATGAAGAATTAATGAACCTGAAAAGAGGGCTTATGAGTTGAAACTTTTGGTTATGTGTGAAGGGGCGAATGAAAAAGCGATCATGGATATTCTGTTGGAAAATCATCAGCTATCGTTTGCAGCAGACGATCTTTTGGGACTGGTGACCTTTCATGCGCGACAGATACGAACATCAGGTGTGGTAAAAGCCGAGCTCAATATGTATCCGGGAAAAGTGAAAATATTGCGGATTGGTGATACACAAACAGAAAGATTAACAATACCATCTGAGTACTCGGATAAAATTGTATCAGTTGAAAAATATTGTACAAAGCCGGAATTAGAGATGCTGCTTATTATTTCCGAAAAATTAATAAGTGAATACGATAAGGTCAAATCTTCTGTTCGTCCGAAATTATTCGCAAAGCAAAATATTCGGTGTGGACGGAGAAGATATGATAATAGTACGGAATTTTACAGAGATTATTATGGCAGTGATTACAAACAGTTGGTAGCTGCAATCCGGGAATATAAGCAACATAAAGGTTCTCACCAAAAAGATGAATTTTATCTGGCTGATCTTCTTATCAGGTAAATATAGCTGGCCAACCGCTCCTTTTACGGATCGGAGCGGTTGGCGGAAGTGGCATATGAGATGGAATCAGAGTTCTACTTCTCCTGCGCGGTGACAGGCGACCTGCCGTCCCTTTACCACGCGAAGAGTCGGCCTTTCTCTGCGGCAGCGGTCGGTCGCGTACGGACAGCGGGTGTGGAAAAAGCACCCTTCCGGCAGATGGACAGGGCTTGGGACCTCTCCGGTGAGCACCTGCCGATGTTCATTGCGAAGGTGCGGATCCGCCTGCGGAATTGCGTCCAGCAGGAAGCTGGTGTAAGGATGCATCGGCTTTGCGTAGATCTCCTCCTTGGAAGCGATCTCACAGACACTTCCGAGGAACATGACGCAGACACGGTCGGCGATAAAATTGATTACGGACAGATCATGGCCGATAAAGAGGTATGTCAGACTGTATTGCTGCTGCAAATCCTTCAGCAGATTCAGCACCTGACTCTGTACAGATACGTCCAGCGCGGACACCGGCTCGTCGCAGACGATCAGCTCTGGGTTCAGGGCAATCGCGCGGGCGATGCCAATGCGCTGTCTCTGCCCGCCGGAAAACTGATGCGGATAGCGGTCCAGGAATTCCGTCGGCACGCCCACCGCCTGCATTAGTTCCAGGACACGGGCGGTTGTTTCTTTTTTGTTCGAGCACACATGATAGGTCACCAAAGGCTCCGCGATGATATTGCGCACGGTCATGCGGGGGTCCAGGCTGGCATAGGGATCCTGGAAGATCATCTGCATTTTCCGGCGCAGCGAGCGAAATTCCTTTTCGGACATCGCTGTGATATCTTCGCCGTGGAACAGAACCCTGCCGCCTGTGGCAGGAAGCATTTTAATAAGCGTCCGTCCAAGCGTACTCTTGCCGCAGCCGCTTTCTCCGACCAGAGCGAGTGTCTCGCCGCGGCGTATTTCCAGGTCTACATTGGAGACGGCGTGGATTTTGGAATCCTTTTTCCCGGTATCAAATTCTTTGGAAAGATTTTCCGCCTGCAAAAGGATTTCTGGTTCTCTGTTTCCAGACTTCGTGTTTTTAATGGTCTCATCGGTCATAAAGCTCCGCCTCCTTTCGCAGCATTTTCTATACGCAGTTTTCCGGACATTTCCTGTGCGCTCACGGCATTTTTCGCGTTTGGAAATTCTGCTGCGGCCGATGTGTTTTCATATGATTCCGATTGCTTTTTCAGACGGGGCTCCATGCTTTCTGGCGCACAGTTCAGGCAGCGCGCCAGATGACCTTCCCCGACCTCACACAGTTCCGGTTTTACCCTGCGGCAGCGTTCCGACGCGTTCGGGCAGCGGTTGCTGAAAGCGCAGCCATCCGGCAGGTGCAGGAGGTTCGGTACAACACCGGGAATCGTATAGAGACGGTCGGGATTCTTTCCAATCCTTGGAATGGAATCCAGCAGACCCTTGGTGTAAGGGTGCGCTTTGTGATCAAACAGTTCATAGGTCTCCGCCTGTTCCATGATTTTGCCCGCGTACATGACATAGATGTAATCACAGATCTCCGCGACGACGCCCATGTTGTGCGTGATGATCAGCACGCTCATCCCCGTCTCGTCCCGAAGCTGGCGGATCAGACGCAGGATCTGAGCCTCAATGGTCACATCCAGCGCGGTGGTTGGTTCATCCGCGATCAAAAGCCGCGGGCGGCAGACCATTGCCATCGCGATCATCACACGCTGACGCAGGCCGCCGGAGAGCTGATGCGGGTAGCTGTCATAGCGTTTTTCCGGTTCAGGGATTCCTACGCGTTCAAACATATCGATCACCTGCCGTCTGGCTTTCTCTTTATCCATGCCGCGGTCGTGAACCAGCAGGGTTTCACGCACCTGCCGCCCGACTTTCAGCACCGGATTCAGGCTCGTCATCGGCTCCTGAAAAATCATGGAAATGTCTTTTCCGCAGATATTTCGCAATTCTTTTTCGGAGAGATGAGCCAGATCCTGGCCGTCAAACCAGATATGTCCGTCCGCAATCCGTCCCGGATATTTCAAAAGCCCCATAATGGATTTGGCGGTCATGCTTTTGCCGCAGCCGCTTTCTCCGACTAGACCAATGATTTTCCCTTCCGGTATATCCAGGTCAATCCCGTCTACCGCGGGGACTACCCCTTTTTCTGTGAAAAAGCAGGAGCGCAGCCCGCGGATTTCCAGTACATTTTCTTTTTGTTCCATTCCGTATCTGCCTCCTTTCACTGATCCTTCATATAAGGGTCTAACACATCCCGCAGTCCGTCCCCGAGAAAATTAAACGCAAGTACAACAATCATAATGGCGATACAGGGAGCCAGGCAGAGCCAGGGCTGTGTAAACAGAAACTGTTTTGCCTGGTTTACAATCAGTCCCCAGCTGGCGGCCGGCGGCTGTACACCGATTCCCAGGAAGCTTAAGGAGCTTTCCGATAAAATCGCCGAGGGAACATTCAGTGTGAAAAGGACAATCAGAGACGGAATACAGTTCGGCAGAATGTGCCGTATCATAATCGTAAAATGTCCAACGCCGATCGAGCGGGCCGCCTCCACATATTCGCTCTCCTTCAGGCTCAGGGTCTGGCTGCGCACCACCCTGGCTACACTGGCCCAGTCCACAATGATCAGAGCGATAAACAGGCTCGTGATGGAGGAGCCGAGCGTGTACATCACGACCATAGCCATCAGAAGGGAAGGAACCGAGAGCATGACGTCCGCCAGGCGCATGATGACATAATCATACCAGCCTCCGAAATATCCGGCAGTCAGTCCCAGAAAAATGCCGATCAGCAAAGAGATGATGCTGGGGATAATACCGATCGAAAGAGAGACTCTGGCACCATACAGAAGGCGTGAAAACACATCCCGCCCCAGTTCATCCGTTCCCAGCCAATGGGCAGCGCTCGGCCCTTGCAGGCGGTTCAGCAGATCCTGTTCCGCCTCTCCATAAGGAGCGATCACCGGTGCAAAAACAGCCATCAGGAGGATAATCAGAATCACGACAGCGGAAAAGGCAGCCAGCTTATTTTGTCTGCACATGCGGCGGAGCTTGTCCGTAATTCCGTCCTTCTCGCCGATCTGACCAAGCAGCTCCTCCTCGGAGGAGGCAGTATTCTGTTCTATATTATGAGGTGCGTCTGATTCGCCCTGTTTTTTGAAGAAATCCTTTTCTGCCATAGCTACGCCTCCTTTCTGATACGCGGATCCAGTACCGAATAGAGCAGATCCGCCAGCAAGTTCCCGGCGATTACAATCACCGTCGTAAACAGCACGGTTCCCTGCAGGACAGGCATGTCGCGGTTTGAAATTGCGGTCGTCGCCAGCCGTCCGATTCCGGGGATTGCAAAGACACTTTCTGTAATCACGGCTCCGGAAAGCATGGAGGAAAGCTGCAGCGCCATCATGGTAACAATCGGCAGCATACTGTTTTTCAGTGCGTGACTGACAATGACTGCGTTCTGGCGGAGACCCTTGGCGCGGGCCGTATCTATGTAGTCTGCCTGAAGCTCCTCAAGCAGGTTGGAGCGCGTCATCCGGGCAATCCGGCCTGCGCTGTTCCATCCGAGCGCGATGGCCGGAAGAATCATCGAATAGAGCGAGCCATTTTCTGTCAGAGGAAACAGTTTTACTTTAAAAGCCAGAAAATACTGCAAAATCAGTGACGTCATGAAGATCGGAATCGAGACGCCTGCCAGAGAAAAGCCCATAAACAGCCGGTCTGCCAGATGATTCTGGCGAACCGCGGAAATAATACCGGTCACCAGGCCGATGATCCAGGCAAACAGGGCGGCAAGCACCGCGAGCTTGATCGTATAGGGAAGCGCTTCCAGAATCATATCGGTCACTTCCCGGTTATATTTGTAGCTGACGCCCAGATCACCGTGCAGTGCATTAACAATGTAATTAAAAAACTGCGTGGGAAGCGGGTCATTTAGTCCCATCACCTCCGTCAGGCGGTCAATGGTGTCCTGATTCACATGCTCTCCCAGCAGCATGGTGACAGGGTCGCCGGGAATGATGCGCAGCATGATGAAGATCAGCAAAACCACGCCGAATAAAACCGGTATTGTCCCTAACAGGCGCTTTAAAAAGCTTTTCATCCGGTAAAGTCTCCTTTCTCTGCTTTTTTATTTTTCCCTCTACAGGTGCGGCCTGTAACGGCATCCGGCCAATTAAAATCGCTGCGCGATGGGGGGATTCCGTCCGCAGGACGAGGATGCCTCCACGGCGAGGGACCGGATGCTGCTTTCGTCAGACTGGTATCTTCCGACAAAAGGAAGCCCGCGGCCAGTTTGACCAGCCGCGGGCGAGTTCGCTATGCAGCATTGCATCTCATTGTATGATTCGTAACCGTTCAGGACAGTCAGTGACCTGCTGTTCTGAATTGTTACTGTTTTTATTATTCTTACGCCAGAGTTACCCCTACGAAGCTGTAATCGCTGTATCCGGCCCAATGCGGCGTGTAGGAAGCAACCCGGTCGCTCACGACAAACAGGTGTGTACGGCTGAAGAGCGGTACCCACGCGGCGTCCTCCTGTACAATTTGTGCTTCCAGAGCGGCATATTCCGCCAGACGTTCGTCATCATCCACGATCGCGCGCGCCGCGGCAACACGTTCCATGACTTCTGTATTATAATAGTTTCCGCTGCGGATCAGAGACTTGTCAGCAGATCCGAAGAAGGTGTAGATGAAGTTATCCGGATCATTGTAGTCAGCCGTCCAGGTAGCGACAAAGCTGCACATTTCACCGCTCTTTCTCAGTGCCAGCCAGCTCGCCTCATCGTAGGATACAATCTCCGCTGTGATGCCTACATCAGCCAGATTCTGCTGGATGATCTGTAATACCAGAAGGACACCGGATGATGCGGATTCATCGGAAGAAATCTCCATGGTGAAGCCGTCCGCGTAGCCCGCTTCCTCCAGAAGAGCCTTTGCGCCCTCCGGATCATATTCGAGCCAGCCCTGGTTTTCCTCGGAGTGGCCAATCAGACCGGTCGGGAAAATGCCGTCCTCAATCGTACCATCGCCGCTGTAAACGCTCGTCAGGATGCTCTCACGGTCAACCGCCATCTGGATCGCCTTGCGCACGTTCACATCATTGAGCGGCTCTACATTCTCATTCAGCATAAAGTAAGTAATGGAAAGGCGGTTTGCCGATACAATCTGATCTGCGTAAGCAGTCTTATAAGTCGATTCTACGACGGAAGAATCCAGGTAATCGCAGTCCAGAATATCGATCTCGCCGCTCTGGAACATCATGCTCATTGTAGAAGCATCCGGAATGATGGAAATCTCTACGT
This sequence comes from Lachnospiraceae bacterium, assembly GCA_021205305.1. GTDB lineage: Bacteria > Bacillota > Clostridia > Lachnospirales > Lachnospiraceae > Choladousia. The sequence continues at coordinate 6,440 of JAJPXU010000049.1, forward strand.
GCGTCACTGACGGCGTCTCGCCCCAGTAATTCGGGTTCAGATCCAGAATGATGCTGTTGTCGTGATCCCAGCTGGTCACCACATACGGACCGGTACCGATCGTCAGAGCCGGATCGATGCCGTAATCATCGCCTGCGGCTTCTACAATTGACTCACTGTAGATGCAGCAGGACGGTGTTGCCAGCTGATACAAAAAGCCTGCGAACGGCTCGCTTAAGGTGACGGTAAAGTGTGTGTCATCGACCACTTCAATACCGGTCAGCTCCTCCGCGGTACCTTCCATGACCTCGTCAGAGCCGGCGATCGCATTGGCAAAGTCTGTCTGCACGCTCTCAGGAAGCGCAAGCATACGGGTAAAGGTATACTTTACGTCAGCCGAAGTCAGCGGTGTGCCGTCTGAGAAAAGGACGCCCTCATGCAGGGTAAATTCATAGGTCAGTCCATCCTCTGATACCGTGTAATCCTCTACCAGGCTGTTTACCAGCTCTGTCGAGCCGTCGTCGTTCAGCTGGATCTCGAACAGACGGTCAAAAATATTCAGCGGAATCTGGTAGTTGGAACTGGTTGTGTGGACATCCATTGTCTGCATATCAGAGGTCCACGCGATGTAAAGCGTACTATCTGCGCTTTCTTCCGCAGCGACATTCAGTCCGCTGCCAAACATTACGGACGCAGCCAGAGCGCTGGCTGAACCTTTCAGGAAATCTCGTCTTGATATTTTTTTCATTGCTCCTATCCTCCTTAATAAAAAAGAGCAAACCAGTCCCTCTGGTCTGCTCCTTTGCAAGTTTTTCCTATCATAGCACAGGAAAAAGTGAAAAGCAAGAAAAAATATTCATGAAGCGTGTTTCTTTCTGCGCATCCACGCAAAGCAGATTCCATAGAACAGAATCCCATATAGCGTGGAGATCGGTGTTGTCAGGCCGATGTAGAACAGCGAAGCACCCGGCAGGGAAGCCATATAAAGTGCTACCGGGATGCGGACACAGAAGGCGGCGGAGATGCCCTGGAGCATGACGGGCATACTGTTTCCGCAGCCATTGAAGTAGCCGCTTGTACTAAACATGACGCAGGTAAGAATGCAATCCAGGCAGAATCCGCGCAGATAGCTGGCACTCTCTGCGATGACCTCCGGATCGGAGGTGAACAGCGAGGACAGGACCGAGCCGCCGAAGAAGCCGGCCAGAAATACAAAGATTCCAATACACACTCCGGTGCCCATCGCAGTCAGATAGCCGCGCTGAGCCCGTTTTTTCTGCCCGGCGCCAATGTTCTGCGCCACAAAAGCGGAGACGCTTTGCATAACGGAAGACGGAACCAGCATGATAAAGGAAACCAGCTTCTGGGCGACTCCGTATCCGGCGGATGGCATCAGCCCCATGCTGTTTACAATCGAATTGATCACCAGAAACGAGACTTCACTCAGCGTCTCCTGCAGGGCGATGGGAATACCGACATGCAGGATTTTCCGCAGCTCGACCGGGTAGATGCGGCACTGTTTCAATGAGAATTCGAGCGGCATTTTCTGTCTGCGGATGATGCCAAGGGAAATGACGACCGAGACAAACTGGGCAAAAACGGTGGCAATCGCCACGCCCGCCACATCCATGCCGAGCAGGCCGGTAAGAAGCAGGTCGGCAGCGATGTTTACCACACAGGCAATGCTTACAAAAATAAACGGAAGATTGGCATTGCCGATGCCGCGAAGAATACCGCTGATGACATTGTAAGTGATGATGACCAGGAGGCCGCCGGAGCAGATGCGAAGATACAGAACCGCTTTCTCTGTGGCGCTCTCCGGTACCTGCAGAATCCGGACAATCACTTCCGCCGAGGCTTCCAGCACAACAGTCAGGATGATGCCGATGACAGCGAACAGGATGATGGTGGTGCCGACGGTGTCGCCTGCCGCTTTCGGATTCTTTTCGCCGATATGCTGTCCAATCAGCACCGTGGATCCCATCGCCAGACTTGTGATGATAAAAGTCACCATCTGCATAAAGCTGCTCGCGGTACCGACGGCAGAGATGCTGGCGGCGTCGCCGAACTGGCCGACCACAAGCAGGTCTACGGCTCCATAGGCGGCCTGCAGGATCAATGCCCCCAGAACCGGCCCCGCGAAGCGGATCAGAGACCCAAAGATAGGGCCTTCCGTAAATGAGATTTCTTTTTTAGCAGACATAGGTAAGTTCCTCCGGTATAGCATTTGTTGTTCAGAAAAGCTTCTGCAGCGATTGTTTCAATAGTCAACTCCAGAATCCTCAGACTCTGGAGTGTTAAGAGAAGTTTTTTCTTTTTATCATACAGGAGAACCGTCGTAATTTCAAGTTGATTTTTCAAAGTGGAATTCCAACCAGAATGCGCGGTTGGAAAAATACAAAATATGACTGGATTTATGGTTGGAAAAATACAAAAAAAGCGCAAAAATGTGGTTGGAAAAATACAAGCGCTGTGATAAAATCATAATTACAGTGAGATAGGGTGAGAGAACTCCCCCTATCCGATTTATAAAATCAGGGGGAAGGCAGACATGATTGACCGTGCAGTGGAAAAAAAGATAGAATGTTTCCTGAAAGAGAACCAGAACAAAGCTCTTCTTATCACAGGAGCGAGACAGACAGGAAAGACATTTTCCATTCGCCGGGTAGCGGGGAAGCTGGATCCGGATTTTGTGGAATTAAATTTTCTGGAAAACCGGGATGCCAGGGAGCTTTTTGCCGCGGCGCGTGACAGCAGGGAGATTTTGCTGAATATATCTGCTCTTTCGCAGAAGGATCTGAACCCTGGGAAGACAGTTATTTTTCTGGATGAAGTGCAGGAATGTCCGGAAATCCTGACGGCGATTAAATTTCTGGTGGAGGAGGGAAGTTATAGATATATTTTAAGCGGCTCACTTCTGGGGGTAGAAATGAAAAACATCCGTTCCATGCCGGTAGGGTATATGGGAATCATAGAAATGTTCCCGTTGGATTTTGAAGAATTCTGCCGTGCGAATGGAATCGGCGATACGGTGTTATCGCATGTGTATGAATGCTTTTCAGAAAAGAAGCCGGTAACGGCTCTGATTCATGAGAAGTTGCTTTCTCTTTTCTGGCTTTATCTGATTGTAGGGGGAATGCCGGAAGCTGTACGGGTCTATCTGGAGACAAATAATCTTCGTGAAGTATACAACGTTCAGAAATATATCTGTGAATTGTATCGGAAGGATATTGCGAAATATGATCCGGATGAAAAACTGTATCTGGCGGAAATTTTTGACCTGATCCCCAGTGAGCTGAACAGCCAGAACAAACGATTTATCATGAAAAACCTGAACGAGAGGGCTGTGTTTTCAAAATATGAGAACAGTTTTCTCTGGCTAAAAGACGCGGGTGTCGCGCTTCCAACGTATTGCGTGGACGAACCAAAGACGCCGCTGCTTCTTTCTAAGGCTACGAGTCTTTTTAAATTGTTTTCCTCAGATGTAGGTCTTCTGGCAAGTATGTATGCGGAAGGAATTCAGATTCAGATATTGAAGCATGAAATGGATATTAATTACGGAGCGGTTTTTGAAAACGCCGCCGCACAGGAGCTGCGCTGTCATGGATTCCCGCTTTATTATTACCGAAATAAAAAACTGGGGGAACTGGATTTTGTAGTGGAACAAAATGGAAGAGTGATTCCGCTGGAGATTAAGTCCGGAAAAACATACAAGCGGCATTCTGCAATGTCAAATGTGATGGAAAAATATGACATTCCGCAAGCGTATGTTTTTTGGCTGGACCCTCTGTCAGTGGATGGAGCGATTACGTACTGTCCGATCTATATGCTGATGTGTCTGCGAAAAGAGGAGCCTGGAGATCTGATTTATAAAATTGATCTGAGCGGGATAATGGATAGGGAAGGATAATCTCATGACACAGCAATTATCGGAAGTGAAAAAGAGAGAGCTGGAAACAAAGCTTGCTGCATATATTAAATGCATGGAAAAAAATGCAGAATCCATGCGTAATGTCCCCATACCGGAGCTGAGTGAGCCGCTGTTTTCACTGTTTGAAACGACAGGAAACCGACTGCTTTACGAGAACGTCTACTTTCAGCGCAGGAAATATCTGTCCGTATACGGCTGCCTGACGATTCTCCGGGAGGATCCGGACGATGCGGCAAAGCTGGAAGAAGTGATTCGCGGAATTTGTGAGGAGGAATGCTGGGCATTGCCCGCCCATGTAGACCGCGCGAAGAACTCTTCCTGGCGTAAAACAGTGGATCTGTTCGCGGCGGAAACCGGACAGGCGCTGTCGGAAATCCTGGCTCTGGCCGGAGACCGGCTGAATCCGGCAATACGGGAGCAGGCAAGAAAAAATGTATTGAATCGCGTACTGCTTCCTTTTCTGGAATCGGATGCGCCTTATAGCTTTTGGGAGAGAGGGGAAGATAACTGGAACGCGGTCTGCGCGGGAAGCATCGGCTGCGCCGGTATTTATCTGCTCTCCGGGGACACGTCTTCTCGCAAAGCCTGGAAGCAGGGTATACCGTCCATGAAGGACAATGCTACGCATTTGGGCAGTTCTGGGGAACCGGAGCTTCTGGAGAATCTGATTGGGAGAATTGTGGATTCGCTTCATTATTATATAGACGGGTTCGCGGATGACGGCACCTGCCTGGAAGGGTTGGGGTATTTCAGCTATGGCTTTTATTATTACGTCGGGTTTGCGGAGCTGCTCTGCCGATATACAAAGGGAAAAATAGACCTGCTGAACCAGGAAAAGGTCCGCCGGATAGCTCTGTTTCAGCAGAAATGTTACTTTCCGTCCGGCCGCACCCTGAGTTTTTCGGATGCCAACAGTGAGGACCAATATCGTTTGGGGCTGACCTGTCTGCTTGCCCTGCGCTATCCGGAGGTGGAGCTTCCGCCGGTTGCCTGCGCGGGCGGATTTGAAGCTGACCGCTGCTATCGGTTTCTGGCAAATTACAGGGATGTGATCTGGACGCGGAGGTATCTGGAGAAGTATTCGGTGAATTTCTGCCCGACTGAGGAAGGGCAGGAGAATGTATCGTCGATTTGTGAGTCTGACTGGCATCGGCAGCGAGCTAAATGTGAGACGCATATTTCGCAGCCGGACAATATGCAGATGGATTGTGGGAGAGACAAGCCGTATATCATACAACCGGGCGGTATATGCGCAGAAGACAACAGGTATATTGTCTTACCGGATGCACAGTGGAACATCGCCAAAGGATCATCCGGCGGGGGCATGGCCTGCAAAGGCGGCACGAACGGAGAACCGCACAATCATAACGATGTCGGCAGTTTTCTGTATCTGCTGGGAGACGAGATGCTCCTTACTGACCTGGGAACCGGGGAATATACCAAAGCGTATTTTTCCGAAAACGGGCGCTATCAGATCCTCTGCAACCGCTCTCTGGGGCATAACGTTCCGGTCGTGGATGGAAAGGAGCAGCAGGCAGGGGAGCAATATCACTGTGATTCTTTCGAGTCGGATGGAAGAGGGCGAACAGTCATTCATTTCGCGTCTGCGTATGGAAACTGCGCAGTCAGGGATTTGACCCGCATACTGGAATACGATGCGGCTTCGGAACGCCTGGTTGTGGAGGATGTTCTGAAAACGGATGCCGCCATGCCGGAGCGGGGAAAAGAAAATCAATGCGCCAGTGTTTCCGTGACCATGCGGGAGAATCTGATCACAGAATATTTACCAGAGATTGAAGCAGAAACGATTGTAATAAAAGGGAAAGAACATGCTTGCCGGATTACGGTGGAGGGAGCGACCGGTCCGATTACGGCAGAGGAAAGAAGCCATATTGATCACAGAGGAAACCAAAGGACTGTTTACTGCCTTTCCTGGGAAACGCCGATGGGCGGATGCGGGGAAAGACGGTGCAGGTTTCTTGTGGAGCCGTGTTGATTGGTTGTATTTTTGAAAGAAAGGATGTATAAAATGGGACAGATCTGTATCAAAATTCTGGACGGACAAATGAAGACAAAAGCTGTATCCAGAGGGGAAAATGAAGTAAACCTTGTGTATTCGGGCGCTTATAGAGAGGAAGTCGGTTCGCCGTTTCCGGCGCTTGTCCAGATAGAAGTATATGGGCGGGAGAGCGAGTGACAGGACGAAGACCTGTTCGGAAGTTACTGGTGAGCAAGATTGGTTTCATGTATATCATTTCATAACGCAGTCTTTCGCACTCAATCGTATCAAAGTATAAAAATCCCCGGTTGTTGAAAATCGGGGGATTTTTTTCCTATTTATTAAGCATTAAAAACAAACACTCAGAGAATCGGATCATCCAGCCGCTTGATTTTTTCCAGAAGCGACTCAATCTCCAACCGTTCGGTGTCTTCTTGCTTTTCCATATTTCCCGCAGCCTCGATCTCCCGGCGGAGGTCAAGCATGGTCATATCCGTCTCTGAAATCACGTCCGCGCAGTTTTTCAGGCGATCCGCAATTACCTGCTGGTTTGGGATCTCCTTTTTATACTTCATCTCATGCTCCAGGCTTGCCCAGAAGTCCATGGCAATCGTGCGGATCTGCACCTCTACCTTCATATCCTTTTTCTGGTCAGTAAAAAAGACCGGCACGCTGACGATCAGGTGCAGGCTTCGATATCCGTTCGGCTTCGGGTTTGAGATATAGTCCTTTTCCCGTATCAGATGGATATCGTCCTGCGCAATTAGAGCCTGTGCCAGCAGATAAATGTCATCCACGTAAGAGCAGATCACGCGGATTCCTGCGATGTCGTTGATGTTTTCTATCAGATGTTTCATCGAAAGTTTCTGATCCTGCCGCCGCATCTTTTCAAAAATGCTGTGCGTGCTCTTCACTCTCATGGTAATGAAGTTGATCGGATTGCGCTGGTAGCGGACGCTAAATTCGGTGTTGAGCACATCGAATTTCGTCCGAATTTCCTTGAGCGCGCAGGTATACATCATTCGCAGCTTTTTATATTCCACCATCTGGTCAATGATCTGTTCCACCTGTGAGAGCGAAAGTCCTGACATGGCGATCGGATTCTCCGTCTGGCCGAGAAACATCTGCTCTACATATTCATCATCCAGTTTTATCAGTGTGTTTTCTTCCATATTATATTGGTATTCCTCCTCATATCCTTATCCAATGCATATATTCTTCAGGCAGATAATTCGACAATCTGATTTCTCCGGCTGTTATCGTAACATACAAACTGATAAATTGCAAACGATAATTATCGGAATTTTGTATTTTGTATTTTTTAAACCAACTCTTGACAAATTTAATAGCATAGAGAAAAGAAACAACAAATACCGTGTCCTTATTTGTAAAATAAAAATGCTACAAAAATCTCATATTTTAAGGAGGACATGAAAATGGGTAAACTGATTGCTTACATTCGCGTGAGCACACAGGAACAGAATCTTGACAGGCAGATTGCTGCCATGAAGGAGTACGGGGTTCCCGCAGAGAACGTATTCGCGGACCACGGCTTTTCCGGGAAGGATTTCAACAGGCCGGCTTATCAGGAGATGCTTAAGAAAATCAAACCAGGGGATACCCTGGTGATCGACAGCATCGACCGGCTGGGACGGAATTTTGATGAGGTAATCAAAGAGTGGAATATCATCACAAATGAGAAAGACGCAGCCATCGTCGTGCTGGACGCGCCGTTTTTGAATACCGCATCCGCGGCCAACGGCGTAACGGCCAAAATGCTGAACTCCATCATTCTGACGGTGATGAGCGGATTCGCGCAGCTGGAACGTGAGAAAATCCACAGGCGTCAGGAAGAGGGAATCGCGGCGGCAAAGGCAAAAGGCGTAAAATTCGGCCCGCCGGAAAAAGAAAAGACCCCGGAATTCTTCACTCTGATGTCGCTGTACCAGCGCGGGGAAATCAGCGCGAGGAAAGCGGCAAAGCTGCTCGGTATCACACACCCCACCTTCTGTAAGTGGGTGACAGCACAGGACACAAATTCGGCAAAATGACCAAATGGTAAATGAAGTATACTTCGCTTACCACACAAAAACTCCCCAGATATTGCTATTTTGGAGAGCAAAGCCATCTTTGAAACGGTATCACTTAAAAAATAAGGATATGGCGTGTGCTTTCTGATAATTTGGAAAATACACGTCATTTTTTGTGCTTATATTACAGAAAAAGCAACGAAAATCAACCTGCTAATTGTTGAAAATGTACTTTTCAATGTTTTCTCGAATGCACTTATCAACTACGGCGAGATTATACACCTGCTATAGAGAAAAAGCAAGTCTTTTTTGGTAAATGAAGTATACTTCGCTTACCACGAACCGCCTGGAAAATTTGTGAGAGCTTACCAATGGATTGGACGATAAAACGAAAAATAATCGTGCAATTCGCTCATAAAAATGCGGGTTTTGCAGGCCACTGTAAATTTACAAAGATGGGTTTTCGAGGTGAAAAGCAATGAAAAACGAAGCTTTCAAGGGGTTTGCAATAATTGCTTTTTGCTAATTGACACAGAAAAAGGTCAGCTTATGGCGAGATAACAGTCGCTATCGGCTTGTAGAAAGCAGTCTCATCGTGGCTGCGATAAAACATCCGGATAACTGAAAGCGTGTTCGCTTCGCCGCCGTGGACAGTGCCGGACGATATATTGGAACTACGTTTCGCGCATAAGCAGGGAGAATCACAGCCTGCAATATATGGGCGGGATGGCGAAGCTATACTCTGGAGAAGGCGGCTCGTGTTCTTGTGTGTCTGGTGGTGTTGTACATATGGGATGGATGGTTGTAGTTATAATTCTATTTGCTTTGTACCTGCTGTTCGTCCACGGCGCATCCGCAGGAAGATCGGAACGGTACCAGCAGGAGCAGGATGACGAGCAGATGCGCTGTGTGAGTAGAAAAAAGAATAAGAAGGAGTGACCCTCCCGAGCTGCGAAATTTGCGGCTGGGGGGGTATTTCTATGGATGGATATGAAAAACATGGCAGCGGATAGAACGGTAGAACCAGAGCTTGGAAGGAAAGAAACATATCCAGATATATGTGTCTGCTGTAGCAGGCCTGTGCCGGAAGGACGGATGATCTGCTGGAACTGTGAGCACGAGTTTGATGAGGTTGGAGCCTTCCGTGTAAAAGGGAACCGAAAGACGCAGGAGCAATGAGAAATACGCACAAATTGAAGGATGAGTTATGGAAGAACATAACAGAAAGAAGATAAATGCTTCTGATTTAAAAGGGGTTATTAGGAAGTTTGAGGGTTTTGCTGAATTACTGGTATTAACAGTTGTCTACTATTTTACATCTGCCAGTTTCAGGCAGATATCCATCATGAGGGCCTTTGTCATATGAAGCCTT
>JAJPXU010000085.1 GCA_021205305.1 Lachnospiraceae bacterium
CGAGGTATGCTTCTGGGTTCTGACCTGGAACACATGACAGATGAGGAGCTTGCCATGGCCGCAGAGGAGGCGGATGTATTCGCCAAGCTGACCCCTGACCAGAAAGCCCGTATCGTATCTGTTCTGCGGGAAAACGGTCACACGGTTGGATTTATGGGGGATGGCATCAACGATGCCGCCGCCATGAAGGCTGCGGACATCGGAATCTCTGTGGATACAGCGGTGGATGTGGCGAAGGAATCGGCAGATATTATCCTTCTGGAAAAAGACCTGATGGTGCTGGAGGAAGGGATTATTGAAGGGCGCAAGACCTACGCCAACATGATCAAATATATCAAGATGACGGCGTCCTCCAACTTCGGCAATATGTTTTCTGTGCTGGCTGCGTCGGCACTTCTGCCGTTCCTGCCCATGATGAGTATACACCTGATTTTCCTGAACCTGATCTACGACCTGAGCTGCACTGCCATCCCCTGGGACAATGTGGATGAAGAATTCATTGCTGTTCCGAGGAAGTGGGACGCATCCAGCGTGGGGAGCTTCATGATCTGGATCGGGCCGACCAGCTCCATCTTCGACTTCACGACCTATATTTTCATGTACTTCGTGTTTTGCCCCATGTTTGTATCCGGCGGCGTTCTGTATAACGACCTTGCCGCCCATTTCAGCGGCGCAGAGCTTGCAGATATGCAGTTTCGATATATGGCCATGTTCCAGGCCGGATGGTTTGTGGAGTCCATGTGGAGCCAGACGCTGGTCATTCACATGATCCGTACACCAAAGCTGCCCTTTATCCAGAGCCGTGCTTCCGCGCCCCTGACATTGATGACGATGACAGGAATCACAGTGTTAACCATTATTCCGTTTACGCCGTTGGGAACATTACTGGGTTTTGTTGCGCTGCCTGCGTGTTATTTCCTTTATCTGATTCCCTGCATCCTGCTCTATATGCTGCTGGCAACCAGTTTGAAAAAAGCGTATGTTCGTCATTATGGCGAGCTGTTGTAAAGGAGGAAAACGATTATGACTATAACAGATATTTGGATGAAGCTGTTTGACACCACAGAATTCCTTGGTTTGAATATGGGATTTTGGGTATCCATGATTGTTGTTGCTGTAATTGTCATTCTTATGAATGTGGTCTTCTGGGGAATGAGACCGAAGAATAACTAAAAAGCAGGGCAGGCATCGGTTTCAAGCGTTGTCTGCAATGGCCTTTTTCGGCCTGCCGCCGGTACCAGGTTTTGGTCCTCTTGTACCCATTTTCAAAGTACCTCCTCTCCAAATGGGTTATTCCCCTAAAAACTTTTGCGATTTTGTGCGCGTGACCCCCGCACTGTTCCCTGGGAGAAGCCGAACAGAGATTTGACCCGCCCCTGGGGTCTCAAAAATAATAAAAAATTGCGAAATTGATTGACAACGTAAATCAAATCGACTATTGTATGCTTGAAAGGAAGTGATTGCTATGGCTACAGTACCAACTCAAATTCGTATTGATTCCGATATCAAAAAGCAGGCAACAGACCTGTTCAGTGACCTTGGACTGGATATGTCCAGTGCAGTAAACATGTTTCTCCATCAGTGTATCCTTCGCGGCGGTCTTCCGTTCGCTGTCGAGATGCCTCGCTATGGCAAGCAGACTCTTGAAGCAATGGAAGAAGCAAGACGTATTTCCCGCGATCCTGACGTCAAAGGGTACACCAGCATGGAAGAGCTTAAACGGGCTCTGGACGATTAAATGTATACTGTCAAATTCACTACCGCTTATAAGAAGAGCTATAAGCTCATGAAAAAACGCGGTCTGGATATTTCTCTGTTGGACGATGTTGTTGATAAATTGCGTCAGGGCAAACAACTCGATGAGAAACACCATGACCATGAACTAAGCGGTAAATTTGCCGGTTTCCGAGAGTGTCATGTTAAACCGGATTGGTTGTTGGTCTATCTGATAGAAAACGACATCCTGACACTCACGCTTGTTGATACCGGCACACACTCCGATATTTTCAAAAAATAACAGCAAAGCAGTCTGCAAAACTCAATCGCGGACTGCTTTATTGTTGTGCACCTGTCGCCACGCTCCGCATGAATCCGCGCATGGCACGGCTTGCACAGTGCGATGAGGTTGGAGCGGTCGTGCGTTCCTCCCTCAGAGAGAGGCAGCTTGTGGTGTATCTCCCCGGTCTTCGTATAGATACCCTTCTCAAGGCAGAGCTCACACAATGGATGCGCAGCAGCATAGCTGTCACGGATACGTTTCCAAGCCTGTCCATATCCTTTGCGTTAAGGTAATTCGTTAAAAGCCAGCAAGCAGCTTCACAGCTGTGTAAACCACAATTACAGCCCCAGCCACGCTGACAATACCATAAATCTTTCTGGACTCCGGGTCGTTTTTCTCCTTCAGGAAATAATATAGCCCTGCAACCAGAACCATGATACCAATCACCAAAAATATTACACTCCAAATCATACTTTTCACCTCCGTTTCCAGTTTAATAAAAGTGCAGAATTGCCGATCACCAGCACGGAACCCGCGTTGTGTACCAGCGCCCCCACAATCGGGGTCAGTATACCTGTGATCGCAAGGGCAATCGCGATAAAATTCAGCGTCAGGGAAAATGTCATATTCAGCTTAATGGTTCTCATCATCCTTTTGGAGAGCGCCATCAGATAAGGAAGCTCTTCCACCTTATCATCCACCAGTGCGATATCCGCGGCGTCCACCGCAATATCGCTTCCAATTCCGCCCATGGCAATGCCGACATCCGCTTTTTTCAGCGCCGGTGCATCATTCACGCCGTCGCCGATCATGCAGACAATCTCCTGTCTTTCCTGATACGAGCCAATCCACCTCAGTTTGTCCTCCGGGCTGCATCCGGCATGGATCTCCCTGATCTGGAGCCGCCTGGCAATCGAAGTCGCTGCCTCTTCATGATCCCCGGTGAGAAGCACAGGTTCTGCAGAAAGCTTCCTCAACTGATCGATCATGGAAGCGCTGTTTTCCCTTGGCGTATCAGACAGCGCCAGAAAGCCTGACAATCTCCCGTCTACACTCACATAGATCACCGTACAGCCCTGCTTCAAATAGATTTCCATTTCCGCGAAAGTCTCTCCCGCAGCCAGAATATTCTTATCCGCCATCAATTCCAGATTTCCGGCAAAAATCTGTTTCCCACAGGCCACCGCGAATACACCGCGTCCCGGCAGCATCACAAACTGCTCGCAGGACGGCAGCGATATTCCCGTTTCTGCCCGATAGCTCTTTACAATCGCTTTCCCCAGCGGATGCTCTGAGAGCTGTTCCGCTGCCGCACAGAAACGATAGACATCGTCATCCGACATATCGGACTCCATACTTTTTGCACAGACCACCTGCGGCACGCCATACGTAAGGGTTCCTGTTTTATCAAAGGTGATTTTTGTCACTCCCGCCAGCCGTTCCAGGGCATCGCCCTCCTTCACGAGGAATCCGTGTTTCGTCGCATTGCCAATCGCCGCCATAATCGCCGTCGGCGTGGCCAGAACCAGGGCGCAGGGGCAGAACACAACCAGAATCGTCACCGCACGGATGATTTGCCCCGTAAACAGCCAGGTGAGCGCCGCCGCCAGAAGGGCGACGACCACAATCCAGGTCGCCCAGCGATCCGCAAGCCCCACAATCTTCGCCTTTCCGGCGTCTGCCGACTGCACCAGCCGGATCATCCTCTGAATGGAGCTGTCCTCGCCCACTTTGGCCGCTTCCATATCGAAGGCTCCAAACTGATTAACCGTGCCGGAGGAAACCTCATCCCCGGCTGTCTTATCCACCGGCATGGATTCGCCGGTCATGACCGCCTGGTTGATCGAAGTCTGACCGGAAAGGATCACACCGTCCACCGGGATCGTCTCTCCCGGAAGAATCCGAACCTTATCACCAACCCTGACCTGTATGGAAGGGACGATGGTTTCCTTCCCATCCGCGTCCAGTATCCGGGCCGTCGTCGGGGTCAGCTTCACGAGCTTTTCAATGCCGCTTCTCGCTTTTGCAACGGTCAGTTCTTCCAGAAGTCCCCCAAGCTGCATGATAACCGCCACCTCACCGGCGGCAAAAATTTCTCCGGTGATCACAGAGGCAATCAATGCAATGGAGACAAGGACATCTGCTTTGATGTCAAAAGTCGTCACAAGACCGATGATAGCTTCCATAATGATCGGGATTCCACAAAATAGAATGGCGATCCATGCGGCATCAAAAGAAAATGGCGACCATCCGGTCAGGCTGCATATAACCGCTGCCCCTGATATGATCAGGGAAATAATATCCTTTCTGATTCCTCCCAACTCTGATATCCATTCAAGCCTGGAAATCACCGCTTTCATAATGAATTCAGATCCTCCTCTTTTTGCATACCGCCTGCCGCAATCCGTTCAAAGCTTTCATTGCTGAGCGCATGGCCCATCCGGCTTCCTTCCCTGTCTGCCAAAGCAGGATCGACACCGGCAAGCACCAGATTTTTCTCGAAAAATTTATGTTTACGATGCGTTCTCTCTGCTGCCAGTGAGCCTTTCTCTGTCAGATGAAGACAATACTTTTCATCCATAAAAAGAAAACCATCCCGTTCCAGCGACAAAACTGCCTGGCTGACACTGGCTCTGGAAAAGCCCATAAAGGACGCAAGGTCGGAAGACCGTATCTCGTTTTGATTCTTGAGAAGCAGAAACAGGGCTTCCAGATAATCCTCCCTGGACTCCTGCCGTATCTGGTTCATACGATTCTTCTGAGTATCGTTCATTGACTTTTCCTTCCTCTTTGTTATATACCCATACTGGTATATGGTTATCATACATATAGGGGTATGGGAATGTCAAGCAATCCGCTTGAAGATTAGGAGGTACTAACAGATTTGATTCTGATACAGATAAAATGATACATTTCCAGGAAATAACAAAAGCAGCCGTGAATGGCTGCTTTTGTATGATTTGAATATAAATTTTCAGAAAGGATTAGCTCATGTTTGCAAAGCGCTCCACTGCTTTCGTGAAATCAGCAATCGTTTTATCAGCGTCCCCATGCTCAATCCCGTTTCGCACACAATGCTGAATATGTCCCTCAAGTACAACTTTACCGCACCCATGCAGAGCGGATTTCGCCGCATTGATCTGTGCCAGAATATCTTCACAGGGAATGTCCTCGTCGATCATCCGATCAATAGCCTGTACCTGTCCAATTATTTTTTTCAGCCTACGGTGCAGGTTCTCCGCATCCATACATTCTCTCATTTCTATTTCCTCTCAATCATATACACCAGGGTGTATGTGTACATGATAAAACAGTCTAAATTATTTGTCAATCAATCTGGCAACCCATGTACCCCAACCATATCCCTGGCATACTGCTCCAGGTCACCAGATAATACCAATCTGGCGTAGGTCAGAGGTTCATTATAAATCAGCCAGTCGATTTCTGTCTGCATGGGAATAGTAGGGCAAATCCCATCGTCTACATCAGGGGTATCGACAGGCATTTACGCTACCAGATTTTACAGATGTGCCTTGATATAGAACACTTTTTAAAGGTCGCTCTTCTCAATGCCATTGAAAACAACCCTAAGCTTTCCATAGCGCAGCGACTCCCTTTGCAGCTTCGCGGACAGGTTGGAGACAGAATCGCTCCATCCATACTCGTCAGCCAACAGGTCGACCACCTCCTGCATTTCATGGACGCTGCTTTTAGATACAGCCGAATGGTTTGCCGCCCGCCATAAGCATTACCGGCCCCAGGAGAAACAGCATCTTTATCGCGCAACCATTTCGGCTGACAAGGTCATCGCATACCTTGATGATTGTGGCGAATTCGAGATTGTCCAGTATCGGAATGTAAAGAATGTGGAGGAACTTCCCATCCGCGGAGCCAGTCCGGAGTACATGGACATTTGCGAGCAGGAGCAAAATTCACGTCAGGCTTATGAACCACATCATAGTCTGAAGGAACTGTATTTTAATCGGTGGTATCAGGAACAAATCTGGGATATATGAGTTTCCTATAAAGGATGAAACTTTGGATTCATGTGCTCAAACGTACAAATCTGTTTGAATCCCATGCCTTTCAGTTCATTCATCGTTTCCGGTATATAAACGCCAAGGTGTTCCCGCTTATGGCTGTCGCTGCCAATCGTCAGGATCTCGCCTCCAAGGTCACGATACATTCCCAGAATTTCTCTGCATGGCGTCATATCCAGTCCATACCGATAACAGGATGTGTTGACTTCAATCCCCTTGCCATCTGCGATTACCCTTTTTAAAATCTGCTCAATGATATGTTCTACTTGAGAGAACGGGAAATCGCCGATCGGGTCATACCGCGAAATCAAATCCATGTGCCCCAGAACGCTGTAGTTATGGTAATTCTCAACCAGAGACAGCAGTTCCCAATAGTATCGCAAATAAAACTCACGCTGGGTATGGCCCCGCTGGAAGTCGCCTGTCCAAAACTCTTTATCCTCGATCTGGTGGACGGAAAGCAGAATAAAATCAAAGGGATAGCACCGGAACAACGCTTCATATTGCGGGATGGTGTGCTGCTGTATGCCAAATTCCATTCCCAGCCGAATCGTGATCTTATTATTATATCGCTCTTGCAGCATATGGATTTTATTCACATAATGGGGATAATCTACATTAGCGAGAAGTATTCTTTCCGATTCTCCAGCGCCGCCTTTTCGATAGAGGATTCCTCGCGGGTCATCCCAGTCCCGTTTGACGCCATAGTCCACATGGTCCGTGAAGCAAAGTTCGTTCATTCCCATTTCCAATGCTTCCTCTACAATATCTTCCATCCGATAGTCCGAATCATCACTGAATTCAGAATGTACATGATAATCTGCAAACATCATTTATGACCTCCTTTCAGCTTTCCGAACATCACCTTCATCAAAAACAGAATGACCAGAAGATACAACGGCAAAATACCGATGCCGATATTATTGGCGATTGTTCCGAACAAAGGCGGCATAAGACAGGTTCCCACGTAGGCACTGGCCATTTCCACACCGATGATCGCCTGAGATCGTTCTGCGCCAAATTGTTCCGGCGTAGCGTGAAGCATACAGGGATAAACCGGCGCGCAGCCCAGGCCGATTAAAATGAACCCGGCCAGTGCAAATCCACTTGAAAATGGGATTAGCAGTACCAGACATCCAAAAGCTATGATTCCCTGTCCGAGCCGAACCATCTGCCGGTCATTCCACCGCATAGTCAAAAATCCGCTGAATGCTCTGCCGATGGTGATACCAAGATAAAACATAGAGGCAAAGCTGGCGGCCTGCTCCGCCGAAAAGCCCTTTTGCAGCGTCAGGTAACTGGCTGCCCACAGCCCTGTCGTCTGTTCAATCGCGCAGTAGCAGAAAAAAGACACCATGACAGCTTTTGCGCCGGGTACAGAAAGAATTTCCGAAAAACGCATTGCCTTTCGCGGCGTACCAGACGACACGGTTTCCACGTCCCTTTTAAGAGATTTCCATAGCGGCAGACTCAGCACAAGGATGATTGTCAGACCAATCTGTAAAATCGAAATGATGCGGTATCCACTGTTCCAACGCAGGCCTCTCGTCAGGACAAATCCCATCATATAAGGACCAATGCTGGCACCAATTCCCCACATACAATGAAGCCAACTCATATGTCTGCTTTTATAATGAAGTGCCACATAATTATTCAGACTGGCATCCACACTGCCTGCTCCCAAACCATAGGGAATTGCCCAAAGGCAGAGGGCCGAAAATGAATGGGAAGCAGAAAAGCCAAACAGGGCAAGCGCAGTCATACCTACACTGACAGCCGTGACTTTTCCGGTTCCGAACCGAATCGTCAGTTTGTCGCTTTGCAGGCTGGAAATAACAGTTCCCAGAGCAATAATCATGGAGATGATCCCCGCATAGAAGATCGGGACTGAAAACTCAGGATAAATGGATGGCCATGCGGAGCCAAGCAATGCATCGGGCAATCCTAAACTGATAAAAGCAAGGTAAATAATAAACAAAAGCAAGTGAGTCATGTTGCATTCTTCCTCCTTCGGTGATATGATGATACCATCAAATTTAAGATAAATGTGTAAGGATACATTCGTAAAAATAGGATAAAACATTCATTTATGCGGAGGTGAATCTCATGGGTCTTTCTATTTGCAACACCATCACCGATCTGCATGATCAGGAGCTTTCCAGACATGGCGATACGGCATTCCCCATCGCTTGTTACTCTGATGATCTGAGTCGGAAAAAGATTCCCTGGCACTGGCATGAGGAATGGGAGCTTGTGCTGGTCACGGAAGGCTGTCTGCGCTTTGACCTGGAAAACGACCGGCAGACACTTGCCAGCGGAGACGGCATTTTTATCAATGCGAAGGCCATGCACGCCATTCAGAACAAGTCACAATCTCCTGGAAAACTCCACTCTGCTGTGTTTCATCCCCGGCTCATCGGAGGCAGTATGGACAGTGTATTCTGGCAAAGCCTGGTGCAGCCATTCTATTCCAATGCCGCAACGCGATTCCTTCTTTTGAAACAGGAGATCCCCTGGCAGAAGGAAGTACTTTGTTATTTTCAAATGGCTTGGGAATCCATCGCCGGGGAACCGGATGATTTTGAAAACCTTGCCCGGTTTTATTTGTCCAAAACGATTCGCGGCATTTTACGGAATACTGATTTTTCAGAATCCAATCTTTCAGAACAGGAGCTGGCAAAAATCAGCCGGATACGTTCTATGATGGAGTTTATTGAGTTGCACTATATGGAGGATTTGACGGTTGACCAAATCGCGAAAAGTATTTCTGTCAGTAACAGCGCGTGTCTGCGCTGCTTCCATGAAATGCTGAACACAACACCCATGCGGTATGTCGTGGAAACACGACTCAAAAAGGCAGCGGCGCAGCTCTGCGCAACAAACAAATCTGCAAAAGATATTGCGCTGGACTGTGGTTTTAATGATACCAGTTATTTCACAAAACTGTTCCGGTTAAAATATTGTTGTACGCCAGGAAATTATCGAAAATTATCATAAAGTCATTGGTGTGGAAAACCAAACTACATCCGCCTGTATACAGCGTTTTTTCTGGAATCAGGATTATCCATATCCTCCAAAATACTACGCTCACACTTTCCTGGTAGAATTGATTTGCTTTCTGGAAAGCTGAACAATCCTCTCATGCTTTATATATCTTAAAATAACAAAGCCGCCCGTCCATGAATTAGGGGAGCGGGCGACTCGCTGTCATATATAATTTTAATCCATAAAACCGTGTGTTCCAGCCATAGCCTTGGCATACTGCGCCAACTCTCCAGAGAATACCAGCCTGGCATAGGTCAACGGTTCATTGTAGATCAGCCAGTCGATCTCCGTCTGCATGGGGACGGTGGGGCAAATCTCATCGTCCACCCCTGGGGTATAGATACTGATCTCAGTACCATCAGCGAAACGCAGCTCCACGCTGGCGGTGTCGATGTTAAACTCACAGGGTATATTCATATCAAATGCTCCCTTCTATCATTTTGAAGTGCCGCAACGCCTCTACAATCGCCTTCTCCTTTTCCGGCGGACATTGTGGCTGCCTTGCATTCTCGGATTTCGGCTTATTATAATTCTCGCGCTCAATAATCCCGTACTTCTGCTTGACCTGCGCGATGTAAAGATTGCTGACATTCAATCCGCTATGCTCCAGAACATATGCCTTGATTTCCTCATAGGTTGCTTTCTTCAGCTCTGCATAAGTTCGGCTACGCAAATCAAAGATTTGCTGTCTCACTTATCCGCCGCCGTCAGATCCATCTCGTCCATGCGGATTTCCACTTCTATATGTTGTTTTGTATGAAGTTTGGACAATAATACAATCGTCTCGACGTTCCCCGTCCAGGGAAACATATCCACGCACCGCGCCCGTTCCATCTGGTAGCCCGCCGCCTGCAGCGCCGCCAGGTCCCGCGCGAGGCTCGTGGGCTTGCAGGAGATGTAGAGCATCCGCTCCACACCGTAGTCGATGATCTTCTTCAGTGCCTTGGGATGAATGCCATCCCGGGGCGGATCGAGGACGATGAAATCCGGCTTCTCCGCGATCGTGTCCAACACCTTCAGCACGTCTCCGGCGATGAACTCGCAGTTTGTGAGGCCGTTGAGCTGCGCATTCTCGCGGGCGGCGGCGACCGCCTCCTCCACGATCTCCACGCCGATCACCTTCCGCGCGACCGGCGCGAGCATCTGGGCGATCGTACCAGTCCCGCTGTACAGGTCAAAGACGAGCTGATCCTTCGTATCTCCGATATAGGAGCGCGCCGTCTCGTAGAGGACCTCCGCCCCCAGAGAATTCGTCTGGAAGAAGGAGAAGGGCGAGATCCGGAAGCGCTGCCCCAGCAGCTCCTCGTAGAAATAATCTTTTCCATAAAGAATCTCAGTACCGTCATTCTGTATCACGTCCGCGAGGCTGTCGTTCTTTGTGTGGAGAATGCCCGCCAGATTTCCGTCCAGCGGAAGCGCGAGCAGCGCGTCGCGCCAGCCGCCAAGCTCCTCCTCCCTCTGCGTCGTCGTCACGAGCGAGACAAGGATCTCCCCCGTGCGCACAGCCTTTCGCACGAGCAGGTGGCGCAGATAGCCCTCATGCCGCAGCTTCCGGTAGAACGGCGTTTCCTTCTCCGTAAAATAGTCGAGCGTCGCGCGCAGGATCCTCCGGAAATCCGCATCCACGATCTCGCAGTGATCGACGGTAACAATGTCATAAAAGCTGCCCCTCTTATGCATGCCGAGTGAGAGCGGACCGTCCTTCACCTCGTCGCCGAAGGAAAACTCCATCTTATTCCGGTAGGCGAGGCGCCGCGGACTCTCTTCGATGCCCTCAAAGCGATATTCATAAGCAAAATCTTTTGCTGCTTCGTCCAGCAGCTCCTTCACCTGCCCCGCCTTCAGCTTCAGCTGCTCCTCGTAGGGCAGACTCTGATAGACGCAGCCGCCGCAGGCCGGATAATGCGGGCAGCCCGGCTCGCGCTCTGCCTCCGCATGCTCCAGCACTTCGAGAATGCGACCCTCCGCGCGTCCGCCGCGGAGCTTCTGCACCGCGAAGCGCACCCGCTGTCCGGGAAGGCCGCCCTTTACGGTCACGGTCTTTCCTTCGATCCGAATCCTCCCCTTATTCGGGAAATCCAGCTTCTCGATTGTGCCCTCCAGAATCTGCCCCTTTTTCATCCGATATCTCCCTTCTACATAGAAAGACCTCCTGCCCGGCCCTGAAACCGGACAGGAGGAACCGCTTACCCTCTCTTATTGCGTCAGCTGCGACTATTCTTCCTCGTCCTCGCTCTCGCCATCTTCTTCGTCTTCAACCTCCGCGTCCTCGAGCTCATCATCGTCGAAGAAATCATCGTCGAAATCTTCATCAAAGTCCTCGTCGAAATCCTCCAGATAATCCGGCGTGAAGAAGCGGTACACCGCATAGGCGATACCCACCACCGCGAGCACTGCGCCGATCGTGATCAGTACCCACATCAACGCGTTCTTTTTCTTTTCTTCTTCCTTCTTAATATGAAGCAATTCACCGAGCATCTCATTGGTCTTCGCTGCGTTCAGTAAATCCTCTATACGACTGTTCATGACGGATACCTCTTTTCTTTTTTATAATGTCCAAGTATAACATACTTCCGCTGATTATGCAATCAGCCCAGCTTTTTCAGCTTCGCGAAGGAGGCGAACATCCGCTTTACGCCGACGCGGTCGAAGTCCACCTTCACCTCATAGTCGCGTCCGCCGTCGCTGATCTCCTGCACCGTGCCCTCGCCAAACTTCATATGCCGCACGCGGTCTCCGACCCCGTACTCCAGTGAGGTTGCCTTCTTCACCCTGAACTGTTCGAGCCCTGCCGGCTTCGCGCGGAAGGCTTCCCGCGCCTTCTGGCGCTCCGCGCCGCGGGCCGCCTCCTGGGCTTTCGGCATACGGGGGACCGCATCCCGGCGCGCGAGCGTCTCCGGCGGGATCTCCCGTACAAAGCGGGAGACATTATTGTACTGATTTTCCCCGCGAATCATGCGGACGCGCGCGCAGGTCAGCGTCAGGCGCCTCATGGCGCGCGTGATGCCCACATAGCAGAGCCGCCGTTCCTCCTCGATCTCCTCCTCGGCATTGTCCGCGGCGATCGACATATAGCTCGGGAACAGGCCGTCCTCCATGCCCGTCAGATAGACGTAGGGAAATTCCAGTCCCTTCGCGCTGTGGAGCGTCATCAGCAGCACGCGGTCGTCCGAATCGTCCATGCTGTCGATATCCGCGACCAGCGCCACCTCCTCCAGGAAGCCGCTGAGCGTCGGATTCTCCTCACTCTCCTCATAGAGAGCCGCCTTGCTGATCAACTCGTCGATATTTTCCAGGCGGGCAAGCGATTCCTCGGTGTTCTCATCCTTCAGTTCCTGCGCATAGCCGGTCCGCTCCAGAATCTCATCGATCAGCTCTTCGATCGAGAGCTCCGCAAGGCGCAGCCGCAGCGAGTGAATCAGGGTCACAAAGCCCTGAATCTTCAGCGCCGCCTTGCCAAGGCCCGGGATCTCATTCGCCGCCTCCAGCGCTTCAAAAAAGCTGATGCCGCGGGAAGTTGCGTAGCTCTGCACCTTGTTCAGTGTCACAGCCCCGATGCCGCGCTTCGGCACATTGATGATCCGGTTCACCGCCAGGTCGTCCAGACCGTTGTCAATCGTCTTGAGATAGGCGAGCACGTCCTTGATCTCCCTGCGGGAATAGAAGTTCACGCCGCCGATCAGCCGGTACGGAATGTTCGCGTACAGAAATTTCTCCTCGAAAGCGCGGGACTGGGCGTTCGTCCGGTACAGCACCGCGAAATCCTTGTACTCCGCCTCTCCGGCCGCCCGCATACGACGAATCTCGCCCGCTATGTATTCCGCCTCCTCATAGCCGGTCTGGAACTGCTGGAAATTCACCGGCTCTCCCATTCCATTATCCGTCCAGAGCGCCTTGGCCTTGCGCCCGCGATTGTGAGCGATGACTCCGTTCGCCGCGTCGAGAATGTGCTGCGTCGAGCGGTAATTCTGCTCCAGCTTCACGACCTTCGCCTCCGGGAATACCGACTCGAAATCGAGAATATTCCGGATATTCGCACCGCGGAACTTATAGATAGACTGATCGTCGTCCCCGACCACGCAGAGATTATGATACTCCCCGGCCAGAATGCTGATCATCTGAAACTGCACCGTATTCGTGTCCTGATACTCATCCACGAGAATATACTGAAAACGGTTCCGGTAGTACTGCAGCACATCGGGACAGACTTTCAGAAGCTCCACGGTCTTCACCAGCAGGTCGTCGAAATCGAGCGCGTTATTTTTCTTCAGCTCCTTCTGATATTCGAGGTAGGCCTGCGCGATCTTCTGCTGACGGAAGTCGTCCCCCGCCTGCAGGCGCAGCTCCTCCGGGGAAATGCAGTCATTCTTCGCGCGGGAGATCGCCGCGAGCACCGCGCGCTCCTTGTAGACCTTCGTGTCGAGCTGCATGCGGCGGCACACGTCCTTGATCACCGTCTTCTGATCCTCCGCGTCGTAGATCGAGAAATTGGTGTCGTAGCCGAGCTGGTCGATATGACGGCGCAGGATCCGCACGCAGGCCGAGTGGAAGGTGCTGACCCAGATGCTCTCCGAGCCGTAACCCACCATCTTGTCCACACGCTCGCGCATCTCACCCGCCGCTTTATTCGTAAAGGTGATCGCCAGGATATTCCACGGGTTCACACCGCATTCTTCGATTAAATAGGCAATACGGCAGGTCAGCACCCGCGTCTTGCCCGAGCCGGCTCCCGCCAGAATCAGAAGCGGCCCTTCCGTGCAGAGCACCGCCTCCCGCTGTTCCCTGTTCAGTGTTTCCAGATTGTCCATCGGGTATTCCTCTTTCTTTTTGTCATTCATTCCGGTATCTTCCAGTCTATCACAGGAATCGAGACCTGACAAATGTTTTGCACTTGCTATCGCGGAAAAATACTTTTATAATGCTTACTGAAAGGAGCCCTGCCATGTACCGTAAAGTCAAGCGCATTCTGGCGATCGTCGCCCTTGTTATTATCTGCCTTCTGTACCTTTGCACCTTCATCCTCGCCTTCTTTCAGGGCGAGCGCGCGAAAGAGCTGCTGATGCTCTCCCTCGTCGCCACCGTCGTGATTCCGGTGCTGATGTATATTTATCTATGGCTGTTCCGGCTCTTCCGGGGCGATGACTCTGACGATGATTCCGATAAATAGACCTTCACCAAAGCTTCTCCTTCGCATATATTACACTAAAGATTCCTGCGAAGGAAAGAAAAATGAAAAGATTTCTCTGTTTTCTTCTGGTCTGTGTCTCCATCCTCGCCCTGTGCGGCTGCAATGGCAAAAGCGACCAGACCGCAAATGGACTGACGCCTGTCACTCTGAATGAAGTCGCGCATTCCATCTTCTACGCACCGCAATATGTGGCGATCGAGAACGGCTATTTCGAGGAAGAGGGCATCGCGCTCACGCTTGTCAACGGCGCCGGTGCCGACAATGTGGCCGCCGCACTGATCGCGGGTGAGGCGGACGTCGGCTTCATGGGTAGCGAATCCTCCATCTACATCTATAATCAGGACTCCGACGACTACTTCATCAACTTTGCCCAGCTCACACAGCGCGCAGGGAATTTTCTCGTATCGAGAGAGCCGATGGAGGATTTCGAGTGGACAGATTTAAAGGGCCGCTATGTGCTCGGCGGACGCGCAGGTGGTATGCCGGAGATGGTTTTTGAATTCATTCTGAAGAAAAACGGGATAGATCCGAAGACAGACTTGACGATCGACCAGAGCATTGATTTCGGCTCCACGGCTGCGGCCTTTACGGGGGATGGCGCCGACTTCACGGTGGAATTTGAGCCGAGTGCCACCGCGCTGGAACAGCAGGGCGAGGGCTATGTCGTCGCCTCACTCGGCGAAGCGTCCGGCTATGTCCCCTACACCGCCTATTGTGTGAAGCAAAGTTATCTGGCCGAAAACCCGGAAATCATCCAGGCCTTTACAAATGCGCTGCAGAAGGGCATGGACTATGTACAGGCCCACACGCCCGCAGAGATCGCGGAAATCATCCAGCCGCAGTTCGCGGAAACCGACCTCGAAACGATCACGACAATCGTCACACGTTACTATGAGCAGGATACCTGGAAGGAAGATCTGATTTTCGAGGAAGAGAGCTTTGAGCTTCTGCAGAATATTCTTCAGGAAGCCGAAGAACTGGATGCATGGACCCCTTACGAGGATCTGGTTGATACGGGCTTTGCCGTAACTGCCGCGCAGTAATACGCCTGCAATCCGTAAAAAAGTGTCTTCGACACATCAACCCCCTGCCCCCCAATCTTGGGGGATTTTGGGGGGTTACTTTTGTATCATTTTCTGTCATAAT
>JAJPXU010000099.1 GCA_021205305.1 Lachnospiraceae bacterium
CTTTAGTTCCCGCCCCCATTTATTAGCACAAATGAAGGCGGAGAAGCCAAGTTGATGTTACTCATTTGAAGTTGGCTGTGCCTGTGTGGCAGCAAGCTGAGCTTCTCGCTCCAAAGTTTTCTTATTCTTAGATCCTTTGGGTCGACCTCTGCCACGTTTTTGCTGTGCTTGTTGCAACGCCTCCCGCTCTAAAGTTTTCTTGTTTTTTGAACCTTTTGGGCGTCCTCGTTTCTTTGGTGCTGCATCAGCCAATGACTTCTGTTTGGTTTTATGTTCCGGTTGTTTCTTATTACTATCTGTAGCTGTTACGGATTTTGCTCCACTCCTGCGCTTTCGCTTTTTGGGCGGTTCATCTTCCTCCTTTGCGGGAGGTGTATACTGGAGTTCCCCGTTTACAATCGCTATGGATGCTGGACACTTAATCCCTAACGCCTGGTATGTTTCATTTGCTTCTTTTTGTGGCACATCCGTTATCAGGCGGTTGTGATAAATGGTACACTTCTGGTTACGCATATACTGCAGGCGTGAACCGAAGAATAAATCTGCTGTCTTCAGTTTCATCTGAAGCATTTTTACCGCACAGGAGGCTATGTATGATAAAAGTAAATGTCCCTGGAAAGTCGCCTCCGTAGCTGTACGAAGTGGCAGGAGTTTCGTGTAATTCTTTGCAAAATCAAAAATCTGTTCAGCAGACTGCCTTTGATAGTATGCTGGAAGGATTTCTTCACATGGGTATTCATGGCCAGAAATGACGCCAAACAGGCCTTCCGTCTGCATGGCTTCATAAACAGCATCCGCTGTCATTTCCTCCCTGGCTGCACGTTTCAGAAGCTTGTGCTGTTCATCACTGAGACGACTGTAGTCCAGACCGAGATACATCCATGCCGGGTTATTTTCGCCAATGCCAACCATGACTTGCTTCTTTACAATAAAGAGGTAGCGGTCCTGATACTTGACGAAGTTATCCCGCCGGTCAATGTTCGGGAGCGATTCCTTTATCATGGCCCTGAGGTGTTTGTCGTTTGCCTTTACCCTTGTGATAAAGTTGATCTTGCATTCATGGTCATCCGTATAGAACAGATCCAGATTATCTGCCGTGTTATATCCGGCATCCATTATACAGGAGTCGATATCCACCCCGAGAGAATCCAGATGAAGCAGGATCCTTTCAAGTGTAGACATATCCACTATATTGCCTGGCACTGCCCGGTAAAACAGGGGAAGCCCGGTACTCCGCTGCACCACAAAGATGAGACGTACTTCGTTGCTGACCTTGCCATTATGGACATTCCTGTGCGTAAGCGGAAAGTGGATACTGTTAGGAAGCCCGCTGCTGTCTATCAGGATGTTCTTGTCAGGATTATAATGCTGCTGCACGAACTGGATATACTTCTGCTGATATGTCAGCTGGCTGTCAGGAGTGCCAATCTGCGCAAGGAGTTCGCTGATCCTCTGGCTGGCCATGTTGGCTTTTGGATAAAGCACCCTGGCGATGCTGCCCTGATACCAATGAATGGCATCAGCGTTTGCCATCGCTGACAAGGTATAAAACAGCACCATGGCATGGAGTGTTTCCTTATTGCTGTAGTCGATCGTATCAATGACGTCCATAAAGCCGCTTTGGTACAGGAATGCATTCAGGATAAAGGCATCACCAAAATCCACGGACACATGGCTGTGTTTAGCAGAGATTTCCGGGGCAGGCATGGAGAAGTCATCCGGGACTTCACCATATTCCCCCGTGGCCGGATCAAAGGTGAAAAAACCTCTTTCACGGCTTTTATAGATACCGCGTTCCCTGTCGATAACTGTGCCAAGGTATGTGGCATCGACAGAGGTATTCTTACCATCACGCTTTGAAGTTGCCGCGGAGGCATATTTGCCTCCCGGGCCCGAATAAAAAATATACAAAATAATCACCCAACCGAACGTGCTAACATAAAATTATTTACTAGTACACTATAACATACGATGATTATTTTTGCAATAGAAAATGGCAAAAAAAGTGTTGAAAAACAAGGATTTATTTGAAAATATTAGTGCTAATAAATTGTGGTGCTAATAAAGTTGCTAGGGAAGTCAAGATTAATATACATGGATGCGTACTGATTGTAAAGACTTACCGTTTCAAGCAGACTTTCATCCTCGGACGTGACATCCGCCGTCACATAACATTCCGCCATTTCCAGGTTCAGACTTTTTTTGCCCGCCTCCACTGCCGTCTCTACTGCGGCGACCACCTTTTTCGTGTCCAGCTGTGTCCCTTCCGTCTCCGCGACAATCCCGTAGGTGCCATCCTCCAGCAGCGTCACATACGCATCCTCCGGAGCCGCCATCTGATCCGTCTGCATCATGGAAAACGCCATCACTGCCGCTGTCAGTTTTTCCGTGTCATAGGTCACTGCCGTATCCACCGAATAAGACTGTCCTTCCGAAAAACAGGACAGAATCCAGGCAAAGGCGTTCTGCTCTCCAAGAAGAGTCTCCGCTTCCCCATTCGCCACAAACCCGTAGTCAAAATCCGCACCCAGGATCGTCTCCTGCTCTTCGTCTCTTCCCGTCACGACGAGACGGTAATCCTCCGCCTCTGCCGCAATCAATTCCTCTGCTTCCACCGCAGTCAGTCCCGAAACGTCAATGCCGTTGATCGAAGTATTTTTCAGAAAATGTGTCGTATAGTACATCCCAAACGCACAGTATGTGCCGATCACACACACCAGTAAAAACAAAACAATTGCCAGAAGGATGGCGGTACGTTTCCTCATATCATCAATTCCCTCTTTTCCTTATAAACTGTGGTATCCTGTTTCACATTGCTATCCCGGCTACGCACCATTTACAACCTCAAATCCGGCAATTACGATCTCGAATCTTCATAATCTGCCGTATCATTCGGTAACAAAAAGGGCTGGCAGCCTTCTATCATCTTACAACACAGTTCAACATAATAAAAGGAACGCTCCGTTAAGAGTAAATTGTAATTTTCTTAAATAATTACCGGTACCATCCGTGGCCTCGCTTCCAACACGACGGCTGACGTCGCGGAAAGCACAATCGTCAGCTCGCCGCCAATCAGCGGATACGCAGCGCATTCTTCGGTAAATCCTTCTTTTGTGGTCTCAAATACCCGCTCCAGGACGCAGTCATTGGTAATGCCCGCCGGCCACACCGGAAGCGTCAGCTCCAGCCGTTCTTCACTGTTGTTAAAAATCACCACCATCTGGCTTTTACGGCTGAATCTGCCGTATGCCAGCCAGCTTTGTCCTGCACAAGCCGTATCAGAATCCATGGCACGGTCTGCCATTTCCGTCGGCGAACCGGCGCCTCCGCCGCCCAGAAAACGCAGCGAACCGTGCGCAAATACCGGATAACGCCGATGCATCGCGATCACGCGTCGATGAAATTCCAGCATCTGTTTATCCTCGTGCCCCCATGGGTAAGTGCGCCGGTTATCCGGGTCGGTAAACCCGCAAACCCCCGCCTCATCGCCATAATAAAGCGTCGGCGCGCCCGGCCAGGTCATCTGCATAACCACTGCCTCACGCATAATCTCGGGACGAATCCCCTCGGACGCGGCCGCGCCGCCCAGCTTTTCCACACGGCCGGGGCGGCTGCTGGTGCGTGTCAGGAAGCGGGAATGATCATGATTCGAAAGTTCATTCATCGCTACCTGCAGAGAAGGAGTAAGAAACTCCGTCATATTCTGCGTCATCGAATAAACAAAGCTCTGTGTATCTCCGCGCAGTTCTTCTTTATACTCGTCGCTGTGCTTTTCCATCCCCGTGAAAAACCAGGTCAGCGGTTCCATAAACGCGCGGTAATTCATCACTGTATCCCACTCATCGCCGCCCAGCCAGGGTGAGGCATCCTCGTAATGCTCTGCCAGAATAATTGCGTCCGGATTCGCCGTCTTCACTGCCTTACGGAATTTTTTCCAGAACTGATGATTGTATTCCGCGGAAAAACCGAGGTCCGCCGCCACATCAAGCCGCCAGCCGTCCACGTTGTAGGGCGGGGACACCCATTTTGCCGCTATCCGCAAAATGTAATCCTCTAACTCCTGCGAAGCCTGATAATTCAGCTTCGGCAGCGTCTCATAATCCCACCAGCCCTCGTAATAGGGATTGTACGGCCACTCATGCTCATTATTAAATTTAAAAAAGGAGCGGTACGGACTGTCCGCCGAGATGTAAGCGCCTTTCTCATAACCCGGCTGTTTCTCATAGATGCGCTCCCGGTCCATCCATTTATTAAAAGAACCGCAGTGATTGAACACACCGTCCAGAATCACGCGCATCCCCCGCCGGTGCACTTCCTCCACAAATTTTGCGAAGAACGCGTTGCTCGCCTCCAGATTACGCTTGTCCGTGACCCGGCTGATATAGCGTGTCGCGTCACGGTTGCTCAGGTTCATCTCCCGCAACGAATTTTGTACAGAAGAATCTCCCGCCGTCGAATGAGAAGACGGCTCCGCCCTATCAGCGATGTCCGGCAGCAATGCTCCCTGCTCCGTCACAATTACCCCAATATGCGGATCGATGTAATCATAGTCCTGCGTATCATATTTATGATTCGACGGAGAGACAAAGACCGGATTCAGATACAAAACCTCCACTCCCAGCTCCTGCAGATAATCCAGTTTATCCCAGATGCCCTGCAAATCGCCGCCATAAAATTCCCGCGTATCATCCGCCGCCGGAAGCTGACTCCAGTCAGCAATCCGGCTCACCGGCTTTCCGAGATACAGATATTCACGATCCAGCACATCATTGGATGGATCTCCATTGCAAAATCGCTCCGTAAAAATCTGATACATGACCGCGCCCTTCGCCCAGTCCGGCGTCGAAAAGCCCGGAACAAGACAAAACAGACGGCTCTGGTTCAAATCCCGCGACACACCAAGTCTCGTGTAAAAGCAGCGTGCTTTTCCGGCCTGCACCTCAAAATAATAGTAAAGCGGCGCCTCATCTACCTGAATATCCGTCGCATAATAGTCAAAGCGTGAATCGCTCGCCTCGACCTCCATCGGCTTTTTCAGTGCCCCGCTGATAAAAAACACAAAATCCACATTGTCCCGTTTCGTGCGAAAGCGAATCCGCACTGTATCACCCGGCTTTGGCTCCATCGGTGTTACACAATCCTCTGTTCCGTCACTGAACAGGGACTGAACATCAAAAACCGGCCGCATATGGATAAAATAATCCAGTCTCTTCATCAATTTCTTCTTTTTCTGATCCATATCAGTCATCCTCTTATTGTTCTATAGCAAGCGACTTGAGTCGTTATAGTAGTTGTTTTTTATATGATTCGAGCGACAAAAGGGGTATGATACCACGGTCCCCAAGGTCATGAATAGGAACGCAAGCGTTCCATTCCTGACCTTTTGTTCCTTGCATCATTATATTCAACTACAATAGCTATCATTATAATCAAGATTCCATCCCTGTGCAACCGATTTTTAATCTTGCGTACAGACAGAAAAAAGCAGCCTTACGGCTGCTTTTTCCGGAGAAGGTATCTCTCAAATGGGGTGTAGCAAAAACTATATAATGTATTGGGGGGTTTTACGATGTACATTATAGCATCTGTGTCCAGATAAGTGTGCACAAACTTCACAAAATTGTCCTTATCTTTTTGTGCAAATTGTCAGAGTTCTGGACTTTCGGAAAAGAGCGATTCAAACTCTTCGCGCCCAATCTTTTCCTTTTCCATCAAAAGCTTCGCACTGGCGTGGAGGACATCCATATGCGCAGTAATCATCTCCCGCGCTTTTTCATGGGACTCATCGACGATACGTTTTACCTCTTCATCAATCAGGGACGCGATCTCTTCCCCGTAAGCGCGGGTGTGCGCGAGGTCTCTTCCAATGAAAACCTGGTCGTCATCGTTGTCATAATTGATCAGGCCCACGCGGTCAGACATCCCGTATTTGGTCACCATCGCACGGGCAATCGCCGTCGCCTGCTTGATATCCTGAGAAGCGCCTGTCGTCACGTCACCAATAATCAATTCCTCCGCAACACGGCCGCCGAGACTGACGATGATATTCTGCTCCATCTGACCCTTCGTCTGGAACATTTCATCTTTCTCCGGCAGCGGCATCGTATAACCTGCGGCACCGCGCCCCGTTGGGATAATGGAAACGGTATACACCGGCCCAACATCCGGAAGCAGGTGAAACAAGATCGCGTGTCCGGATTCATGATAAGCGGTGATGCGCTTTTCCTTTTCAGAAATCACACGGCTCTTTTTCTCCGCACCGATACCAACTTTAATAAACGCGCGGTTAATATCTGCCTGGCAGATATAAGAACGATCTTCCTTCGCAGCCATAATGGCAGCTTCATTCATCAGATTTTCCAGATCAGCGCCGGTAAAGCCTGCCGTCGTCCGCGCGATTTCCGAGAGACTGACATCATCCGCCAGCGGTTTCCCCTTCGTGTGTACCCGCAGAATGTCTTCTCTGCCCTTGATATCCGGCCGCCCCACCGCTACCTGTCGGTCAAAGCGCCCCGGGCGCAAAATCGCCGGGTCAAGGATATCCACACGGTTCGTTGCCGCCATGACGACGATGCCCTCGTTAACGCCAAACCCATCCATCTCAACCAAAAGCTGATTCAATGTCTGTTCCCGTTCATCGTGGCCGCCGCCCATACCGGTACCGCGGCGTCTCGCAACCGCATCAATCTCATCAATAAACACAATACACGGCTGATGCTTTTTCGCCTCTTCAAAAAGGTCGCGCACCCGCGACGCACCAACACCGACAAACATTTCCACAAAATCAGAACCGGAAATGGAGAAAAACGGCACTCCCGCCTCGCCCGCTACTGCTTTCGCCAGCAGTGTCTTGCCGGTACCCGGAGGTCCCACCAGAATCACTCCTTTGGGAATCCTCGCGCCGATCTGAATGAATTTGGACGGCTCCTTTAAAAAGGAAATAATCTCTTCCAGATCCTCTTTTTCCTCTTCCAGGCCGGCTACGTTCTCAAACGTCACCCGCTTCGCGTCCGGAGAGATCATTTTCGCCCGGCTCTTCCCAAAATTCATCATCCTGGAATTGCCGCCGCCAGCCTGCCGGTTCATCATCGTAAACATCATCATCATCACCACCACAATGATAATGGTCGGCAAAAGCCAGGTCAAAATCTCATTGTCACTCTCTGCCTCCAACACCTCAAGTGTGACATCCTCATATTCCTCCAGATCAGCTTCCGCCGTCTCGACATTCAGCACATTCACATACCGGATGTCTCCTGATTTCAGCACCACCTTCAGAGACCCCGTCGGCGTCTCCTTGTTTGGCGTAATACTGATTTTCACAACATCCTCATCATCCAGCGCTTCTTCAAGCTCACTGTAATTCCAGGTCTGCGTCTCCTCCATTCCGCCGCGGAACGCAACCAGAAGAATCAGAATAATCAGCACACCTGCGAGATAAAGGCCCAGGCCTTTTGCATTTTTCGTCAATTTCGTTATCTCCTGTCTAAATATTGTATCCTGCCTAAGTATTACATCCTGCCTAAACAGCAGGCCACAGACCGCTGCTGTTTGAGATTGTTAATCCGAAAATGTAACAACCCCAATGAAGGGAAGGTTTCGATATTTCTGCGCGTAATCCAGTCCGTATCCGACCACAAACTCATCCGGGATATTGAAACAGGTGTAGTCTGCCACCACCTGTGAAACCCGGCGCTCCGGCTTGTCGAGCAGAGTACACAGGCGCAGCGACGCCGGATTCCGTTCTTCTAAAATATGGAGCAGATAACTCAGCGTACGCCCGGAATCAACGATGTCCTCCACGATCAGCACATTTTTCCCATCCAGCGGCTCGTCCAAGTCTTTTACGATTCGCACCACACCGCTTGATTTGGTGTCGTTCCCATAGCTGCTGACGGACATAAAGTCCATTGTGACCGGGACGGTGATCCGCTTTGCCAGCTCACACAGGAAAAACACCGCTCCCTTGAGCACACAGATCAAATGAACGCTTTTACCCGCATAGTCCTCACTGATCTGTTTCGCAATCTCTTCAATCCGCTGGTCTACCTCCTGCTCGGACAGCAGGATTCTGACTGTTTCTTTCATATCGTCTCTCCTTGGGTTTTCTAAAACTATCCATTTTATTCCCGCGAAGCAGCGAGCCAAGTAGACGCGCTTGCGCGGATCCTTGTTAAGGACTTTTAACGAACTGAATTTTCATCACACGCTCTGTCGTGTCCGTGACCTTAGCCGCCTCGCTGATCCGCCAGCCGACCACCCACAAAATATGAGAGCCGTCCGCCAGCAAAAGGATCTGATCGCGCATTTCCCGCGGGATTTTTTGGTCGATAAAAAAGTCTTTCAGCTTTTTGGTGCCGCCATCGGCATTTATGACCAGATAATCCCCCGTTTTTCTCGTCCGCAGCAATAAACTACCTGTTATTGTATCATAGGAAAGCCATTTCGTATACTTTTTTTCTTCCAAAATGTCTTTTTTCAGGCCTGGTGTGTTCTCTGTCAGCTCGGTGGTCACGCAAAATCCGCAGTAAGAAACACAGCCCGGCACTGGCAGAATCCTCTCGCTCCCGCTTTCCTCCGGCTCCGGATTTCTTTTCAGGAACCGCAGTATCCCTTCCTCGCGCACAGCCCGAATTCCTCCAGGCAGATCACAGCTCTTTCCACAGTCCATCCCGGCCAGCCGCTCCAGCATTTCAAGATGCACGGCTCCCACATCTTTCATGCCGCCGCACTTCCGCAGCGCCCGCTTTAAAAGTTCCTCTCGAATCAGAGTTTCTTCCTTATTATAATATTCAAGCAGAATCCAGACAGAAGGTGCCTTCCCGGCAGGCAAAGCAGTTCTGACTTCCAGAGGAGCAGCTTTGAGTGAGGCTGCAGAAAATGGAATAGCATTTTCCCTCAGACATCGCGCCGCGGCTTCATCCGCCTTTTTGTCTATATAATCCTGTATCTCCCGCAGCCGTCCGGCCGCCTCCGCAATGTGACGCCCGGCCTGTCCGTTCAATTCTTCTTCCATCTGGGGAAGCAGATGCAGGCGAATCCGGTTCCGTGTAAAATCCGCTTCCAGATTCGTCCGATCCGTCCGCCAGGAAAGCCCCTCCCTGTACAGATACGCTTCAATCTCCCTGCGTTCGGTAAAAAGAAGCGGACGGATGATATCCCCCTGTACTGGGCGGATTCCCCCCAGTCCCTGCAGACCGCTGCCGCGCGCCAGATTCCAGAGTACCGTCTCTGCCTGATCATTCTGATTATGAGCAACAGCTATGCGCTCCGCGCCCCATTCTTTCGCCGTTTCATGAAAAATCCGATAGCGTTCCGCCCGGCCCGCTTCTTCGCAGGAAAGCTTCTCCTCCCTGACGCGCTGACGCACCTGCGCATGAACGACCCGGCACGGAACCGACAGTTTCCCACACAATTGTTCCACAAATTCCGCGTCCTCCAGGCTTTCCTGTCCTCGCAATCCATGTTCTACATGCACTGCCAGAAGCGTAAACGGCACTTCCAGGCGGTAGCGCGCAAGAATGCTCAGCAGACAGACCGAATCCGCGCCGCCTGAAACTCCGGCAATCACACGCATCCCCGGCTCAATCATATGGTATTTCTCTATCACCTGGAAAATGTGCTTCCGCATTCTTTTCTCTCCCGTCCGTGAAAAAACTTCGCCTGCTTCTTTACGTTTTTTCAAAAATTGTCCCGATCAAGATCGTCATATCATCCCTCGCCTGCCGCTCCTGCAGCAGATAAACGCGCTCCATCAGCCTCCGCGCGTATTCCTGGGCATTGCGCGTCTTCGTCCGGATAATCAGTTCTGCCATTGCCTGCTCCCGGTTTTCTCCGGGCAGTGCATCAGACACGCCATCGGTCATCATCACAATGCTCGCGCCGGATTTCAGCGTCCGGTGCAGGCTCTCATAGTCTGACTGCTGCATAACCCCAGGCGGAAGCGCACCGGAACGGATCACCTCAATCTCCTTTTCGTTAATCAGAAAGGTCGCCGCAGCACCGAATTTGATCATATCACATTTTGCATTATATAGGTCAAGCATACATAAGTCAATCGTTGAAAAGGTCTGACTGCCATTTTGCAGCAGCATACATGAATTAATCAGCCGCACTGCGCTCTCCTGAGGAAACCCTGCCTCAAGAAACTGCTCCAGCAGCTCAATCACCTTTTCGCTTTCCCGGTTTGCCTCCACGCCGGATCCCATTCCATCCGCAAGGCTCATCACGACCTTTCCATTATCCTTCTGCAGGAGCGTAAAATTATCCCCGGAAACAAGCTCGCCGGTTTTTGTGACACGCGAGACACCGCAAAAAAGCTGAAAGTTCGTATCCGGCACAAAGTGAAAAATCGCCGGCGCATCCGTCACTCCCGCGCGGCAGTCGGGCGCCGGGCGCATGTTTTCTCCACAGGAATCCGACAAAGCCTCCGCGACAGACCGGGCGGACACAACCTGCGGCCGCTTTCCCAAACGAGACGCCAGATACTCTTTCCAAATCATCCCGCCAGACAAAGGGCTCCGATTTGCCGCATGCACCGTCAGATAATATTCTGTTTTATCCGTTTCCCGCGCAAATGCGCGAATATCATCCAATTCCACATTCAGATACTGCAATTCCCTGCGCAGCTTTTTCGCAACACGCTGCTCAGCTCCGGACGCGTCAGCAAAACTCTGTGCGGTCTGCCGCAGAAGCTTTGCCGTCTGATAGATCTGTTCCCCTGCGGCCTGCCGCTGTTCCAGCATCCGATTGCTCCAGAGCAGATTGTTCCGCGCCTCCTCATAGCCCGCCCGCAGCGCCAGGGACAGCTCTCCGGGTCTGCCGCAGTTTTTCCGCAGATACTGCTCCTGTTCCGGAGAAAAGCTCCCACTGTGCTCCATCTCTTGCAGGCACTCATACAGCACCTTGCAATTCGAAAAATACGCATCCCCCCAGCAGTCTTTCTCTTTCCGGCACTTAATACAGGCCCGCTCTCTCACATCTTCAAACAGCACACGCAGATCTTCCTCACCCAGACGCTCTCTCTGGCAGGGCAGCCGCTGAAACAGCCCGGCCAGCCCGTAAAACGCCTCCGCGTACTGCGCCATCTGCTCCTGCTCCGGCCGCATCCATCCGTCCATATCCATTCCTCCCCTCGCATTCCACCATCATAACACCTGATGTGCGCAAGATATGTCGGAATCAAGACGGAAAATCATAAAAAAGTGACTGCTGTTATGAACTGTCGCGCATCGAGCAGGAGACGACTTGCCGAATCCTACTCGCCCGCGCGGTTGCTGTGTGCCAGTGGCACACGTTTAGCAACGGCGGAGCGGATCGTAGACAGCGTCCGGCGTCAGCCGGAAAATACCTCTCGCAGCCCCGCGCATAAGAAAAAGAATCCCGCAAAAGTGGGATTCTTTCATCTGCTCTGCTGCCATGTCTCTCCTACTCGGCCGCGCGGTAAATCACATCATCCTCGTAGACCAGCCCCAGCTTTTCCCGTGCCAGCTTCTCTACGTACTCATCCGAATTCAGGTATTCGCCAAGCTCGTCAATCTTGTCTGCGCGAACCTCTTCGTCCTGAATCTGCTCCTCCAGATCCTCGATTTGCTCCGCATACGCAACGTTCTGTGCTCTCAGCGACTGACTCTGCACCAGAAGCCCTAAAAGCAACACCATAACAATCGCGGCAATTGCATACATACCGCGCCGGTTCCCCGTACTCGGCTTCCTTCTCCGTCCTGCCATCTCATTTACCCCTTTTAATGTTTTCAATACAAGTTTTTTCGCGTCGGGCTTTCGTTCCCTCTTTCGATCGTCCGCGGCGCAATCTCCCCTTTAAAATCGTTCTTATATTGTAAACTTTTTTTCGAGTAAATTCAATTCTTTTCTTAATTATTTTACAAAAAATTTCAAATATTTTCCCGACAGCAGTCGAAATCCCCCGAAATGGGCAGCTGCACACTCGGTACAGCAAAGAAAACAGCCTCGAAAGTCCTTTCACAACAATCGGGCTAACTGTAAAATGATACAGCAAAAATCCGATCAAAATCCCCGCCGCGACATAGTTTCGTATCACTCCATCCGTCTCCCGAAAAGCAAGACAAAAGGTCAGAACCCCCGCAAGCATCCAGAACAGAAAATCTTCCGCCGAGAGAACCGGCAGACTATGACGAAAGCTCCGGCGCAGCGCACGCAGGAAATCGTAGAAAAGGGTGAGTGCAGTTCCATGAAGCACAGAGAGCAAAAAAACGACCGTTTCCCGCCGTATCACCCCGCTCATCGGAGCATTCTCCGGATCAGTGAGCCTTTTTGGGCGGGATTGCTGCCCGAATAAGCAATGCTGTCCACACTCCCGCGCAGTTTCACTTCTCCCTGGGAAAGTTCCAACCGTCCAATGTGCAGATCCTTCCCTTTCACCGTAAGCATCCCCTGCTCCGTCTGAAGAATCACGGTATTCTCATCAAAAGAAAGGACATCCGTTACTCCCGTTACGCTGCCCTCTGCCCTGTCTCTCCACGAAATACTGTGTGGCGTTCCACTTTTCTTTTCTTCCATCCCGCACTCCGGACACAACCGTCTCGCTTTTAATATATGAGAAAAAGCAAAAATTCAGAACATAAGGAAAGCCCTGCGAAAAAACGCAGGGCTTTCCTTCTACGCAAAATCACTGTAACTGTTCTACCGCCTTACAGATAACGGTACATTTCAGCAGCACTCTCTTTTTTGACGGTCTCCTGTACGGATACCACCTCTACTTTTACGGTACGGCTGCCAAACCCGATCTCAATCACATCACCTGGCTTCACGGCTACGGATGCTTTCGCCGCTTTGCCATTTACCAGGACACGGCCGGCGTCACACGCCTCATTCGCCACGGTCCTGCGTTTGATCAGCCTTGATACCTTCAGATATTTATCCAGACGCATCGAATTATTCGTTTACGGTGTCCTTCAGCGCTTTGCCGGCCTTGAATTTCGGCATCTTAGAAGCTGCGATCTTCATCGTCTCGCCAGTCTGCGGGTTTCTTCCTTCTCTCTCCGGACGAACCGCTACTTCAAATGTACCAAAGCCAACCAGCTGTACCTTCTCACCGCTCTTCAGCTGCTCTGTAACGACCTCTGTGAAAGCCTTCACAGCTTTTTCTGCATCCTTTCTTGACAACTCCGTCTTCTCCGCAATCGCTGCGACTAATTCTGTCTTATTCATTGTAATTCCTCCTGTAAATATTTCTGTATTTTGTTGCACCATGGGGCTTTCCCTATAGTCGGTTAGAGAAATTCCTTACTCTATCCGCCGTTGCGCCAGGCAGGTGTAACGCAAGTCTCAAATCTCTGCACTGCCTGTGTGCGGCCACAAGTCCCTCGCCCATATTTATATAATGATCGACTTCTTTTGTCAAGGTTTTCCTGTTATAAAATGCCGTAAACGCCGTAAAAATACTCTTTCATTTCGTCACACCCCGACCACACCCTTGCTGCGAGGTCAGGGTTGTAGTGATGAATAGCAGCGCGATTTATATCAGAGCATTTCATTGATCATTGCCAGCACCTGTTCGCCGAGCGCCGCGGATTTCGCGTCTGCATCCTCCAGGGATGTGCCCCTAATCCCATAGTAGAACTTCACCTTCGGCTCCGTACCGGACGGACGTACACATAACCAGGCATCATCCGTAAGATCGTAGTAGAGTACGTTTGAATTCGGAAGTCCGGTCGGCTTCACTTCTCCGGTCGCGATGTCTTTGATCGTATCTGCCTTATAGTCACGCGCAGAAAGCACCTTATAACCGCCAATTTCTGTCGGCGGATTCTGCCGCAGGGTGTTGAGAATATCCTGAATCTTCTGCAGCCCTTCAATACCCTTGAGCGTGATGGACTTAATATCATCCTTGTAATAGCCATAGCGCTCATACATATCAATCATCGCATCCCAGAGCGTCTTGCCCTGTGTCTTGTAGAATGCGGCCGCTTCCGCGAGCGCCATTACCGCCACAATCGCGTCTTTGTCGCGTGCGTGAGTGCCGATCAGGCAACCATAGCTCTCCTCAAATCCAAACAGGTATGTACCCTTGCCGCTCTGTTCGAAGCCCAGGATCTGCTGTCCGATGTATTTAAATCCGGTCAGGACTTCGACAAGGCCTGTCCCGTAATACTTCGCAATTGCGTCCGCCATGTTTGTCGTCACGATGGTCTTAATCAGAACGCCATCCTCCGGAAGTCCCTGCAGCGCCTTTTTCTGGCTGATCTCGTAGTCTGCCAGCAGGCAGCCGGACATATTGCCGGTCAGCGTATGATATCCGCCGGTCTTTGCGTCCTTCACACGAACGCCAAGACGGTCTGCGTCCGGATCGGTCGCGAGCACCAGATCTGCGTCAATTTCCTTCGCCAGCTTCAGGCCAAGTTCAAATGCCTCGTCCGCCTCCGGGTTCGGATAGCTGACCGTCGGGAAGTCGCCGTCTGGCAGCTCCTGCTCCGGTACCACGTAAACATTCTCAAAACCAAGCTCCTTCAGCACGCGGCGCGCCGGGATGTTGCCCGTGCCATGTAGCGGCGTATAAACAATTTTCAGATTCTTACTCTCCTGCGCGATTGCCTCCGGATGAAGCACCAGCTTCTTCAGGCAGCCGATAAACGCATCGTCAATCTTCCCGCCAATGACTTCATAAAGTCCTACAGCGATCGCCGCATCCTTATCCATCGTCTTCGCAGCCGTGTAATCCGTGATTGCTTTTACCTCAGCCATGATACCCGTGTCATGCGGCGGCGTAATCTGCGCGCCGTCCTCCCAGTATACTTTATAGCCATTATACTCTGGCGGATTGTGGCTCGCGGTAATATTAATACCAGCGATGCAGCCAAGCTCCCGCACCGCAAAAGACAGCTCCGGGGTCGGACGCAGAGACTCAAACACATACGCCTTAATGCCATTCGCCGCCAGTGTCAGTGCTGCAAAATCTGCAAACTCCGGCGACATATGTCTGGAGTCAAAGGCAATCGCCACACACTTCGTCTGTGAATCACTTACCTTATTGATATAATTCGCAAGCCCCTGTGTCGCTTTCTGTACGACATACTGATTCATACGGTTCGTCCCCGCACCGATCACCCCGCGCAGGCCGGCTGTACCAAACTCCAGTTCCGTGTAAAACCTCTCCTTGATCTCATTTTCATCATTTTCAATCGCTTTCAGCTCTGCTTTCGTCGCATCATCAAAATACGGATTTGAAAGCCATTCCTCATAAGCCTTTCTGTACGCTTCCATTCGATACCTCCTGGGTTTTTAAAATATTAATTTCTGATAGGTCACATTATACCAAGTTTTAACAGAAATGGGAACCTGTTTTCTGCCTTTTCTTCTGCTTTTTACCCGTATTTTTCGTATTTTTCGAAT
>JAJPXU010000169.1 GCA_021205305.1 Lachnospiraceae bacterium
CTTGCTGCGAAGTACGTATGAAAACGTATATTATGTGGGGAAAAGCCCCATCGCGCAGCGATTTTAAATGGGCTTTTCCCTCGTAACTGTGAAGGTACTGAACAGTTACCGATATTTTTCCTCAAATAGAAAATCCGGTAACTGCATAGCCGATTTTTTTATTGCAAAATTTCTTTATCAATATAACAGCAAAGGAAAGAAAATGCAATCAGAATATGAATTGGACTATCGTTTTTGGGACATACTGGGAGTAATATAGAATGTTATAAGGAGATACCTGATATGGCAGAACCGCAGAAAATTTACTGGAAGCTTTGGCAGAATGTGGCGTGTATGAAGCATTTGCTTCCAATTGATGAAAGCTTTGACCTGGTTCAGAGAGATATCCGTCTCGGCGGAAGAGAAGCATCGTTTTATTTTCTGGACGGTATGATGAACGACGAAGCGATGCTGAAGATTCTCGATTCTATCCTGAAAATTACACCGGAAGAGATGCCGGAGGACGCAGAAAGTCTTATCCGAAAAATTCCTTATTCAGAAGTGGATATGGTAGAAGATTTTGATCAGGCGGTACGCCTGGTGCTTTCCGGTATTACCATGCTTTTTGTGGACGGGTACGGCGAGGGCATCCAGATTGACTGCCGCTCCTATCCGGTTCGCAGTGTGGATGAGCCGGGGATGGACAAGTCCCTGCGCGGGTCGAAGGATGGTTTTGTAGAGACGGTCGTGTTTGATACGGCGTTGATTCGCAGGCGTATCCGTGATCCGAATCTGATCATGGAAATTCTGGAGGTTGGAAAATCTTCGCGCTCCGATGTCGTACTCTGTTATATGAAAAATCTTGTTGACCCGAAGCTGCTTGAGACAGTTCGTGCGCGAATTCAGGCGATTGAGACACCGGATCTGTGTATGAATCAGCAGAGTCTGGCGGAAGCGCTGATTGGCACGCGCTGGTACAATCCGTTTCCAAAATTCAAATTTACGGAGCGGCCGGACACGACAGCTGCCTGCATTATGGAAGGAAAGCTGGCGATCCTGGTGGATAACGCACCTTCAGCGATGATTCTGCCGACTTCCATATTTGATATGATCGAGGAAGCAAACGACTATTATTTCCCGGCCTGGACTTCGCTGTACCTGAAAATTTCCCGTATCCTGATTTTGATTGTGACGGTATTTCTGACGCCGGTTTATCTGCTTCTGATGCAGAATCCCCAGTGGGTGCCGCCGCTGTTTGATTTTATCCTGATACGGGATGTCGTCAATATTCCGCTGATCTGGCAGCTGTTGATCCTGGAGCTGGCAATCGACGGCCTGCGTCTGGCGGCGCTGAACACGCCGAATATGCTCAGCACCCCTTTAAGCATCTTTGCCGGACTTGTGCTGGGAGAATTTGCCGTGACCTCCGGATGGTTTAACACGGAAGTCATGCTGTATATGGCCTTTGTGGCCGTGGCAAACTATACCCAGCCGAACTTCGAACTTGGCTACGCGGTGAAATTCATGCGGCTCATCCTGCTGGTTCTGACAGCAGTGTTCAATCTGCCGGGATTTCTTGTAGGATGTATAATTCTGCTTTTTCTGCTTGGCACGAACCAGACGCTTTCCGGAAGGAATTATCTGCATATCAGCCGGAATTAACTTAGATATTTTTTTCTGTTCCTGGCAGTATTTTTGTACAGCGTCAGTTCTGTGCGATTCGTGGATCCGGTCAGTTTTGCCAATTTACTATTGAACGCAGAGCTGGAAATCTCTTTACCGGATCCATTGTAGTATGAGGTTACTGTAGAGTTACTCGAAGGAGTAACAACAATCCGGTTTATCATAGAGAGCTTATAGGTCGCGGTTCCCTTTGACAACTTAAAGTATTTATAAGCAGTTCCTCCCATGGTATAGCTGGTAACGTAGATTCCTTTTTTCTTATAATAGTAAAAAGACCCATCATAATCAATGTTTCCGACCAGCGTCATCTCGCCATTGCGCCAGGTATAAATCACGCCCCAGCCGGCGAGATGTGTGATATCTGTCGAGTTCCGGATAATCAGTTCCGGTACGGAATTGTTATCAATGTAGGCGATCGCGAAGCTGCAGTTTTTGGTCGGTACAGCCGTGTAGTAGGAGTCGTCTCCCCAGGGAATGGTTTCCTGGGCAAGAAACTTTTTGTAAGCTTTCAGGGCTGCCGACTTTGAGGACGCGGCTTCGACGCTTAAGTGCGGCAGTAAGAAGATGGAAAAAAGAAGCAGAAACATTACAAGTGATTTTTTCATAGTCTGGGTTTTCATAATTCAATATCCTCCCTTTTTGTCGCCTGCAATGGAACAGCAGGACCTTTGCCAGTCAGCAATTGTGACAGACCCTATTATACCGTATATTGGACGGATTTAACAGCAGAATCTGAAAAAAGCTGAGATTCTTCTGTCAGTAAGCAGGCTTTTCAGATCGCATACTGTAATTTGTTGATTTTGTGCAAAATGTCAAAAAAGTTCTTGAAAAAATGCGAGGTATTGTGTATGATAGACGCATACTAAGATTCCAGGAGGGACTGTCTATGGAAAACAGGGCGAACAGAATTGAGTCAAAGCTAAACAAGAACGTGATTATCCGGACGATTCCGGGACATTTTGCTACGAACCACTCCCACATTAATAATTATGTGGATATGACCATTATGAAGTGCAGGAAGAGCGAGGCTTCTGCGGCGGCTTCCGTGTTGGCGAGAAAGTATACGAATTCTACGTACATAGATACGATTATCTGTATGGATGGCTGCGAGGTGATTGGTGCGTATCTGGCGGATGAGTTGACAGAATCGGGGATTATGTCTCTGAACCGTCATCAGACGATGTACGTGGTGACGCCGGAGATGAATCCGGGCGGACAGCTGATTTTCCGCGATAACATGCAGATGATGATTAAAGGAAAGCACTGCATCCTTCTGCTGGCTTCTGCGACGACTGGCCGGACGATTGCCAGTGCAATTGAATGCATTCATTATTACGGCGGGATTCTGGAAGGTATATCGGCAATTTTCAGTGCAAGCAAGGAAGTAGAAGGTTATGAGATCAACAGTATCTTCCACGGGGAGGATATCGGTGATTATCAGACCTATGAGGTGGGGCAGTGTCCGATGTGCGCGGCAGGGCAGAAGATTGACGCGATTGTGAACAGTTTTGGGTATTCGAAGCTGTAAGAAAGTAATGGGCAGCTCTATGTTATTTAGAAAATTATTTAAGTAAATAAGAAAAGACAGTCTGAGTTTGATACAGGCTGTCTTTTTTTATTGCCAGGGTCGGCAAGGAGTTTTGCGGCCAAAGCCGCACCCGCGTCTACGCTATCGCTTCGGTCGTTGCTAAACGAGCGCCACTGGCGCTCAGCAACGCGCGGGTGAGTAGGAGCCGACAAGCCGCCTCCTGCTTGATCCTAATTATTTTCCCGCCGATTCTTTTTTCAGATTCTTCTGCGCGGTAGAGAGCATCAGCTTGATGCGGTTGAGCTGGTTGACCTCGCTGGCGCCCGGGTCGTAGTCGATGGCTACGATGTTGGACATCGGGTACTGGCGGCGCAGCTCTTTGATGACGCCCTTGCCGACTACGTGGTTCGGCAGGCAGGCGAATGGCTGCGTGCAGACGATGTTGTTAACGCCGGAATGGATCAGCTCCAGCATTTCGCCGGTCAGGAACCAGCCTTCACCATGCTGGTTGCCGAGGGAGACGATATCCTTTGCCATCTCGCCGAGCTCGCTGTTCTTTGAGGGCGGGTCGAAGTGGACGCTCTTGCGCAGCTCATCGCCCGCGGCAGCGCGCAGCTTTTCGAGAAAAGCAATGCCGAGGTTCGCGAAAGTGGCCGTACTCTTTTTCGTCCCCAGGTTCTGGCTCTTGAAGTTCTGGTTGTAGAAGCAGTAGAGGAAAAAGTCCATCAGATCCGGTACAACCGCCTGAGCGCCTTCTTTTTCAAGCAGCTCCACGAGGTAGTTGTTGGCTGCCGGCATGAATTTCACCAGAATTTCGCCGACCACGCCGACTTTTGGCTTTACCTCGTCGGTGATCGGGAGATTGTCAAAGTCGCGGATGATTTCGCGGCACAGTTTTTTGTACTCCCGGTAGGAGGGATTGCCGGAGACAAATTCACAGCAGCGGTCCTCCCATTTTTTGAACAGCGCATTTGCCGAGCCGGGCTCCTTTTCGTAGGGGCGCATCCGGTACAGGCAGCGCATGAAAATATCACCGAACTCGAGCGCGAACAGGGCACGCTTGAGCAGGGAATAGCTCAGTGTGAAGCCGGGGTTCCCTTCCAGACCGCTTAAGTTCAGCGAGATCACCGGGATCTGCTGCATACCGGCCTTTTCCAGTGCGCGGCGGATGAAGCCAACGTAGTTCGAGGCACGGCAGCCGCCGCCCGTCTGTGTCATGATGACGGCCGTGTGATTCAGATCGTATTTGCCGGAGAGCAGCGCTTCCATGATCTGACCGACCACCATCAGGGACGGGTAGCAGGCGTCGTTGTTAACATAGCGCAGCCCCATATCAATCGCGTGCCGGTTGTCGTTCGGAAGTACCTCCAGATGGTAGCCGGAGGCGTTCATCGCGGCGGAAATCACCCGGAAATGGATCGGCGACATCTGCGGACACAGAATCGTATAATCCTTGCGCATTTCTTTTGTGAACTGGACGCGCTCGATGTTCGCCGGGACAATCTGGCGTGGTTCGTCGCCGCGCTCTTTGCGCACACGGATGGCGGAGAGCAGAGAGCGGACGCGGATGCGGGCGG
This sequence comes from Lachnospiraceae bacterium, assembly GCA_021205305.1. Lineage (GTDB taxonomy): Bacteria > Bacillota > Clostridia > Lachnospirales > Lachnospiraceae > Choladousia. The sequence goes on from JAJPXU010000169.1 coordinate 4,768, forward strand.
CGCCCAGGTTGTTGACCTCATCGATTTTCAGGCAGGTATAGATCTTGCCGGAGCGGGAGAGGATGTCGTTCACCTCATCGGTAGTGACGGCGTCCAGGCCGCAGCCGAAGGAATTCAGCTGGATCAGATCCAGATCCTCCCGGGTCTTTACAAAGTTCGCTGCGCCGTAGAGACGGCTGTGGTACATCCACTGATCCAGCACCTGCAGCGGCCGCTCGACCGGGTTCAGATTGGAGACGGAATCCTCGGTCAGCACCGCGACGCCGTAGGAATTGATCAGCTCCGGGATGCCGTGATTGATCTCTGAGTCAATATGATAGGGACGGCCCGCGAGCACAATGCCGTGACGTCCGGTTTCCTCGAGATATTTCAGCGTCTCCTGTCCTTTGTCGTACATCGCCTGGCGTGTTTTCGCCATTTCCTCCCAGCCAGCCTTTGCCGCGGCGGTCACCTCACTGGCCGGGATATCCGGGAAGGCTTCTTTCAGGCGTTTTGTCACCGTATCCAGATTTGTGAAAGCGATGAACGGGTTTTCAAAACGCACATGCTCCGTGCGCAGGCTTTCCACATTATTTTTGATATTTTCCGCGTAGGAGGTGACGATCGGGCAGTTGTAATGGTTCGGCGCGTCCTCAAACTCTGTGCGTTCATAAGGAATGCACGGGTAGAAGATGTATTTGATGCCTTTTTTGATCAGCCATTCAATATGTCCGTGCGCGAGCTTTGCCGGATAGCACTCGGACTCGCTCGGAATGGACTCGATGCCCAGCTCGTAGATCTTGCGCGTCGAGGGCGGCGAGAGGATGACCCGGTACTTCAGCTCCGTGAAAAAGCGGAACCAGAACGGGTAGTTCTCATACATATTCAGCACACGCGGGATGCCGACGATGCCGCGCTCGGCTTCATCCTCCGGAAGCGGCTCGTAGGAAAAGAGCAGCTTGTTCTTATATTCAAATAAATTCGGCACATGATCCTTGTTGCGCTCCTTGCCGATGCCGCGCTCGCAGCGGTTGCCGCTGATGAACTGGCGGCCGCCGGAAAAGCGGTTGATCGTCAGGCGGCACTGGTTTGTACAGCCCTTGCATTTCGCCGAAGAGGTTGTGTACTCCAGCGCATTGATGCGCTCGATGGAGAGCATTGTGGACTTCGGAAATGCAGGCGTTTGTGAGGCTCCGGCATCTGCAGCCTGAGCCGAAGCGGAATCCTTACTGTCGGACAGATTCTGCGTCTGCTCCGCCGAGACGGCCGCTTCTGCATCTGCCGCGTCGGATTCTGACCAGGTCGGGCAGGTGGTCTGTGCGTCGGCGATGCGTTTGGCTTTTTCATATTTCGCTACTTCTGCCTGATAACGTTCACGCGCCACAAGCGCCGCGCCGAACGCGCCCATGATTCCGGCAATATCCGGACGGATAGCTTCGCAGTTTGCGATACGCTCAAAGCTGCGCAGAACGCCGTCATTATAGAAGGTGCCACCCTGTACGACGATATGATGCCCCAGCTGGGAGGCGTCGGATACTTTGATTACCTTATATAATGCGTTTTTAATAACCGAGTAAGCCAGGCCGGCGGAGATGTCGGAGACCTCCGCGCCCTCTTTCTGCGCCTGCTTTACCTTGGAATTCATGAAAACGGTGCAGCGCGTTCCCAGATCGATGGGGTGCTTTGCGAACAGTGCGGCTTTCGCGAAATCCTGAACGGAGTAGTTCAGTGACTTGGCAAAAGTTTCGATGAAGGAGCCGCAGCCGGAGGAGCAGGCTTCGTTCAGCTGCACACTGTCCACGGTACCATTTTTGATCTTGATGCACTTCATGTCCTGGCCGCCGATGTCAAGGATACAGTCGACCTCCGGGTCAAAGAAAGACGCCGCGTAGTAGTGTGATACCGTCTCCACCTCGCCCTCATCGAGCAGCAGGGCGGATTTGATCAGTGCTTCGCCGTAGCCGGTCGAACAGGACCAGGCGATATGCGCGTCCGCCGGAAGCAGAGAATAGATCTCCTGCACGGCCTGGATGGTCGTGCGCAGCGGACTGCCGTTGTTATTGCTGTAAAACGAATATAAAAGTGTGCCGTCCTCGCTGACGAGAGCCGCCTTTGTCGTGGTGGAACCGGCGTCAATGCCCAGAAAGCAGTCGCCGCTGTAGGTGGAGAGATCGCCGGTCTTTACCTTATGGCGGCTCTGCCGCTCAATGAAATCGTCGTAATCCTGCTGGGTGGCGAAAAGCGGCTCCATGCGGGCAACCTCAAATTCCATGTGGATGTTGCCGGACAACCGGTGAATCAGCGCCCCGAAAGTCGTCACCTCCCCGGTATGATCCGTATGTGTATCTGCAGGATCTTCGCCGCGGCCGCAGCTCTCACAGCTGCAGTCCTCACAGCCGTCCTCCATGACGGTAGAATGGAACTGATATTTTTCAGAAAGCTTCTCCACATCCGCGTTCAGCGCGGAGCCGATCGCCGCGAACAGGTGGGAATTCTCCGGTGTGATCGCGTGCTCTTCGTCCAGGTTCAGCGTGCGGATAAACGCCGCCCGCAGCTCGGAGAGGAAATGCAGCGGACCGCCCAGGAAGGTGATATGTCCCCGGATCGGTTTGCCGCAGGCCAGACCGCTGATGGTCTGGTTGACCACTGCCTGGAAAATCGAGGCCGACAGATCTTCCTTTGTCGCTCCGTCGTTGATCAGCGGCTGAATATCGGATTTCGCAAACACGCCGCAGCGCGCCGCGATGGTATACAGGGAGGAATAGTTCTTCGCGTATTCATTCAGTCCCGCGGCGTCTGTCTGCAGCAGAGAAGCCATCTGGTCGATGAACGAGCCGGTGCCGCCTGCGCAGACACCGTTCATACGCTGTTCTACATTGCCTCCCTCAAAATAGACAATCTTCGCGTCCTCGCCGCCGAGTTCAATCGCTACGTCTGTCTGCGGCACATAGTGCTCCAGTGCGGTCGCGACCGCGATCACCTCCTGTACGAACGGTACCTGCAGGTGATTCGCGAGTGAGAGCCCGCCGGAGCCTGTGATAACCGGGGCTACCGTCAGGTCGCCAAGCTTTTCGGAGGCCTCCTGCAAAAGCGCGGAAAGTGTCTCCTGTATGTTGGCGTAATGCCGTCTGTAATCAGAAAATAATAACTCTTTCTCCGGACTAAGTACCGCCACCTTGACTGTAGTGGAACCGATATCAATCCCGAGCGTATGTAAAAGAATGGTGGAATCGTTTGCCATAAACATTGCGGCTATGCCGCACCCTCCTTTGTATCTTTTGCGCTGAAGTTTTATTCAAGCATTCCGTATTATAGTACAAACCTTTGAAAATAGCAAATACTACATTTCACCATTCCGAAAAAGTCAACCATAAAATCGATTGACTTTGCGAATCAGTAATATTATGATACAGAAGATTCTGGAAATTTAAGAAATACGGACGATGATCCGTTCTGGGAGATATGGAATGTATAAAATTATAAAAAGAGACCACCTTGCGAAAAGGGCAGTTTTTGAGACCGTGCACGGGACGGTGCAGACACCCGTATTTATGAATGTGGGGACAGTTGCGGCCATCAAGGGCGCGGTGGCGACGACTGATCTGTATGAGATCGGCACGCAGATTGAATTATCCAACACCTATCATCTGCATGTGCGCCCGGGAGATGAGGTTATTAAAAAGCTGGGCGGCCTGCATCAGTTTATGAACTGGGAGCGCCCGATTCTGACGGATTCAGGCGGATTTCAGGTGTTTTCCCTCGCCAGCCTTCGCAAGATCAAAGAAGAAGGCGTTACCTTCCAGTCGCACATTGACGGACGTAAAATTTTCATGGGGCCGGAGCAGAGTATGCAGATTCAGTCCAATCTCGGCTCGACGATCGCGATGGCATTTGATGAATGCCCTTCGAGCGTGGCAGACCGAAGCTATGTGCAGAATTCCGTTGACCGCACGGCGCGCTGGCTGGTACGGTGCAAGGAGGAGATGCAGCGGCTGAATGCTCTGCCGGATACCATTAATCCGCACCAGCTGCTGTTTGGCATCAACCAGGGCGCGATCTATGAGGACATCCGCATTGAGCACGCGAAGCGCATCTCGGAGCTGGATCTGGATGGCTATGCGATTGGAGGCCTGGCAGTCGGAGAATCGCATGAACAGATGTATCACATTTTGGATGAGGTCGTGCCGTATCTGCCGCAGGACAAGCCAACCTATCTGATGGGGGTGGGGACGCCTGTGAATATTCTAGAAGGCGTTGCGCGCGGCGTAGACTTTTTTGACTGCGTCTATCCGAGCCGGAATGGCCGTCACGGCCACGTTTATACCAAAGATGGCAAATTAAACCTGTTTAATGCGAAATATGAACTGGATTCACGCCCCATCGAGGAGGGTTGCGGCTGCCCGGCCTGCCGTCATTACAGCCGGGCTTATATCCGTCATCTGCTGAAAGCGAAAGAAATGCTTGGAATGCGGCTTTGCGTACTGCATAATCTCTGCCATTATAATCATCTGATGGAAGAAATTCGCGAAGCGATTGAGCAGGAGCGGTATGAGGGATTCAAAAAGGAAAGAATCGAGCGTTACTCACAGGGAGCAGATGCCTGAAATTCATACGTTACCATAAATGTATGCCAAACAAACGTTTCTCACCCATTTTCAATCCGAAATGGGTGATGTCAGGCAGGAGAAAGCATGATATAATCACGACAGATGAAAAAAAGCGTGATGGCCATACCTGGCAGGAACGAAGAGGGAGGTGCAGATGGAAAAGAAAATGCAGCATTATGAATTCGAGGGCGCAGTATTTGATATTCCCATGTACTACGATCAACTGGCAGACATGTATATTGAAGAATATCGTAATTTTTATGAAAATCCGGCCTGGACGAAAGACGGACATCCGATCATGGGGTCTGTGGAGGAGGCATGTCCCTGCGGGGAATGGGACGAACCGGAACGGTGCAATACCTGTGGCTCCTGCCGTTTCTTTCAATTACTCGCTCCGCATACCCTGATCGGGGTGTGCAGGCAGAAAAAAAGGCTCTGGGCGAATAAAAAATAGCGGCTGACGCAAAAAAAGACTTGATTCGTGGAGATGGATTGTGTATTATGGTATGCAGTCAGCCGAAACATCTCGCCTGAAATGCGCCAGGGGCGAGTTTTGGAAAGATGTTGCGGCGAAATACGAGAGAATCAGGAGGCTCATAAAATGTTGAACTTATTAACAGATTCCACCACATCGACTGGCAGTAGTATGATCGTACTGATCATTTACATTGTGGTGATTGGTGTTGCGATGTATTTTTTTGCGGTTCGTCCGCAGAAAAAGGAGCAGAAGCGGATGCAGGCGCTGATTAATTCCGTGGAAGTCGGGGACACCGTTGTCACGACGAGCGGTTTTTACGGGGTAGTGATTGACCTGACAGATGAGGACTGCATTGTAGAGTTCGGGAGCAATAAAAACTGCCGGATTCCGATGAAGAAGTCGGCGATTGCGGATGTGGAGAAAGCCGGACAGGCATAAGGATTGTGTATGGAGTACCGGGAAGGTACGGATAAGCGCTATGCGTCAGACTGGCTGCATGGCGTTTTTATCATATGGAATAACAGTTTAGAACAGCATCGAGAAGAAAAGACAGACTGTGCAGGTTTACCTGCTAAAGGCTGTATTTTCTTCTCGGGATGGGCGGGCGCTGAACGTCCAGTGGACGTTCGCTTAGCGCCGACCGAAGTGAAACGAAGACGCCCATCAAGCCACAGACATATGACGCGATAGCGGCATATAGCCTGCATCGCAGGCGGTCTGCGGCCTGCTGTTCTGAATATTAACCATATAAAAATTGTAGAGGAGAACGGATATGAACTATAAGATAGCGGTCATTCCGGGCGATGGGATTGGCCCGGAGATTGTGAAGCAGGCACAGCGCGTATTGGATGCGGCTGCTGCGAAATTTGGCTTTGAACTGGAATACACCAGTCTTTTGATGGGCGGCGCATCGATTGATGCGAATGGCGTTCCCCTGACAGAGGAAACCATCTCCATTGCGAAAGCGAGCGATGCGGTACTGATGGGTTCTATTGGCGGTGATGCGAAGACGTCCCCGTGGTATCAGCTTCCGCCGAATCTGCGTCCGGAAGCGGGACTTCTGGGGATTCGCAAGGCATTGAACCTGTTTGCGAATCTTCGGCCGGCATATCTCTATGATGAGCTGAAGGCAGCCTGCCCGCTCTCGGATGAAGCCATCGGTGATGGTTTTGATATGATGATTGTGCGTGAACTGACTGGCGGCCTGTATTTTGGCGAGCGGCATACGGAGACAGTGGATGGGCTGCGGACGGCGACCGATACGCTGGTATATAATGAAAATGAGATTCGCAGGATTGCGGTTAAGGCATTTGAAATTGCGAAGAAACGCCGCAAAAAAGTCTGTAGCGTAGATAAGGCGAACGTGCTGGATTCCTCGCGGCTCTGGAGAACTGTAGTTGAGGAAGTCGCGAAGGATTATCCGGATGTTGAATTGTCTCATATGCTGGTGGACAACTGCGCGATGCAGCTTGTGAAGGATCCGGCGCAGTTTGATGTGATTCTGACAGAGAACATGTTTGGAGATATTCTTTCGGATGAGGCGAGCATGGTGACCGGTTCGATCGGGATGCTTTCCTCCGCTTCTTTGAATGAGACAAAGTTCGGTCTTTATGAGCCGAGTCATGGCTCCGCTCCGGATATCGCGGGGCAGGGCATCGCGAACCCGATCGCGACCATTTTATCTGCGGCGATGCTCCTTCGATATTCGCTGGATCAGGACGAGGCGGCGGACGCGATTGAGAATGCGGTGAAGCAGGTGCTGAGCGAGGGTTACCGTACTGTGGATATTATGAGCGAGGGCTGCGAAAAAGTCGGCACGGAAAAGATGGGCGAGCTGATCGCCGAGCGCGTGTAAGATTGAGAACGAGTAAAGAGAGGAGATTTGTGAAATGAGAAGTGACGCAGTAAAAAAAGGCGTGCAGCAGGCGCCGCACCGTTCCCTGTTCCACGCGTTGGGATTGTCAGAGGAAGAGATGAAGCGGCCGCTGGTCGGCATTGTAAGTTCCTATAATGAAGTGGTTCCGGGTCATATGAACCTGGATAAGATTACAGAAGCAGTGAAGCTCGGCGTATCGCTGGCCGGCGGTGTACCGCGGGAGTTCCCGGCGATTGCCGTCTGCGATGGTATTGCGATGGGGCACATTGGTATGAAGTATTCGCTTGTGACGCGCGACCTGATCGCGGATTCGACCGAGTGCATGGCGATGGCGCATCAGTTTGACGCGCTGGTGATGATCCCGAACTGTGACAAGAACGTGCCTGGGCTTCTAATGGCGGCGGCGCGGCTAAATATTCCGACAATTTTTGTCAGCGGCGGTCCGATGATGGCAGGCCACCACAGAGGACGCAAGCGCAGCCTTTCCAGTATGTTTGAGGCGGTCGGCGAGCACGCGGCCGGGAAGATGACGGATGAAGAACTGACCGAATTTGAGCATAACGCATGTCCGACCTGCGGTTCCTGCTCCGGCATGTATACCGCGAATAGTATGAACTGTCTGACCGAGGTGCTCGGCATGGGCCTGAAGGGGAATGGTACGATTCCGGCTGTATATTCTGACCGCATTATTCTGGCGAAGATGGCCGGTATGCAGGTGATGGAACTTCTGAAAAACGACATCCGCCCGCGCGACATTATGACGGAAAAGGCGTTTATGAATGCGCTGACAGTGGATATGGCGCTCGGTTGCTCGACAAACAGTATGCTGCATCTTCCGGCGATTGCGCATGAGGCAGGCGTAGAGCTGAATGTAGACATAGCCAACGAAATCAGTGCGCGTACACCGAATATCTGTCATCTGGCGCCGGCGGGTCCGACCTATATGGAAGACCTGAATGAGGCAGGCGGTGTTTATGCGGTGATGAACGAATTGACAAAGAAAAATCTGCTCAATCTGGACTGCATGACTGTGACAGGAAAGACAGTGGGAGAGAATATTAAGGATTGCGCAAACCTGAATCCGGAGGTGATCCGGCCGGTGGAGAATCCATACAGTACGACTGGCGGACTTGCTGTCCTGAAAGGCAATCTGGCGCCGGAGGGCAGCGTAGTAAAGCGTTCCGCAGTTGCACCGGAGATGATGGTGCATGAGGGTCCGGCGCGTGTCTTTGACTGTGAGGAGGACGCGATTGAAACGATCCTTGGCGGAGGCATCCATCCGGGCGATGTGGTGGTTATCCGTTATGAAGGACCGAAGGGCGGCCCGGGTATGCGAGAGATGCTGAACCCGACTTCCGCGATCGCGGGTATGGGACTTGGCTCTACGGTGGCTCTGATCACAGACGGGCGTTTCAGCGGAGCCTCCAGGGGCGCTTCGATCGGACATGTCTGCCCGGAGGCTGCTGTCGGCGGACCGATCGCGCTGGTCGAAGAGGGTGATATCATTCAGGTGAATATTCCGGAGTGCACGCTGACGCTTGCCGTAGAGGAGGAAGAGCTGGCGAAACGCCGGGCGGCATGGCAGCCAAGAGAGCCGAAGGTAAAGACCGGCTATCTGGAGCGTTATGCGGCGCTGGTAACCAGCGCAAGCCGCGGCGCGGTGCTGGAAGTACCGGGAAAATAATGATACAGTTATTTGAAGAAGCGGCAAAATTTTCCATTGTATGAGCAGAGCTTGTCCAGCCTGAAAACCGCGCAAAGGGAAACGATGGATGCTGTTTTCTGAAAATGTAAATCAGAAGGATTTTGAAAGGAAATACACGGATGAAATTAAATGGTTCTGAAATTGTAATCGAGTGCCTGAAGGAGCAGGGCGTGGACACCGTCTTCGGCTATCCGGGCGGCACGATTCTGAATATTTATGATGAACTGTACAAACACAGCGGAGAGATTCGTCATATCCTGACTTCCCATGAGCAGGGGGCTTCCCATGCGGCGGACGGATATGCGCGTTCTACCGGAAAAGTGGGCGTCTGCCTGGCAACATCCGGACCGGGGGCGACGAACCTGGTAACCGGTATCGCGACGGCTTATATGGATTCGATCCCGATTGTGGCGATTACGGCAAACGTGGCGGTATCCGCGCTCGGTCGTGACAGCTTTCAGGAGATTGACATTGCAGGTATCACGATGCCGATCACCAAGCATAATTTTATTGTAAAGGATGTTACCAAGCTTGCGGATACAATCCGCTGGGCCTTCCAGATCGCGCAGGAGGGGCGTCCAGGCCCGGTTCTGGTGGATATTCCCAAGGATGTCACTGCAGCGGTGACGGATTTTGAACCGCAGGTGCCGGAGAAACCGGTGCGCAGCACGGAATATATCCGGGAAGCAGATCTGGATGCGGCGGTGAAGCTGATTAATGAGTGCGAAAAGCCATTTGTGTTCGTCGGCGGCGGCGCGGTGCGCTCGGATGCGTCAGAGGAATTGAAGCGGTTTGTAGATAAGGTACACGCACCAGTGGCGGATTCTCTTATGGGCAAGGGTGCGTATGACGGCAGAGAAGAGATGTACTGCGGTATGCTCGGCATGCATGGGACAAAGACCGCAAACCTTGGCGTGAGCCAGTGCGATCTGTTGATTACGATTGGTGCGCGTTTCAGCGATCGTGTGATCGGAAATGCCGCCACCTTTGCCAGAAACGCTAAGGTTCTGCAGATTGATGTCGATCCGGCGGAGATCAATAAGAATATCCAGGTGGACACCAGCATCATCGGCGATGTCCGCGAGGTTCTGAAGCGGCTGAATGCGCGGATTGAGGATCACCGTCATGATGAGTGGGATGATTCGATCAAAGAACTGAAAAAGAAATATCCATTGAAATACAACGAAAACGGCCTGACCGGCCCCTATGTGGTGGAAGAGATTTACCGCCAGACGAAAGGAGACGCGATTATCGTGACCGACGTCGGCCAGCACCAGATGTGGACGGCGCAGTATTACAAGTTTTCCAAACCGCGCACCCTTCTTTCATCCGGCGGCCTTGGCACGATGGGTTACGGCGTCGGAGCCGCGATCGGCGCCAAGGCAGCGAACCCGGATAAGACGGTGATCAACATTGCGGGCGACGGCTGTTTCCGCATGAATATGAACGAGATCGCTACTGCGGCGCGGTATAATATTCCGATTATTGAGGTGGTGATCAACAATCATGTGCTTGGTATGGTACGTCAGTGGCAGACCCTGTTTTACGACAAGCGTTATTCCGCGACGATACTTAACGATCAGGTGGACTTTGTAAAACTGGCGGAGGCCATGGGTGCAGCCGGTATTCGGGTGACGAAAAAAGAAGAGGTTGGTCCGGCGATTGAAAAAGCGATTGGTCTGGGCCGTCCGGTGGTGATTGATTGTCAGATCGACGCCGATGATAAAGTGTTCCCGATGGTATCGCCTGGAGCGGCAATTGATACTGCGTTTGACCAGGATGACCTGAATGATAGTAAATGACAAAAATAATGTAACTATTCAGAACAGCAGGCCGCAGACCGCCTGCGATGCAGGCTATATGCCGC
>JAJPXU010000138.1 GCA_021205305.1 Lachnospiraceae bacterium
CTAAATTCAACTTTGCCCCTTTCGGAGTGGAATTTACTTTTTCACTTCAGTTAAAACCTGTACAGGAAAAGAAAGTGTTGTAATTTCTGAAATCTATTATATAATCTGAACTATCGGGGAGAAAGAGAGGTTGGCCTATGTCATCCAAGAACAGGACACAGGTAATTATTGCCGGTAAAATATATACATTGAGCGGATATGAGAGCGAGGAGTACCTGCAAAGGGTAGCCGCTTATCTGAATGGCAAGATTTCAGATTTTCGGAATGTCGATGGTTATCAGAGACTGTCGCCGGATATGAAGGGAATTCTGCTGAACCTGAATACCGCGGATGACTACTTTAAAATGAAGAACAAAGTAGAGGAACTGGAGCAAGATCTTTCCGAAAAAGACCGCGATATCTACGAGCTTCGTCATGAACTGATCACCGCTCAGATTCGTCTGGAAAACTCAGAAAAACAGAATCAGACTCTGGAAGACAGGAACGAAGAACTTCAGAAAGAAATCATTCGCCTGGAAGCGCAGGTAAAGAACAGGTAATAAAAAAGTGTGAAAAGCTGCAATTTCTGTCAGAACTAATTGCAGCTTTTCTTATCATTCTTTATTCTGGCGAAACAACAAGCCAGGAGCAGGAGTAAACGGAGATGGAACAGTCAATGCGCGGAAGATTTCCGTCGGAGCAAACGGAAAACGGGAAAAATGAGAGCTTCCGGCCAGGTGCCGCAGAACTCCTTGCGCCGGCGGGGTCTCTGGAAGCGCTGCGTGCGGCGGTAAATGCCGGAGCGGACGCAGTGTATATCGGGGGACAGGCGTTTGGAGCCAGAGCGTACGCCGATAACCCGGCGGAAGAGGAACTGATAGAAGGGATTGAGTATTGTCATTTGCGGGGGAAAAAGGTATATCTGACCGTGAACACGCTCTTAAAAGAGCGGGAATTGCGTCAGGAACTACTCCCTTTTCTGACTCCGCTGTATCAGCATGGGGTGGATGCCCTGATCGTGCAGGATCTCGGAGTGGTTCACTTTCTGCGTGAACAGTTTCCTGATTTGCAACTCCATGCCAGTACACAGATGAGTGTGACAACACCGGAAGGAGCAGCGCTTTTGGCCCGCCACGGGATCAGCCGCGTAGTGCCTGCCAGGGAGCTTTCTCTGCGGGAGGTTCGTGCGATTGTTGATTCCGGCATGGAAGTGGAGACATTTATTCATGGGGCGATCTGCTATTGCTATTCCGGGCGCTGCCTGCTCAGCAGTATGTTTGGCGGCCGCAGCGGCAACCGCGGACGCTGTGCACAGCCTTGCCGTCTGCCCTATGTGGTGGAGACGCCGGGATGCCATTCGGAAGGCTATCCACTCAGCATGAAGGATATGTGTACGCTGGATATTCTTCCGGATTTGATGGATGCCGGCATTGGTTCTTTTAAGATTGAAGGACGGATGAAACAGCCGCAGTACGCGGCGGGCGTTACTTCTGTCTACCGCAGATATATGGACCTCTATCGCCGAAAAGGACGTGCGGGGTATCGCGTAGAGAAAGAAGACCGTCAGGCTCTGCTGAATCTGTTTGATCGCGGCGGCTTCTCGCAGGGGTACTATCACAGTAAGAATGGCCCTGCTATGATTGCGATGGAACGTCCGAAAAAAGAGAGTGCGCAGGCGGCCCAGAAGAAAGCAGAAAGCAATCGCAGATTCCTGCAGGAAAATATGCAGGTAAAAATTAATGGTGATTTAAGAATTTTTCCGGACAAACCTGTTATACTGGAACTGTGGTGCGCCGAAGAAGAACGTGGCGGCCGATATTCCGTGAAGGTGTCTGGTGAGGTTCCTCTGACAGCGAAGACGAAGGCTGCCACCGGGGAAGATGTGTCCCGTCAGATGCGAAAGACAGGAAATACTCCATTTATTTTTGAGCGGCTGGAGATTCATCTCGCGGACGGATTGTTCCTTCCGGTGCGGATGCTCAATGAACTTCGCCGAGAGGCTCTTGAGGGGCTGCAGGAAAAAATCCTGTTTGAGAGAGGAGCACGTATCAGGAGCGATGCTCCGGAAATGAGTTTTCCTTTGAAGAAAGAACCGAACACGAAGAAGTCAGCTTCTTTTGCAGCTGATTCACGGCCTGTGCCTGCGATCAATTTTTTGACCACGACAATGGAGCAGCTGAATGCCGTGATTGAGTGGCTGGATGTGCAAAATAAAAAAGACTTTTCCGTTTCCGACGTTTTTGATACCGTTTATCTGGATTCGCTGCTGTTTTTTACAGCGGCCTCGAATGGCCAGGCAGAAAGAAGCTGTCGGCTGCTCGCGGAAAAACTGGATATTTTACATCAGTTGGGGCTTTTGTGCTATGTTGTCGCGCCGCCCGTTTTGCGGGAGGCCGGACGCAGGCAGCTGGAGCATCCTTCCATCCGGTCGCTGCTTTTTGATATGGATGGGATTTTGGTTTCGTCCGTGGACGAGCTGGAATATTTCAGACGTTCCTTTCCGGATACCCGATTTGCGTCAGAAGACTGCCTGTATTCCTTTAACAGCGAATCGAGAGCGCTGCTTCGAGAAGAATGCATTTCTCGTTTTACCTTTCCGGCAGAGCTGAACGGACATGAACTTAAGTGCATGGATGCTGTGGACAGTGAACTTGTCATTTATGGCTATCAGCCGTTGATGCAGTCAGCCCAGTGCGTGCGAAAAAATACGGTTGGATGCCTGCAGGAGGCTACAAGGAGCAGACGGGAAAGTGATGCGCCGAAGAGCAGTATTGTATTTCTGCTGGATCGGAAGAACGTTCGTTTTCCGGTGTTGACCCGTTGTCCGTTCTGCACAAATACAATTTATAATTCCATCCCGCTGCGGCTTGCCAGCTGCCGGGAGGAGATTCGGAAACTGCATCCGTCTTTTTTGCGGATTGCTTTTACAATAGAGACAAAGAAGGAAGCCATGCGTGTCCTGAATGAATACGGGCGGCAGTTTGGCTTTCCGGCGCAGGAAGAAGACAGCCTGGAGCACAGTGGGCAGAAGACATTTGATACTGAGGGAACAAGAGGACACTTTAAAAGGGGAGTGGAGTAGTCATGGTCAGTTTGCTCTATCAGGTAGCTAAATATCTGATGATTATTCTTATGGCACTTTATACGCTGCAGTGTTATACGGTTTTTCGCAAGAAAGACGAAGAGGCACGGCAGTATCTGTTTTTGCGCCAGAATATGCTGATGTTTTTTATGCATTTTGCTGCCTATGCCCTGATTTACATTCAGCTGGGTGAGTTTGAGGTGATTCTCTTTTATGGGGCGCAGGTGTTGTATCTGCTGCTCACGCTGATTCTGTTTCGTGTCATTTACCCGATGGCGTCCCGGCTGCTGATCAATAATATGTGTATGCTTTTGTCCATTGGTTTTATCATGATCGCACGCCTGGATTACGATGAGTGTGTGAAACAGTTTATCATCGCAGTGGCAGCGACGGTTCTGGCTCTGCTGATCCCTGTGATTATCCGCAAGCTTCGTTTCATTACAAAGATGTACTATGCTTATACGCTTCTGGGCATCGGCCTTCTGGGTCTGGTCGCAGTGGCGGCGCGAACCACTTATGGCTCAAAGCTTTCCATTTCCATTGGCAGCTTTACGTTCCAGCCATCTGAATTCGTGAAAATCGTCTATGTATTTGCGATTGCGGGTCTTCTGCAGCATGCGAAGGACTTTAAGCGAGTTGCGATTGCGACCGTGCTGGCGGCGGCTCATGTCCTGATTCTTGTGGTTTCGAAAGACCTTGGAAGTGCGGTGATTTTCTTTGTCACTTATCTGGTGATGGTTTTCATTGCTACAAAGAATCCGTTCTATACGCTGGCCGGGATTCTGGCTGGCAGTGTGGGTGGAGTGGGCGCGTATTTTCTGTTTTCTCATGTGCGTACCCGTGTGCAGGCCTGGCTGGATCCTTTCGCGGATTACCAGGTAAAAGGCTATCAGGTCGCGCAGGCTCTGTTTTCAATCGCTGCCGGCGGCTGGTTTGGAACGGGTCTGTTTCAAGGATCGCCGACCGCGATTCCTGTAGTGGAACAGGATATGATCTTTGCCGCGATTGTGGAGGAACTCGGCGGGATTTTTGGTATTTGCCTGATTCTGATCTGCATGAGCTGCTTTATCATGTTTGTAAATATCGGGATGCAGCTGACCAACCGCTATTATCGGTTAGTCGCGGTCGGCCTTGGCACGACCTACGCTGTCCAGGTTTTTCTGACTATCGGAGGTACGATTAAGCTGATCCCCCTGACGGGTGTGACGCTGCCCCTGGTCAGCTATGGCGGCAGTTCCGTTTTAAGTACGCTGATTATGTTTGCGATCGTGCAGGGACTCTACATGCTGCGAACGGATGAAGAGGCCGTCCGTGAGGAAAAAGAAGCGAAGCGGATTGCCCAGGAACAGCAAAAGCGAATGGCCGGACAGCCGGGGCGTCCTCCACGACCGAACAGTTATTACGGGCCTGGGATGGGATATCCCGGCTCATATGGAACAAACAGTTATCCCAGTCAAAATATGGATGTATACAGCAGCGTATATCCTCCGGACGGAAACACGCAGAATGGATACCCGCAGAACAGAAGTTCATCAGGCAGTGATACAAAAAGCAAAGCGAATAAACGCAGCTTCCTGCGCGGAAGGAAATCGGACCGCCAGGAAGATTGATGGGGGGATTTAAATGGAAATAAAGACGCCGCGCGGAAAGAAAAAAAGGAAATCCGACCGGGAACAGAAGACCCCGATAAAAGTGCGGGAGGTTCATTTTGAACAGGATACAGAGCCGGTAAACAGCAAAGGACGAAATACAGAACTTGGCATTGTTACATATGTGTTTGTGCTTTTATTTGTTATGATGATCGGTTACCTGGTATATCTGAATGTCTGGAAAGCCGATTCTCTGAACGCGAATGCGTATAATACCAAGCAGGACGCCAACGAAGACAAATACATTCGCGGATCCATTTACTCTTCTGACGGCCAGACCCTGGCTTATACCAGTGTGGCGGAAGACGGCACGGAAACCAGAATCTATCCGTACGGGAATGTGTTTGCTCATGTGATTGGTTATTCTTCAAACGGAAAATCAGGACTGGAATCCACCAGCAATTCTGACCTGATGACTTCGCACACATCTGTTCTTACGCAGCTGCGGGAGGAATCCGAGGATGAAAAACAGCTGGCGGATTCCGTTTATACGACGTTGAATGTGACCTTGCAGCAGACAGCCTACAGTGCGCTTGGCAGTTATAATGGCGCTGTGATTGCCCTGGAGCCTTCTACGGGAAAGATACTTGCGATGGTATCCAAGCCGGACTTTGACCCGAATGCAATCGAGGATATCTGGGAGAGCGTCGTTAACGACAGTTCCAGCAGTGTTTTGCTGAACCGTGCGACACAGGGACTATATCCGCCCGGCTCTACGTTCAAGATACTGACGACGCTGGCTTATATCCGTGAAAATCCGACAACCTATACGGATTTTACATTTAACTGCGAAGGAACATATGAGGAGAGCGGTGCTTCCATTCATTGCTACAATAGCAAAGTACATGGCATAGTAGATTTAAAAACGGCGTTTGCGAAGTCCTGTAATACCACATTTGCCAGCATCGGACTCAATCTGGAGACGGGCAGTCTGGCGGAGATCTGCGAAGAATTTTTATTTAATACGTCTCTGCCGACAACACTGCAGCATAGTACCTCTCAGTTTACACTGAGCGACGGCGCTTCCTACGGCGAGATTATGCAGACAGCGATCGGACAGGGGGAAACGCTGGTAACGCCGCTTCACATGGCTCTGATTACGGCTACGGTGGCAAATGACGGTATCATGATGCGGCCGTATCTGGTAGATTACATTGAAGCCAACGACGGTACATTGGTATCTGAAACCAGATCCTCCAGGTACAAACGTCTCATGACGGCGGATGAGGCCAGTATTCTGCAGGAATACATGGAAGAAACTGTTATCAGCGGGACAGCGACCTCTCTTGGCTGGTATGATTTTACCGTGGCAGGCAAGACCGGCTCCGCAGAGTATGGCTCGGACAGCAATGGAGGCACGCATTCCTGGTTTGTTGGTTATTCTTACGATGACAATGGCGATGCGGATCTGGTTGTGGTTGTGATCGCGGAGGACGGAGGCGCGGGAAGTGATACCGCGGTGCCCATTGCCTCGCAGGTATTTCAGGCATATTATAATTACGTTGCAGAATGATTTTCTGGTTGCGTGTTTTGAAAAAAAGAGTTATACTGAGGACAGTTCATTCAAAAATGGTAACAATTTCTATGTGATTCGGAGCTGTTACCAGAATTGGGTCACACGCAAACAGGAGGCGTTGCAATGATTGAAGCAATTAGCTGTGGCGGTGTGGTGATTTTCAGGGGGAAGGTACTTGTTCTGTATAAGAGCTACAGGAATAAGTACGAAGGCTGGGTTCTGCCGAAGGGAACGGTTGAAGAAGGCGAGGATTTCAAGGAAACCGCGGCACGCGAAGTTTTGGAGGAAACCGGAGTCAAGGCGGCTATCATCAAGTATGTCGGGAAGAGCCAGTACACGTTCAGTGTACCGGACGATATCGTGTCGAAAGACGTCCATTGGTATTTGATGATGGCGGACAGTTATTACAGCAAACCACAGCGAGAAGAGTATTTTATTGATTCGGGATATTATAAGTATCATGAAGCGTATCATTTGCTTCGATTTTCGAATGAGAAGATGATTTTGGAGAAAGCATACAGCGAGTATCTGAACTTAAAAAAGAACAATCTTTGGGGAAACCGAAAATACTTTTAATGTCGCCGGGACGAGCAGGGAGATTTCAGGTTTTAGGGAATGATGCCGGGATTCCGCAGCAGTGTGGGATGTCGGCTTTTTTCTTAGTGAAAGCGGGGAAATCAAAGTGAACTGGTATCGGAACCTTTATATCGGAAAGACGCTTATGGAGAAAAAAAGAAAAATCATGCGTATGGTTGAAGCAGAAAAGATGGTTCCCGGGCTTTACCTGATCGTGCTTCGCGCGGATGCCCCGCACAATCAGCTGGAAATCGTTCCGCAGCGCTGCCTGAGAGAAACCGTTCCGGATATTTCTTCTGTTGCCATATTGGGAATTGCCTCCGGCAAAACAGAAGCGAAGGAACTTCTTGTGCAAATGACAGAGCAGGTATATGGGGAAACACAGAGGGCGGATCTGCGAAGTTATTTCCTCGCACGAATCGGATAACAGATGACAGACGGAGACAAATCGTGGCAGTATCCCTTTCTGTCACTCGAATCATTTGATAATACACCGAACAAAGGCTCAGGAAAGGTTTCGGATGAAAGAATGATACTTCATGTGATACTGACAATATTGAAAGTGGCTGGTGTTTTGCTTCTGGCGCTGGTTTTGCTGGTGCTGGCGCTGCTTCTTGCCATTCTGTTTGCTCCGATCCGCTATCGCGTTTCAGCGGCATTTACGGATGTCAGGAAACACGGAGAGGTGAAAATCAGCTGGCTGCTTCATCTGATTTCGGTAGATGCTTTCGTGGGACTTCCGCCGTCTGTCCAGGAGAAGACTTCTGGGGAGCGATCTTCCGAAAGCGGTTCAGACCCGGATGACGAGAAAAATCCACTTTCCGGCCTTTCCAATTTACGGACTGGGGTACAGATCCGGATTCTGGGCATTGACCCGATGGCGGTACGCGCTTTTTTTCAGAAGCGAAAACAGAAAAAAGCAGAAAAAAGGCATGCCGGAGAAAAACAGACAGGAAGGCGGAGGACAAAAACCAGACAGGCCAAACAGGGCGGACAGAGAGAGCAAGACAGCCGGGCAGGAAAGTCCGGACGGACAAAAAACACTGTGCAGGGTGAACCGGTCAAAGATGTTGAGCAGACGGAAGAAGTCAGACAGACAGAACAGGCGAACCGGATGGAAAAAACAGAATCGCCTGCACCGGAAGAGCGGATCGAACGCGAGGCTGCTCCCTTGCGTGAGAGGAAAGAAAAGGAGAAGCAGGAAATACCGGAGAAGCAAGGGAAACAGAATTTCGGGAAAATTCATTCCATTCTGTATAAACTTCGAGGACTTTGTGATAAAATAAAGCAGATACCGAATGCGGTAAGACGCCTGGCACAAAAAGGAAAAAAACTTTTGCAAAAGCCGGAGCAAATGAAGAGAAAGATGAATCGCTTTCTCCGAAAAATAGAAAAATATCAGGCCCGAAAGGTACTTTTGGATGTCTGGGCGCAGGTGAAGCGGCTGCTGCGTCATTTCCGGGTAAGAAAGGGAAGCGGTTATCTGCGCTTTGGTACTGGAGATCCGGCATTTACGGGTGAACTGACCGGTGTTTTGTATCTGCTGCTTCCGGCAAGCTGCGGGGAGCTGGACCTTGAACCGCAGTTTACGGATACCACGCTGGAGATGGATTTGACGATTCGCGGCCATATCCGTCTGATTCATCTGATTCATTTTGCGTGGTGGGCATTTTTCAATAAGAAGCTGCGCAGGCTTATCCATGCGTTCCGCAGATAAGTGAACGTTTCATAGAAAGGAGTTTTTCGTATGGCTGAAAATTTTCAGAACACAGTAGCATCATTATTTAAAGGAATGGATGACTTTCTTACGACGAAGACAGTCGTGGGGGATCCGATTACCGTTGGGGATACAATTATCCTCCCGTTGGTTGACGTTGCTTTTGGCGTGGCCGCCTCTGCAAAGTCGGAAGAAAAGAAAAACGCGGGCGGCGGCGGAATGGGAGGTAAGATTTCTCCGAGTGCGGTGCTTGTCATTTCAAATGGTACGACAAAACTGGTCAATGTGAAAAATCAGGATGCCGTTACGAAAGTTCTGGATATGGTGCCGGATATTGTAAATAAATTTATGCCGGGGCAGAGAGGGAATGACGATTCCGACCCAGAGGTAGACGAGGCCATTCATACGGCGTCTGAGGAAGCGTCTGTTTTTTAAGCGGAGACGCATCGTTTTTTCTTTTGCCGCATATACTACAGAAAGAGCAGCGAATTCAAAGAACGCAGCCGACAACCGCCCCGACGGTGAGTCAATCTGACTTTGAACCCGCTGAATAAGCTGGATTTGATGTTTTATGCGGAGACTGGCAGGATATACCTTATTTTGGGTTGGACTTGGGATGATTGTGGAGATGATACTCGACAGCGTTCTGATCAGTGTTCTTCTGATCCTGTTTCTGCTGTTGATGGGATATAATCTCTTTATGGGGTGAGAAAACAAAAACAGCAGGCAACTCATACAATCATGAATCAGCCTGCTGTTCTTTCGTGCTTCACGCACTATTATGCTCTCTCTACTTTACCGGATCTCAGACATCCAGTACATACATACATTCTCTTAGCAGAAGTTGCACCAGTTTTCACTTTGACTTTCTGGATGTTTGACTTCCAGATTTTATTACTCCTTCTGTGTGAATGGCTCACCTGATTACCGAAATGTACGGATTTATCACAAATAGCACATCTTGCCATGACTGCACCTCCTTGCCTTAAACTAAGTCTCCGTCAGTAAGAAATAACCTTTTTCCTTCTTAGAGACTCACAACAAATCACATTCTACCAGATGCAGGAGGGATTTGCAAGCATAAAATTAAAAATTAAAGAAAATTTGGTTGCAAATATCTGCTTTTCTGGTAGAATGTAGAGAGTGTTGTTGTAGATCACATCCGGTATCAGCAGCATACGTGTGGCCGGAGTGTGAATAAGGGATGATTGCTAACCAGAAAGAAGATAGAGGAGGTTCCTGTCTATGAAGGGACGCATGAATAATGAGCTTGGCTCCATAGTGATTGATCCGAATGTCATCGCTACTTATGCGGGAAGCGTTGCGGTTGAATGCTTTGGGATTGTCGGTATGGCCATCGTGAATGTGAAAGACGGTCTGGTACGGCTTCTGAAAAGAGACAGTCTGGAGCGCGGACTGAGTGTGAGAATTGAGGACAACAAGATTACGATTGATTTCCATGTGATAGTAGCCTATGGGGTGAGTATTTCGGCTGTTGCGGATAATCTGTTCGACAGCGTGAAATACCGTGTGGAGGAGTTCACCGGTATGGAAGTTGAGAAGATCAATATGTACGTCGAAGGCGTACGTGTGATTGACTGATGGATGGAGGATCAAGATAGTGAGTACGAATACAATCAACGCAGAACTCTGCGCGAAAATGTTTCTGGCCGGAGCCAGATATCTTGAGTCAAAAAAAGAATGGATCAATGAACTCAATGTATTTCCGGTACCGGACGGCGACACGGGTACGAATATGACACTTACCATTATGTCAGCAGTCAGAGAAGTATCCGCCCTGGATTCGCTGACGATGGAGTCCTTATCGAAGGCGGTTTCTTCTGGTTCCCTGCGCGGAGCACGGGGGAATTCAGGCGTGATCCTTTCCCAGCTGCTGCGTGGGTTTACCAAGGTGATCCGCACGGAGCAGGAAATCACCCCGGTTATCCTGACCGCGGCGTTTCAGAAGGCGGTAGAGACCGCCTATAAGGCAGTCATGAAGCCAAAGGAAGGCACGATTCTTACCGTTGCCAGAGGCGGAGCAGAGCGTGCAGCAGAGATGATTGAAGAGAATCCGGATATTGATCTTGAAACTTTGATGGGCGAGATCCTTAAGCGTACAGAGGAAGTGCTGAATGAGACACCGGAGCTTTTGCCGGTGCTGAAAGAAGCCGGAGTGGTCGATTCTGGCGGTCAGGGACTTGTACAGGTATTAAAAGGAGCATTTGATGCGTATCGCGGCATCGATGTTCCGGCGGCGGAAGAGGGCGATGCGCAGGGGCCTTCCATATCTTCCGAGAATGCTGCAGATCCGGGAAAGGAAACAGGGAAAGATACGCCGGCATCCGCCGGGACGATATCTTCGCTTGTGTATGACACACAGTTTCAGCTTGTTCCGGAGACAGAGTACACGGCAGATGCAGAGCTTGGGCTGCGGACGTATCTGGAAGCCATCGGTGATGCGGTGTCGCTGGTTCCGGCTGACGGCCGCGTGAATATTCATCTTTTGACAAACGATCCTGGCCGCGTGCTTCAGAAAGCGTTAAAGCTGGGAGAATTGACCCAGATCCGGATTGTCAATACAAGAATGGAGCATCTGTCTTCTATGCCAGAGACTGTAGAGCGCAAAAATGAGGATAAGGCTCATTCGACCGGGGAAACGTCCAGTGCGGATCCGTTCGCGCTTCCGGATATGCCCAAGATTGTGGAAATGAAAGAGACAGGATTTATTTCTGTATCGATTGGGGATGGTATCGCTGATATTTTCCGCGACCTTGGCGTTGATTGTCTGATTGAGGGCGGCCAGACCATGAATCCCAGTACAGAGGATATGCTGAATGCGATAGCCCAGGTGAATGCGAAAAATATTTTTATCCTGCCCAATAATAAAAATATCATCCTTGCGGCAAACCAGGCAAAGTCTCTGACAAAGGATAAGAATATTTTTGTGATCCCGACGAAAACTGTCCCGCAGGGGATTACCGCGGTGATCAATTATGTGCCGGAAAAGTCGCCGGAAGAAAATGCGATGGTGATGGAGCTGGAGATTGACAATGTGCGCACCGGACAGGTGACTTACGCGGTGCGGGATACGCATATTGAGAACAAAGTAATCTCGGCCGGAGATATCATGGGGGTCGGCGATCACTCGATTTTGGCGGTCGGAAAAGACACGACCCAGGTGGCAGAGGAAACCATTGCGGAGATGATGACAGACGAGGCCGAACTGATCAGTATTTACTATGGGGAAGATATGAAAAAAGAAGAAGCCGATGTGCTGGCAGAGCGCGTTTCTGCGCGTTTTCCGGACTGTGACGTCGAGCTGAACTACGGCGGACAGCCGATTTACTACTATATCATATCGGTAGAATAAAACAGTCAGGTATGCGGAAACGCTGCGGTGTTTCCATGATGCAATTTGGAGGATTCCATGAATCTCGAATCACCGCTCGATTCCCTGAAGGGAATCGGCGAAAAAACAAAACATTTATTTGAAACAGTAGGAATTGAAACGGTCGGTGATCTGCTTTCTTATTATCCGCGTGCTTATGAGTGTTATGAGGAGCCGCTCCCCATGCTGCAGTTACCCCAGGATGAGGTTGTCTCCATCAAAGGAGAGCTGACCGCTCCGCTTGTGAACCGATACTACGGAGGAAAGAGCATTTCCACTGCCTCTTGTTCGGACGGGCTCGGAGAAGTGCTGCTGACCTGGTACAATATGCCTTACCTGAAAAACTCTCTTCGCACGGGAGTGACGTATATTTTTCGCGGCAAGACAAAGAAAAAAGGAAAACGCCTGCTCATCGAGCAGGCGGCTGTTTTTCAGGAAGAACAGTATAAGGCTTTGACTACTACCTTACAGCCCGTCTATTCCCTTACAAAAGGAATGACCGTGCGGATGGTGCAAAAAGCCGTGAAGCAGGCCTTGCATACACTGCGGCTTCCAGAAGCTATGGAGAATGGCGCCGAACCTGCCAAAGGGGCTGCTTCCGGCAAATCCGGCGAGAAAAAGTCCTCAGCCGTTTTTGCGGATTATCTGCCGGAAGAACTGAGAAATCAGTATCACCTTTGCCCCTGGACGGAAGCTGTTTCACAGATGCATTTTCCGGATGACTTTCATTCACTTCAGACTGCCCGGCGCCGTCTGGCCTTTGATGAGTTTTTCTTTTTTCTGCTTCAGCTGCAATCCTTAAAAGATCACAGAGAACAGGAGACGCATTCTTTTCATATTCGCGCACAGGGAGCCGCGGATCAGCTGATTGCATCGCTTCCCTACCGGCTTACCGGCGCACAGAAAAAAGTATGGGCCGATCTGCTGCGCGAATTGCAGGGAGAGAAGGTCATGGTGCGGCTGATTCAGGGGGATGTCGGCGCCGGCAAGACGATTCTGGCTGTGCTGGCACTTCTGACTGTGGCGGAAAATGGGTATCAGGGTGCCCTGATGGCGCCGACCGAAGTACTTGCTGCGCAGCACTATGATTCCGTGTGCGCGCTTCTGGAACAGAGCGGGCTTCCCTACAAGGCTCTGCTGCTGACCGGTTCTATGACGGTCAAACAGAAGCGGGAGGCGTACGCCAGGATGGAGTCAGGCGAAGCATCCATCGTGATTGGTACACATGCGCTGATTCAGGAGAAAGCCGTCTATCACGCGCTGGCGCTGGTCATCACAGATGAACAGCACAGATTTGGCGTGCGTCAGAGAGAAACTCTCGCACAGAAAGGGAGCGCGCCGCATACCATTGTCATGAGTGCGACCCCGATTCCACGGACTCTTGCGGTTATCCTTTACGGAGATCTTGATATTTCTGTTTTAAACGAGATGCCGGCAAACCGTCTGCCGATTAAAAATTGTGTTGTGGGACCTTCCTGGCGCCCCAAAGCATGGGATTTTATTGAAAAGCAGGTACGGCTGGGGCATCAGGCCTATGTCATCTGCCCGATGGTGGAAGAGAGCGATCTTTTGGACGCTGAAAATGTCATGGAATATACAGAAACCATCCGTAAGGCTCTCCCGGCAGATATTCAGGTGGAATATCTGCATGGTCGTATGAAGCCAATGGAAAAGAATGAAGTTATGGGGCGCTTCCTTCGCAATGAGATTCAGGTATTAGTCTCCACGACGGTAGTGGAGGTAGGTGTAAATGTGCCAAATGCGACTGTCGTGTTGATAGAAAATGCGGAGCGTTTTGGCCTTGCCCAGCTGCATCAGCTGCGCGGCCGCGTCGGACGTGGGGAGGCACAGTCTTATTGCATTTTCCTTCATAGCGGAAAAAGCAGTGAAGTGGCAGAACGGTTGGATATCCTGAATCATTCAAATGACGGATTCGAGATCGCTGCGAAGGATCTGCAGCTGCGCGGTCCGGGGGAACTGTTCGGAATCCGCCAGAGCGGTCTGATGAATTTCCGGCTGGCCGATGTCTATGCAGACGCGGATGTATTGCAGCTGGCGAATGAAGCAGTGGGCAAAATCATAGCAGAAGATCCGGAGCTTTCCCTTCCGGAGCATCAGGAAATAAAAGCTATTTACCAAAAACAGCGAGAGAGGCAGGGAGGGCAAATCAGCCTCTGACCCGGCCGATTTCCTTCGTTTTGCACAATATTTTGAGTGACAGGTTTTTCCTGCATCGTTGTTTTAGATGGAAATGAGAATATTTCTTTCTTAATTTTGGGAAAAATTAGTCTTGTAATGTTTGAACAATTATTATATGATTGCGATGTACAGAGTTATATTTACAATAAGAAGAAATAAGACCGGACAATTCTGATACAAGCAGCCTGATACTGTTTTAATCTTGTTAAAATGAAAAATTGGAGGACTGAAAAATGCCAAGAACAAAAAAGAGTTCGGATGAAATCGTTGAGGAAGCTTTAGAGACCGCAAAGAAAGCGACCGCTTCCGCGAAAAAAGTTACTAAGAAGGCCACAGAGGATGCTGTCGTTGCTGTAAAGGAAGCGGCGAAAAAGGCAGACACGATGACGACAGAAGCGAAGAAAGCAGTCGCGAAGGCAACAAAGAAACCGCTGAAAGAAGAGGTATATCTTCAGTACGCAGGCAAAGAGATCAATAAAGATGAACTGGTGAAGCAGGTAAAAGAGATCTGGACGAAAGAAATGAAGAATAAAGTCGGCGACATCGCGACAATTACTCTTTATCTGAAGCCGGAAGAAAATAAGGCTTACTATGTGATAAACGGAGAAGTATCCGGAAGCGTTGATCTTTAATCCATGAAAAGAAAAGGCAGTTCACGGAGAAGATAATCTTACCGTCGGGCTGCCTTTTTTATGCGCAGGGCCGGGCAAGGTGTTTTGCGGCTTATGCCGCACCCGGCCCGCGCGGGCGAGTAGGAGCCGACGAGCTGTCTCCTACTCGATTGATGCGTACGGCCGCGCAGGGAATATTTCCGGCTGTCGCCAGACTCTATCTCTTACACATCATCCGAGCGGATGTTCAGTCTCCAGTCCAGATCCCCTCTTGCAAGTCCCAGAACCAGGGATTCGGCGGTCGCGATGTTCGTCGCAATCGGAATGTTGTACTCGTCACAGCACCTGGAGATCGCGTAAATATCGGGGTCATTCGGGCTGGCTGTGATCGGGTTGTAAAAGAAGATCACCATGTCCATGCTGTTGCGTATGATCATGTCCATAAACTGCTTGTCTCCGCCGACGCTGCCCGGCAGAAACTTGTATACTTTAAGATTCGTCACTTCTTCGATTCTTCGCCCGGTACCGCCTGTTGCATAC
>JAJPXU010000172.1 GCA_021205305.1 Lachnospiraceae bacterium
TGGGCACCGCTTCAACTGGAAACTACTATTTCAACTCGACTGGTCTACGCTCCGTTGGATTGAACAAAATCAGTGGAAAATCTTATTATTATAATACAAAAGGAATCTTGCAGACCGGGACTGTGACGGTTGGCAGTGATACCTATTACGCGGACAGCGACGGAGTGCTGGAGCATTGGATCGTGGATGGAGTTTACTATAATTCCACCGGTGAGAAAATGGATTCGGTGGCTGTGAAAGAATTTCAGACGATGCTCCGCGCGGAGGCGATTGCGGAAAGCATTACGACTTCGAATATGACACAGGCAGAGAAGCTGAAAGTTTGTTTTAACTGGGTGATGTCGAAAAACTATGCGACCATGACGGTTGGGTTTAATTATCCGGGATGGACGGCGGACCACGCGAATGACCATTTCCTCTACGGACGGGGGAACTGCTTCGCGGATGCCTGCGCACTTGCTTACCTGGCGGTGGCGATCGGCTATACGGAGGTCTATGTATGCTCGGACAGTACGGGGTCTGGGGCGCACGGATGGTGCGAGATCAACGGACTGGTTTATGACCCGCTGTTTGCGCAGGCGAAGAGTTATTCGAAATATTATGGCGCTTCATACAGCAGCTATTATACTTCGAAACCGGCGTTACATGTTAAAATAGAAAAATAATGAACGGAGGGAAGAAAAAATGAAAAATGTTTTAAAGCGATTTCTGATTTTGTTTCTCTGTCTGGCAATGATGCAGACAACGGTTGTTTCGGAGAGCCTGGGGCTGACGACGGTGACGGCGCAGGCGGCGACGAAAGAAGGCCTGGTGAAGAAAAACGGAAAGTATTATTACTATGAGGACGGCGTGAAGGTGACCAATGCCTGGAGGACGGTGACCAAGACTTCCGCAAGCGGAAAAACGACGAGCAACCGGTATTATTTTAACTCCAAGGGCGTAGCTGTGATGGCGACGACTTCGACAAATGCGACCTATAATATTAAGGTGAAGACGATTAATGGAAAGAAATATGGCTTTGATACGAAAGCGCGTATGGCGGTAGGTGCATATGTATGCGAAGATAACGGAAAGCTGTATTATTTCAGCTCGAAGGGCGTGTACAACGCAACGAAGACCGCGAAGCTCCGCAAAGCCGCAAAGGAAGGCGCGGATCTGGCGAAGCTTGTAAAGCTTCTGGGGACGCCGAATAAGAGGACAGAGAGCAGCAGCTGCCTGTATCTTGGATACACAGACATTACACTGGTTTATGATCACTTTACGGTATATGGACTGCGCGCGCCAGACGGTACGACAGAGACGGTGTACGCGATCTATGCGGACTGATGCAGGAACGCTGGCTCTGTGGCTCAGCCTGTGTGCGGCAGGCAGACGAAGCGTGTATGGCAGATAAATCGTTTCTCCGTGCCTGACGACGGATGACAGGCAGGAGTGACAGAAGAAAGGGAGGGTATGAGCGATGAAAGGAATCCGAAAATGGACATTTCTGCTGCTTTTGAGTATGCTGGTGACGCTGTGCGCGGCTCCGGCGTTTACAAGTACAGCGGCTTCCGAGACGGCTTCTTCGACTGTAAAAAATGGTCTGATCACAAAGAATGGCAAGCTGTATTATTATAAAAACGGCGAACTTGTGAAGGACAAGCTGGGAATTAAGATTGACGGCAATTATTATAAGATCAGTACAAAGGGTGTCTGCAAAAAAGTAAGCGAAGCGGCCGGCCGCGCGGGCATTATGCTGGAAAAAATCGGCCGGGCAAGCACGAACAGCAAGACTCTGAAAAAAGCGTTTACCTGGTGCTCGACACAGATTGCTTATCGGGCAGACTGCGGAACGCCCGCGTCCGGTCAGACAAAGGCTGCCTACTATTCGATTTACGGGTTTAAGAACAAAAAGGGTGACTGTAACGTGATGGCGGCTACGTTTTACCAGATGGCAAAGGTGCTGGGATATGATGCGAAGTTTGTCACGGGTTACATCGTTTCGGGATATAACGAAGACGGAAGCGTGATTCTGGCGAACCATGCGTGGGTCACGATTGAATTAAAAGGGACAACCTATGTGTACGATCCGAATTTCGCCTATGTGCAGCACACGTTGAATAATAATACGAGTGCCCACAGTGGTTATAAGATGACTTATACAAAGACGGGGACAAAGTTACAGTATACGTATTATTCATCAAAGAAGAAGCTGCTGAAATGATGACAGGATGCAGCCGGCGGCTGACGCAAAACAGAGACGCAAGGCTGTGGACTGGCGTAAAAAATCGTTTCATACAGCATGGAAGAGGAATGGCGATCTGTGAGCGGTTATTTTGAATAAAAGATAATCGAATGAACATAATGAAAACGGGAAGGGAAAAGGACATGAAAAAAAGACTTGCAACAAAAGCGGGAAGTATTTTACTGGCGGCTGCGCTTGGCGTATCTGGTGCTGTCGGCACTGGTACGTTTGCTTTCGCTGAGGAAGAAACGGAGGCGGCGGCTACAGAGATGGAGACAGAAACGGCAGCGGAGGAAGCAGAGGCTGTTGAGCCGACGGAAGTAGAAGTGACTCTGGGTGAGACGACGCTGACGATTATGAATGAGACGGGGATTGCCCTGAGTGAGGTATCTGCGGGAGAATTGACCGGGGAAACGGATGAGAGCGATCAGACGGAAGCGGATGCGGATAATGCGGAAGCGACGGCAGAGGAGCAGGCGGGACTGACTCTTGTGTTTACGCAGGAGGATGGAACCGAGCATGCGTTTGAAGTATCGGAAGAATCGGAACTGACTGCTTTGACGGATCTTACGCTGACGGAGAAATTGGGATTTTTCTTCCTTTATGGAACGGACGCAAATGGCGACGCGAAATATTTCTATGAAACAGCGGATGAGATTACGCTGGAAGAGTCGGTGACGATGTACGCGACCGGGTCGGTGACGATTCGTGAAGAGGCGGATGGTTCTTCAGAGGCACTGGGCTATGTCGATCGGGGAAGTGAAGTGGAAGTCCTCGGCGGGACATCGACGTGGTTCCAGATAAAGCAGGGAGAGACAACCGGGTATGTTGCCGCGCGTTATCTGACGGCAGATGAGGCGGAGGCACAGGCCGCGGTGGATGCGGAAGCGAGTGCGCAGGAAGCAGCAGCACAGGACGCGGCGGCGCAAGCGGCGGCAGCAGCTGCAGCAGCGGCGTCTTCAGCGGCTGACAGCAGCTCTGGCACAACGGAAACACCAGCTACTGACGACGCGTGTCTCACCGGAGGGGTTTTAAACTAAAAAAGCATGTCACTGGTATCGAATCAATTTCTTCTGCTTGCTGGGGCGAGTCTGCTGGTTTATTACCTCGCCCCGGCGAGGGTTCGCTGGGCTGTTTTGCTGCTGTTCAGCTATATTTATTACATAATGGGCGGAATCCGGCTTACGGGATATCTGCTTTTTTCTACGATTGTTACGTTTGCGGCGGCGCGGCTGATTGCTTACTTTTATGAAAAGGGATATGAGCCAAAGAAGGCAAAATGGGTTCTGGTTCCCGCGCTGCTTCTCAATCTGGGGATGCTGTGTTTCCTGAAATATACCGGCTTCCTTCTGGACAATGTCAATGCGCTATTCCATACAAGCCTGCGGGGGATGGATCTGGTTCTCCCGCTTGGGCTTTCTTTTTATACCTTCCAGTCCTCGGGTTATCTTTTGGATGTCTATTGGAAAAGGATCGAGGCGGAGAAAAATCCGCTTAAATATGCCCTGTTTGTCTCCTTTTTTCCGCAGCTGATGCAGGGGCCGATCGGCCGCTACAGTCTGCTGGCGCATCAGCTTTACGAGCCGCACAGCCTGAAGCGGGAGAACCTGGTAAGAGGCGCCGAGCGGATGCTCTGGGGATTCTTTAAAAAAATGGTGATCGCGGACTGGGCGGTGGTTTTTGTGGACGCCATCTTTGATACGCCGGATCTGTATCAGGGCGTGGCTCTGTTTGGGGCGATCTTCTACATGATTGAGCTGTATGCGGATTTCTCTGGTGCCATGGACGTCGTGATCGGGCTTTCGCAGATGTTTGGCATTACACTGGAAGAAAACTTCCGGCGGCCGTTTTTCGCGACTTCCATGTCAGACTTCTGGCATCGCTGGCATATCACCCTGGGGAACTGGATGAAGGAGTATCTGTTTTACCCGGTGTCTCTGTCCGGATGGATGGCGAAGTTCTCGAAATGGGCGAAAAAGACATTCGGCAGAAAGACCGGAAGGGTATTGCCGATTGCTCTGGCGGATATCATCGTGTTTCTGGCGGTCGGCGTCTGGCACGGGCCGCAATGGAAATATGTGGTCTATGGCCTTTACAATGGCCTGATTATCGGTACGAGCGAGCTGCTTGCGGGGCAGTATCGGGAGTGGAAAAAGGCATTGCATATCACCGGAAAGGAACGCTGGTATTTTGCGTTCATGCTTATCCGGACAATGTTTCTGACTCTCACTCGTATGTATTTTGACCGGGCAGATTCTGTGCGTGCGGCGCTTTCGATGATGAAAAGCACGCTGACCAGTTTTCAGCCGGCCGTGCTGCTTACCATACCGGCGGGGCGGGATGGGCTCAGCTTTACACCATACGCGCTGCTGATCATTGTCTGCGGGTGTGTGGTTCTGTTTACAGTGGAGGTATTGCAGGAGAGAGGAATCCGGATACGGGAGTCGCTTGCGAAGCTGCCTCTTCCGGCGACAGCCGCTGTTTATTTCCTGTTGCTTCTGTCGATCGGTTTATTTGGCTCAACAGCCGCGGTGAAAGGATTTATTTATGCGCAATTTTGAGAGTATTTCCCCGCAGCAGTTTACTGGCGGGCCAGAAAAAAAAGAAACGATTATGGAAAATTCAGAGGTGTCGCAAACGGAGCAGCAGCCGAAGCGAAAACGAACGATAGTTAAGACGATTGTGGTGCTGGCAGTTTTTGCACTTCTGATCGTCGCGCTGGATTTGGCACTGTATCCCTGCACGTTTATCCGCAGCGACATCCATGCGATCAGCACGACCCAGTATGATGATATCATTGTGGGAGATTCCCACGGGAAAATGAACATCGACCCGGATTCGATGGAGGAAATCACCGGGCGCAGCGGTCATAATGTCTGCGTCGGCGGCGAATATGGGATTGACGCTTACTATCTGGTAAAGCTGGCGGCGGAAAAACAGAATCCCACAAGAGTGATCTATGAGATTTCGCCGGGCTATTTTGTGACGGAAAAAGAGGAAGGGAATAATTATCTTCTGTTTTATCATGAATTCCCGCTCTCTTTGTCAAAGGTGGAATATTTCTTTGACGCCATCGCGCAGACAAACTTCCGGACCGTCCTGTTTCCGTGGTATGAGTATTCCCTGTCCTATGAGATTCCGCTGATTGCGGATACGCTGACACATAAGCTGACCGGAGACTACAGCATTGACAGTGAGACAAGCACCTCACAGATCTACCACGAGAGCGGCTTTATCGAGCGTTACGCGGTCGATACGGCAACGCTGCAGCTGACCGAGCCCATTCTCTATGAGGAAGGCGCGATCGTGGAAGAGAATATGGAATACCTGAAAAAGACGATCGAATTCTGCCGGGAAAATGGAATTGAGTTTGTGGCTGTGACCACGCCGATTCCGGCAGCGACGCTGGGTACCTGGTGGGACAGCTACACGGCTGCCTGGGAATATTTTGAAAGCTTTTTTGAGGAAGAGGGTGTGACGTACCTGAACTTCAATACGGATTATTATTTTTCGTTCTCACACGAAATAGAAGATTATACGGACTACGACGGACATATGAATGGCGATGCTGCCAGAGAGTTTTCGAAGGTGCTTGCTGAACTGCTTACGACCGTGGAGGGATGAATTTCATCCTGTGAGGCAGTCACTGAAGCGTGGATGCCGCGGAGGTCGAATCCCGGATTCTGTATCGCGCGTAAATTTGAAACCGTGCGTACATCGGGGAATTTGGCTGACTCGGAAAGGCATTGCATGGCGGCAAAATGAGAATATCGAAGGGCCGGAGAGGAGGAAAGTGATGAAAAAAAATGCGTTAGAGTATCTGGAGGAATCCGCAATGCGCTTCGGAGATAAAGTCGCGTTCGCGGATGCAGAGGAAAGCTGTACATTTGGTGAACTGCAGGATCGCGCAGAGCGGATCGGGACCGCGCTTGCCGCATGGTTTCCGGTGAGAAAGCCGGTGCCGGTTTTTATGGAAAAGAGCGTGGAGACGATAGGCGTCTTTATGGGTGCCCTCTACGCGGGCGCCTTTTATGTGCTGGTGGATACGAAGCATCCGGCCGCGCGTATCCGGCAGATTCTGGATGTATTGCAAAGCGATGTGATTGTCACTTCTGAAAAATATCTGAAGGATTTGCAAAAGCTGGATTTTACAGGGAAAATCCTGATGGCGGAGGAGCTTGCGCGCTCGGAAAAGGATGAAGCGCTGCTGGCGCGGATTCGCGAGCAGGCATTGGATGTGGATCCGCTGTATGGAAATTTTACCTCCGGCTCTACCGGAGTTCCCAAATGCGTAGTGGTGGGACACCGCTCCCTTTTGGATTTTATTGACTGTTTTACAGAAATTTTTGGCATCACGGATCAGGACGTGCTGGGCAATCAGGCGCCCTGGGATTTTGATGTCTCTGTGAAGGATATTTATTCCGGCCTGAAAACCGGAGCCACGGTGCAGATTATCCCGAAACAGTATTTTTCATTCCCGATGAAGCTGCTGGATTTTCTGGAGGAACGTCAGGTGACGACTTTGATCTGGGCAGTTTCGGCGCTCTGCATTGTCAGTACGCTGAACGGATTTGATTACCGGGTGCCCGGCAAAATCCGCAGAGTTCTGTTTTCCGGCGAGATGATGCCGGTGAAGCATCTGAACATCTGGCGCAGCTATTTGCCGGATGCCATGTTTGTAAATCTGTATGGTCCCACAGAAATCACCTGTAACTGTACCTGGTATCTGGTAGACCGGGAATACGAGCCGGGAGATGTGCTGCCCATGGGGAAGGCGTTTCCGAATGAAAAGGTATTTCTCCTGGATGAGGAGGATCATCTGATTGATGCCTCACAGCCAGACGTAAGGGGCGAGCTCTGTGTGAGCGGTTCGGCTCTGGCGCTGGACTACTACCGTAATCCGGAGCAGACCCGGAAAGCATTTGTCCAGAATCCGCTGAATGACTGTTATCTGGAAAAAATATATCGAACCGGAGATCTGGCCTATTATAATAAGGAAGGAAATCTCTGCTTCTCAAGCAGAAAGGATTTTCAGATCAAGCATATGGGACACCGGATTGAACTGGGAGAGATTGACACCGCCATGGAAAAGATTCCAGAAGTCCGGAGAAGCTGTACGATTTTTGACGCGGAAGCACAGAAGATTGTCTGCTTTTATGAAGGGGAAATCGAGCGCCGGCCGCTTGCAAAAGCGCTGGGAGGACTCTTGCCGTCCTTCATGGTGCCCAATGCCTTCCGGCAGATGGAAGCGATGCCCTTAAATAAGAACGGGAAAATTGACAGAAAAGCCCTGATGGATTATTATATAAGTTAACAGTTCAGAACAGCATCAAAAAGAAAAGACAGACTGTGCAGATTTATCTGCTAAAGGCTGTATTTTCTTTTTGGGATGGGCGGAACGCCCATTAGCCACAGACATATGACGCGTTAGCGGCATATAGCCTGCAAAGCAGGCGGTCTGCGGCTTGCTGTTCGGAAAGGAAAGAACAGCAAAAAAAGAAAACCAACAATAAGTTAAGGAGATAATAAAATGGAAACATTATTAGAGATTCTTGAGGATATTCAGCCGGACGCGGATTATCAGACCTGTACGACATTGATTGATGACGGGATTCTGGATTCTTTTGCCATCCTGTCGATTGTAAGTGAGCTTCAGGATGAATTTGGCATCAAAATCACCCCGGCTGACCTGACTCCGGAGAATTTTAATTCCGCAGACGCTCTGTGGCAGATGGTGTGTCGGCTGAAAGGCTGATTGGTATGGTTACTGGTCATAACCCGACCACGCACCTGCTGCGTGGTCAGGGTTGAAAACGTAGTGGCAGCAAGCATCCGGCCCATCGCGTAGCGATTTTAATTGGCCGGATGCAGTTGTAGGTCACACCTGTAGAGGTAAAAATAAGATAAAATTGGTCAGGGTGTGACCTATAACTTGGTATGTGCGTGGCCGGGTTGTGATCAGTAACGATTTACTTCACAGATTTCACAAAGTATGTTATACTGAGACAGATAAGAAAAGATGCGGCTATTCAGAGTAATCATATCGTCCGCGATGCGCACAGGAGGGCACAATGGCAGGATTTCAGGGCATTCTTGGACATAAAAAAGAGATCGCGCACCTGGAGAGAGCGATTCGCTCCGGTAAGGTGAGCCACGCATATATATTGAATGGCGAAAAGGGAACCGGGAAGAGTGTACTCGCGAACGCGTTCGCCCAGACATTGCAGTGTGAAAATGTGAAGACAGCGGAGTTGGTTGCCGGATCGGGGGAGGAAGGACTTCTTCCGGCGGAGCTGGCCGACCAAAATGTAGAGGCCTGCGGGAAATGCCATTCGTGCAGACAGGCGATGAGCGGTAATCATCCGGATATCATTTACGTGCGGCATGAAAAGCCGTCGAGCATTGGCGTGGATGATGTGCGGGAGCAGCTGGTGGGCGATGCGCAGATTCGCCCGTATAATGGAAAATACAAAATATACATCATTCCTGACGCGGAAAAGATGACGCCGCAGGCGCAGAACGCGATCCTGAAAACCATTGAGGAACCGCCGGAGTACGTGATTATTCTGCTTTTGACGGCAAATGACCGGGCGTTATTGGATACCATTCGTTCGCGGTGCGTGACACTGAATCTGAAGCCGGTGCCGGACGAAGTCGTGAAAGAATATCTGATGGAGAAGATTCAGATACCGGACTATCAGGCGGATATCTGTGCGGCGTTCGCCCAGGGGAATATCGGTAAGGCCGAGCGGCTGGCATCTTCGGATGATTTTAATGCGATCAAGGCTTCCGCGATGCGTCTGATCCGCAATGCGGGTGATATGGAAATCAGTGCCATTATTGATTATGTCAAAGAGGTGCAGGAATATAAGATCTCTATTCAGGATTATCTGGACATCCTTGCACTCTGGTACCGCGATATGGTATATTACAAAGCGACAAGAGACATCGACGGCCTGATTTTTAAAGATGAACTGCGCACGATCCGTGAGACTGTCCGCAGATGCTCTTATGAGGGAGCAGAGGAAGTGATGAAAGCCATTGAGACGGCAAAGTCGCGCCTGAACGCGAATGTCAATTTTGACCTGACGATGGAGCTTCTGTTCCTGGTGATTAAGGAGAACATACATGGTTAAAATTATTGGAGTCAGATTCCGCAATGCGGGCAAGGTCTATTATTTTGATCCGAAATCTTTCGAAATTCATTCGGGAGAGCATGTGATTGTGGAGACCGCGCGCGGAGTTGAATACGGCACCGCGATTGGCGGTGTGCGTGAGGTGGAAGACGACAAGGTCGTGCAGCCGCTGAAGGCGGTCATTCGTATGGCGACAGAGGAAGACGACGCCCACGCGCTGCGGAATCGCGAAAAAGAGCGGGAGGCTATGCGGATCTGCCGGGAAAAGATTCAGAAGCATGGCCTGGAAATGAAGCTGATAGACGCGGAATATACGTTTGATAATAATAAAGTCCTTTTTTATTTTACCGCGGATGGGAGAATTGACTTCCGTGAACTGGTCAAGGATCTGGCAGCGGTATTTCGTACGAGGATTGAACTGCGGCAGGTCGGTGTGCGCGATGAGACGAAGCTTTTGGGCGGCATCGGCATCTGCGGCCGCGTACTTTGCTGCCATTCCTATCTTTCTGATTTTGCGCCGGTATCCATCCGGATGGCCAAGGAGCAGAATCTTTCGCTGAATCCGACGAAGATTTCCGGCGTCTGCGGCCGGCTGATGTGCTGTCTGAAGAATGAGGAAGAGACGTATGAATACCTGAACAGCCGTCTCCCCGGTCAGGGCGAAACGGTGACGACCGCGGACGGACGGACCGGTGTGGTGCAGAATATCAACGTCTTGCGCCAGAGAGTCAAGGTTCTTTTCGAAGAAGGGGAAGAAAAAGAGCTGGAAGAGTTTGATGTCGCCGATCTGAATTTCCGCCCCAGACGCAGGAAAGAAAAAAGCGGTAAGGGAAAGGACAAAGATAAGGATAAAGACAGAGAGAAAGACAAAGATAATAAAGATAAAGACAAAGATAATAAAGATAAAGAAAGACGCCGCTCCCGCTCCAGTGACGCCCAGACGCAGGAAGAGAAAGAGCTGCAAGAACTGGAAGCGCTGGAACGAAAAGAAGGAAAACCGAAATCCCACAAGTCCTGAGAAAGCAACGGAAAATCTTTTCGGGAACTTTAAAATAGGCCGACCGCAAGCTTATCGGCTTTGGACGATGGGAAGTTCACTGTTAGAAAGGAAATACTTCTTATGGAAGTAGAATTAAAAGACGGCGAACATCTGGATGACCTGTACCGCAACGGTCTGCGCATTATCCAGAGTGCGCATTTGTTCCGGTTCGGGATGGATGCTGTGCTGCTTTCCGGTTTTGCTCAGGTAAAAGACGGCGGTCAGGCACTTGATCTGGGGACAGGCACCGGCATCATACCGATCCTGCTTTCCGCGAAGACACCGGGACGGCATTTTACCGGGCTGGAGATTTCCGAGGCGAGCGCGGACATGGCCGCCCGCAGTGTCCTGCTGAACGACTTGTCTGACCGGATCGACATTGTAAAAGGAGATATAAAGGAAGCCGACGCGCTGTTCGCACCGGCTTCTTTTGACACCATCACCTCCAATCCGCCGTATCTCCAGGGCAGCCATGGCCTGTTGAACCCGGATTTGGAGAAAGCTGCGGCGCGCCACGAGATTCTGTGTACACTTGAGGATGTGGTGCGCGCGGCTGCGAAGCTGCTTGTGCCTGGCGGACATTTTTATATGGTACACCGCCCGTTCCGGCTGGCGGAGATCATCTGCGTGCTTTCTCAGTACCGGCTTGAGCCAAAGCGGATGCGGCTTGTCTACCCTTATGTGGACAAAGAACCGAACATGGTACTCATCGAGGCCGTACGCGGCGGACGCGCGCGGATGACCGTGGAGAAGCCGCTGATCGTATATGACCGGCCGGGGGTGTATAACCGGGAAATTACAGAGATATATGGGTATTGAGCTGATGGAGAGCATTCACTTGTGCTAAGGAATTGCCGCGAAATGGTATGCCCATCTTGTATCGGCTAATACGCGAATCGCAGCTCATGAAAGCCTCGCGGCATTTACGCTCCGCTGCGGGCGGTGCTTTGCAGATAAAGAAAGAAGGACATGGTATGATCAAGGAGGAAAAGGAAGCGTCATTATCCGGCGTTGGCCGCCTCTACCTCTGCGCCACTCCGATCGGCAATCTGGAGGACATCACGCTGCGCGTGATCCGCACACTGAAAGAGGTCGACCTGATCGCCGCCGAGGATACGCGCGGCAGTATCAAGCTTTTGAATCATTTTGATATTCACACACCGATGACGAGCTATCACGAGTACAACCGCATCGAAAAAGCACACACGCTGATAGCAAAAATGCTGGCGGGCAGCAATGTCGCCCTGATCACGGACGCCGGGACGCCGGGCATTTCCGACCCGGGAGAGGATCTCGTGCGGCTGTCCATGGAGGCGGGGATCGAGGTAACCTCCCTGCCGGGTGCCTGCGCCTGCGTGACTGCGCTGACGCTTTCCGGACTTCCGACGCGCCGTTTTTGTTTCGAGGCGTTTTTACCAGCAGACAAAAAAGAGCGGCGGCAGATTCTGGAAGAGCTGAAAAACGAAACGCGCACGATCATTCTCTATGAGGCTCCGCACCGGCTCGTACGCACGCTCACGGAATTATACGAGACGCTCGGCGACCGCCGCGCGACGGTTTGTCGTGAGCTGACGAAAAAGCATGAGACCATCTTTGCTACGACTCTTGAAAAGGCGCTTGCCTGGTATCAGGAAAATGAGCCGCGCGGCGAATGCGTGATCGTGATGGAAGGGCGCAGCCGGGCAGAAATGAAGCGAGAGGAACAGCAGCAGTGGGAGACGCTGACGATTCCCGAGCATGTCGCGCTGTATGAAGCACAGGGGATGGAGCGCAAAGAAGCGATGAAGGCAGCCGCGAAAGATCGCGGGATTTCAAAGCGAGAAGTGTATGCGGCGCTGGTGTAAAGTTGAAAAAACGGAATGCAAGAAGGAGGGTATAAAAATGTCAGAATTTGTCTTTGACCGTGAAGCTTATGACAAGCGAATGGAATGGTATCTGGACGCGCGTTTTGGTATGTTCATTCACTGGGGGTTATACGCTATCCCGGCGCGCGGCGAGTGGGTGCGCAGCGTGGAGCAGATGCCGAAAGAGGATTACATGAAGTATTTCCGGGAGTTTGACCCGGTGGATTATGACCCGCGCAAGTGGGCGCGCGCGGCGAAGCGGGCGGGCATGAAATACATGGTGATGACGGCGAAGCATCACGATGGCTTTTGCCTGTTCGACAGTCAGTACACGGATTTTAAATCCACGAATACGAAGAGCGGCCGGGATCTGGTAGGGGAATATGTCGAAGCGGTCCGTGCGGAAGGATTGAAAGTGGGTCTCTATTTCTCCCTTCTGGACTGGTATCACGAGGACTTTCCGCATTATGGAGACGCGAACCATCCGATGCGGAACAATCCGGAGTATAGCAATGAGAACCGCGATTTTAACCGTTATCTGGATTATATGCACAACCAGGTACGCGAGCTTTGCACGAATTATGGAAAGCTGGATATTCTCTGGTTTGATTTTTCTTACAATGAATTGCGCGGCGAGGCCTGGAGGGCGACGGAACTGGTGCAGATGGTGCGCTCCCTGCAGCCGGACGTGATTATCGATAACCGGCTCGAGGTGAGCGGCGAGGGCTTTGGTTCTCTGGCGGAGGGGCATCCGACGCCTTACCACGGCGATTTCGTCAGTCCGGAGCAGATCATTCCGCCGAAGGGGCTGCAGGATGTGAATGGAAATGACTTGGCCTGGGAAGCCTGCTTTACGATGAACAACAACTGGGGCTATCACGCGACGGACCATTTTTACAAACCGGCATCTATGCTGATCCGGAAGTTGGTGGAGTGTGTCTCAAAGGGCGGTAATATGCTGCTGAACGTGGGGCCGGACGCACGCGGGAACTTCCCGCCGGAGGCGACCGAGCGGCTGGAAGCGATCGGCGAATGGATGGATAAAAACAGCCGCAGTATCTACGGCTGCGGCAAATCCGGGCTGGAGAAGCCGGACTACGGCCGCATCACAGCGGGCGACCATCGGCTGTACTTCCATGTGTTTGAGAACACCGTGGGCGCGGTTCCGCTGACGGGTGTGAAGCGCGAGGATGTCGAGGCGATCCGTTATCTGGCGACCGGAGCGGAGATTCCGATCAAAAGCGACTGGGTCTACGCAGATTATCCGGATATTGTGTTTGCGTCGCTGGGCGAGAACCCGATACTGCCCGATCCGGTGGATACGGCGATTGAGGTCGTGCTGAAATAAGGAAAAAACAGCCTTTCGCAGGTAAAACTGCGTAGGCTGTTTTTTCATAGCCCTATTTTACTTAGTAATAAATCACGCGCACTTTCTTCACACCATCGATGGCGCGGATTTTCTTAATCACCGATTCATCCGGCAGCGTGTCGCAGTCGATCAGGGTGTAGGCAGCCTCGCCGCGGCTCTTGTTTGTCATGTTCGGAATGTTGATGCCTTCCTGTGAGAGCAGGGAGGAAAAGCTGACAATCATGTTTGGCCGGTTCACGTTCATAATGCAGATGCGGCACGCGCATTTTTCCGGCGGCAGGGTGCAGCTCGGGTAGTTGACCGAATTGCGGATGCGTCCGGTTTCGATAAAGTCACGCAGCTCGTCGACAGCCATGGCTGCGCAGTTGTCTTCGGACTCTGCGGTCGAAGCGCCCAGATGCGGTGTGGCGATGACATTTTGCATATGGCAGGTCTTCGGGTTCGGGAAATCGGTCATGTAGCGGCGAACGCGTCCGGAGGCAAGCCCCTCGGCCATATCATCGTCATTTACCAGCAGGTCGCGGGCATAATTCAGGATGACCGTGCCCTCCTGCATCATGGCGATGGCGTCCTTATTGATCATGCCGCGGGTGTCGTCAAGAAGCGGCACATGCAATGTGATGTAATTGCAGTTCGCGTAGATGGCGCCCGGCGTCTCTACGATCTTTACCTGACGGGAAAGACGGAGCGCACCGCTCACGGAAAGATAGGGGTCATAGCCGATGACATGCATACCGAGTGCGTCCGCCGCGTTGGCCACCTCAATGCCGATCGCGCCAAGGCCGATCACGCCGAGGGTCTTGCCCTTCAGTTCGGTACCGGCAAATTTTTTCTTGCTTTTTTCCATATCTTTGGAAATGGTCTCGTCTTCGCGGTTCTCCTCGACCCAGCGAATCCCGCCGTCAATGTCACGCGCCGCAAGCAGCATCCCGGCGAGCACCAGCTCCTTCACACCGTTCGCGTTCGCACCCGGCGTATTGAAAACCACAATACCCTGCTCGACGCAGCGATCCAGCGGAATATTATTTACACCCGCCCCGGCGCGTGCGATCGCAACCAGGTTCTCCGGCAGATCCAGCGCGTGCATATCTGCGCTGCGCACCAGCACCGCGTCCGCCTCCTGCAGATTCTGTGTCAGTTCATAGTCACTGGTAAGATTGTTCGTCCCCACCTCCGAGATGGGATTCAGGCAGCAAATTTTTGTCATAATGATTCTCCTCATTGTACTTTATCCTGCTAATTTGTGAAACGATGTTAGTGTAGCACACCGCCACGGGGAACGTCAATAATAAAAAATTATCTGGTAAGCTTGACTCATTTGATTTATTTTGGTATATTAAAAC
>JAJPXU010000086.1 GCA_021205305.1 Lachnospiraceae bacterium
AAATGTGCCATATATTTTATAATTCACAGAAAATATTCAATTTCTTCCTGTGAAAATTCATAAATATCTTCCCATCTGTAATCTGGAAGCATGCATGTCGCATGTCGAAAGCCATATTTTTCATCCGGTCTTTCAATGTATACTTTCACACTTCCATCTTCTCTCATTTCTGAATGCACAATTTCTGTATTATCATTCAAAGTCATAAACGGATACATCATAATAAAAGACCTCCTTTATTCTCTCTGGCTGGGTTTTTGTTCTCTTCCAGAAGAAACATCAAAATGGACAACACCGTCATCCCCGCTGTTTCTGTGCGCAGAATCCGCCTCCCCAGTGTGATCGGCAGAACCCCGGCCTCCCCGGCCAGCGCTACCTCCTGCTCATCAAAACCGCCCTCCGGGCCGATCATGATCGCAACTGATTCTCCCGGAGCAATTGCTCCGAATGCTTCCCTCGTAGCTTCCATCCCTCTGGCCAGCTCATAGGGGATAAATTTTCGGTCAAAGGACTCTGCATAGCGCACGGCTTCCTCAAATGTCATGACCGGCTTTATCTCCGGGATAATCGTCCGCTTTGCCTGCTTCGCTGCGCTCTCTGCAATCGCGCTCCACCGCTTCTGCTTGGCTTCCGCCTTTTTCGCGTCCAGCTTCACCACCGCGCGCCTGGTCGCCATCGGAACAATCTCACTGACTCCCAGCTCCACTGTTTTCTGGATAATCAGTTCCATCTTGTCCGCTTTCGGCAGCCCCTGAAACAGCACAATCTTCGAGGGCAGCTCGGTATCCGCCTCCTGCGACCAGAGAATTTTTGCCGTTACCAGAGCTTCCTCTGTCTTTGTCACCTCGCAGCGGTAGGTAACCGCATCCGGGCTACTCACCGTAATCTGCTCGCCAGGATGAATCCGCAAGACATTCCGAATATGATTGACGTCACTGCCGGTAATCTGAATTTCTTTTTCTCCGATCTGATCTTTATTTACAAAGAAATGATGCATTTCTATCCACCCTAATCCGAACAAGCCGGAACCAATATTTTATGTTCCTAACTGCACTGTTCCTGCCGCGCCATTCTCTCTGTCTGGCCGCCCAATCACAAATTCTTCCGCGCCGTCACCGACACCCAGTCATTCTGATGTGTCACTTCCAGCACTTCCAGCCCGGCCGCTTCCACCGCGTCCACGACGACCGGCTCTTTCTCATCAATAATCCCCGACGTGATATAGACCCCGCCGGACTTTAACTGGTTCACAATCACCGGTGTAAGCGGCACCAGCACCTCCGCGAGAATGTTCGCGACTACAATGTCGTATTTTTCATAGCCAACGGCGTCCTGCACCTTCTGGTCGTCAATAATATTCCCCAGTAAAACCTGCATTGCGCCCTCCGGCACCTCGTTTGCTTCCAGGTTCTCCCGCACGGCTGAAATCGCACACGGGTCGAGATCGGTACCAATGGCGTGCTTTGCACCCAGCTTCAGCGCGGCGATCGAAAGAATCCCGCTACCGGTACCGACATCAAGAAGTTCCGTCTGCCCGGTTACATATTTTTTCAACTGGCGCAGGCAAAGCTGCGTCGTCTCATGCATCCCCGTACCAAACGCGGTACCCGGATCGATATGAATGATCATCTTATCCCGGTCTTCCTCTTTGACTTCCTCCCAGGAGGGAATAATCAGAATATCATCCACATAAAACTGATGGAAATACTCCTTCCAGTTATTGATCCAGTCCTTATCCTCCGTCTGAGAGGCCGCAATAGAGCCTTCCCCGATGTCCAGAAACATGCGCAGTTCCTCCAGCTCCTGCCGCACATTAGCCAGCATCGTCTCCGTATCGGCGTCCTCCTCCAGATAGAAGCTTAAATAAGCAATGCCGTCATCCTCCGGCCCATCCGGCAGGATATCGACAAACATCTGCTTCTTATCCTCCTCAGAAAGAGGCACCTTATCCTCGATCTCCACGCCCTCAATACCTATATCAGCAAGGGTAGCAATCACGATGTCCTCTGCCTCTGAACGCGTCTTTATGGTAAATTTATTCCAGCGCATACTCAATTCCTCACATTTTGTAACAGTTCAGAACAGCATCGAAATGAAAAGACAGGTGCTGAGCGCCAGTGGCGCTCGTTTAGCACCGACCGGAGCGGCAGCGGAGAATATGACGCGTAAGCGGCATATAGCCTTCGAAGAAGGCGGTCTGTGGCCTGCTGTTCTGAATAGTTACCATATTTTTGCTTCAAAGCCAATTGGTTTTAAGCTTACCACTATGTCCAAAAGATTTCAACTAAAAAATCGAGTAGGGAGACTTGTCCCCTACTCGCCGCGCGGGGCGCGTGCAGCTTTAGCTGCTAAATTCCTTACGCGCCCCTGCGCATAAAAAATGACCGTCCGAAAATACCCGGGCGGTCCGTTTTCTCTCACTCTTCAAACATTTCCTTCAACTTTTCGCCAAAACCCTTCTTTTTCTGTTTATCCGTTCCTTTTTTCGCCGAATCACCGGTCACCGGCGTCTCCAGGCTCCCGCCGGAGACAGCGTCAAAGGCGCGCAGTGCTTCCTTTGCTTCTTCGCTCAGCTTCGTCGGTACCTGTACATTAAGGGTCACATAATGGTCGCCGCGCTGGTTTTTGTTGCGCAGAGACGGCACACCTTTACCCTTGAAGCGAACCTTGGAACCGGTCTGTGTGCCAGGCTTCACAGTGTAAACGATATCGCCGTCCACCGTACTGATGCGGATATCACCGCCGAGCGCCGCCTGGGCAAATGTGATCGGCACCTCGGAATAAATATTCATATCCTGGCGCGTGAATGTCGCATGTCTGCCAACGACCACCTCTACCAGCAAATCTCCGCGCGGTCCGCCATTGCTCCCCGGCTCGCCTTTCTCACGGATGCGAATACTCTGTCCGTTATCAATACCAGCCGGAACGGATACCTTGATTTTCTTTTTGCTGGAGGTAAAGCCGGTACCATAGCAGTTCGGGCATTTCTCTTTGATAATCTTACCGCTGCCATGGCATTCCGGACAGGTCTGCACATTCTGCACCGTGCCAAACAACGACTGCTGGGAGAATACCACCTGCCCCCGGCCGCCGCATTT
Organism: Lachnospiraceae bacterium; assembly: GCA_021205305.1. Classification (GTDB taxonomy): domain Bacteria; phylum Bacillota; class Clostridia; order Lachnospirales; family Lachnospiraceae; genus Choladousia. Next base: position 3,099 of record JAJPXU010000086.1, read on the forward strand.
CGGACAAGTCTCCGGGGATGTCCCCGGTTTCGCCCCGGTACCATGACAAGTCGTACACTCATCCTTCAGGTTCAGTTCAACCTCTTTCTCACAGCCGAAAACGGCCTCTTCAAATGTAATACGCACACTGGTGCGCACATTCGCGCCCTGCATCGGCCCCTGAGAGCCGCCGCGCCGTCTGCCGCCTCCGCCTCCAAAGAAATCGCCGAACAAATCGCCAAAGATATCGCCCATATCGCCGAAATTAAATCCGTCAAAGTCAAAGCCGCCTCCGCCGGCTCCGCCCTCAAACGCGGCATGGCCAAACTGGTCGTACTGGCGTCGTTTTTCCGGATCACTCAGGACGGCATAAGCCTCGGACGCTTCTTTGAATTTCTTTTCGGCTTCGGCATCACCCGGGTTCATATCCGGGTGATACTTTTTCGCGAGTACACGGTACGCCTTTTTCAGCTCCGCTTCATCCGCATTTTTGTCCACACCCAGAACCTCGTAATAATCCCTTTTATTTTCCGCCATAACTTACTCCTCTTTATACTGCCTGTATCTGTCTGAATATCGAACCGTCACACGAGCCGTGTCCTCAAAACAGCCAGAAGCTGCTGTCGAATCTTACAGTGAAAACGACAATCTGAAAGATTTCCTCTCGTGTCTCTTTGTATCATGAGAATGCCCCTGAGGCATCTTCCCGTCCCCAGGGGTATCTCATGGCCAACGTTCGACCTGCCTGTATCACTCGTACTGTTTCGTATTTTGCGATTACTTATACCTCGCGGTAATCTCCATCGACAACGTCATCGTCAACCGGACCATTGTCCTGCTGCGCACCAGCTCCCGCGCCGCCCATGTTGCTCATATCCGGGTCTGCACCGCCGGCAGCTGCTCCTGCCTGCTCATATACCTTCGCGAACAGCTTCTGCGCGCTCTCCATCAGCTTCTCCTTGCCAGCTTTCAGATCCGCGATCTGAGAGTCTGTCATATCCTCCGGATTGGTCTGCGCAATCAGATCCTTCAGATGCTGCAGGTCAGCATCTACCGCAGACTTGTCAGCCGCATCAATCTTGTCGCCAACCTCTTCCATTGCCTTCTCGGTCTGGAATACCATCGCATCCGCGTCATTTCTGGTGTCGATGGCTTCCTTCTTCTTCTTATCCTGCGCCTCGTACTCAGCCGCTTCCTTTACAGCCTTGTCGATCTCGTCATCCGACATATTCGAACCGGATGTAATCGTGATGTGCTGTTCTTTGCCCGTGCCAAGATCCTTCGCGGAAACATTTACAATGCCGTTCGCGTCGATATCGAAAGTAACCTCGATCTGCGGAACGCCTCTTCTTGCTGGCGGAATTCCATCCAGGCGGAACTGGCCAAGGGACTTGTTGTCCTTCGCGAACTGACGCTCGCCCTGTACAACATGAATATCAACTGCGGTCTGATTGTCTGCCGCGGTAGAGAACACCTGGCTCTTCTTAGTCGGGATGGTCGTATTTCTCTCGATCAGCTTCGTCGCTACGCCGCCAAGGGTCTCGATCGACAGAGACAGCGGAGTTACATCCAGAAGAAGGATATCGCCCGCGCCTGCGTCGCCGGCCAGCTTGCCGCCCTGAATCGAAGCACCGAGTGCTACGCACTCATCCGGGTTCAGGCTCTTGTTCGGCTCATGTCCGGTGAGCTGTTTTACCTTATCCTGTACCGCCGGGATACGGGTAGAACCGCCGACCAGAAGCACCTTGGAAAGCTCACTTGCATTCAGCCCCGCATCCTTCAGTGCGTTCTGTACCGGGATCACCGTCGCCTCTACGAGGTCATGGGTCAGCTCATCAAACTTCGCTCTGGTCAGATCCATCTCGAAATGCTTCGGACCAGTCTCATTTGCTGTGATGAACGGAAGGTTGATGTTTGTCGTGGTGGAGGAGGAAAGCTCTTTCTTCGCCTTTTCTGCCGCTTCCTTCAGTCTCTGCAGCGCCATCTTATCATTAGAAAGGTCAATGCCCTCTTTGGACTTAAAGTCCGCGATCATGTAATCAACAATCTTCTTGTCGAAATCATCGCCGCCCAGACGATTGTTACCGTTGGTCGCCAGCACCTCGATCACGCCCTCGCCGATCTCAATGATAGAAACATCGAATGTGCCGCCGCCAAGGTCATATACCATGATCTTCTGCTCATTCTCGTTGTCCAGGCCATACGCAAGCGCTGCCGCCGTCGGCTCGTTGATGATACGCTTTACATCCAGACCGGCAATCTTGCCCGCATCCTTGGTCGCCTGACGCTGCGCGTCATTGAAGTATGCCGGAACTGTGATAACCGCCTCAGTCACTTTCTCACCAAGATAGTTCTCTGCATCTGCTTTCAGCTTCTGAAGAATCATTGCAGAAATCTCCTGCGGAGAATATTTCTTGTTTTCAATTGACACACGATAATCACTGCCCATATGTCTCTTGATGGAAGAAACGGTATGATCCGCATTCGTCACGGCCTGACGCTTTGCCGGTTCACCGACCAGTCTTTCACCACTTTTTGTAAACGCCACGATGGACGGTGTTGTACGTGCGCCTTCTGTATTCGTAATCACTACCGGCTTGCCGCCTTCCATAACTGCCACACAGCTATTCGTAGTACCTAAGTCAATACCAATAATCTTACTCATAATATTCCCTCCTGTTTTTGTGCCGCTTGCCGGCACACGCTAAAGATTTTTGACTCCTCTATTTTTCAAACCGCGCATCCGGTGCGTCGGTTGATACCATATAACACCTGCAAACTTGATTGGGTCTGCTGTTGTCCAACCGTCTGTCCGACTGTCCATGCAATCAGAATCAGTTTGCTACTTTTACCATGCTGTGCCGAAGCACATTGTCACGGTACATATAGCCTTTCTGGAATTCCTCCACGACCACATTTTCTCCGGCTTCCTCATCCTCCACGTGCATCACCGCATTGTGGAAATTCGGATCGAATGGCTGCCCGACCGCTTCGATCGGCTTGACGCCAATCCCTTCGAGAGCCGTAAGCATCTGGCGGTAAACCTTTTCCATTCCCTGGGCAAAGGCATCCTGCTTCTGCTCCTCGCTCAGATTTGCAAACCCGCGCTCGAAATTATCGACTGTGGGAAGAATTTTCTCGAGAACACTCTTTGCTCCAACCTCGAACATCGCGGACTTTTCTTTCTCGGAGCGCTTGCGGAAATTATCAAACTCCGCCATCTGGCGCTGTACCCGGTCTGTCAGCTCTTCTATCTGCTGATCGCGCTTATCCTTTTCTTTTTTCTTCTTGCTGAAGAATCCTTTTTTCTCAGACTCACCAGATGCAGTCTCTTCTTTCGCGGCATCCGCTTTCATGGTATCCGCTTCCTCCGACTTTTTTTCTTCTCCATCCTCTTCTGTAGAATCTGCATTAGCTGTTCCGGAAGATTGATTCGAAGCGGTATCCTGCTCTGAAGTGTCTTCAGTGGAAGTCGTCGCCGTCCCGGCAGCTTCATTCTGCATCGTTTCGTCCTGAACTTCTTCGTCCTTGATCTCTTCCAATGGCTTCTCCACCTTTCTGCTATTTATCTTTGTCCTTCTTATAAATCTGATCCAGCTGAGCAATCAGGTCTTTGAGTGTGCCGATGACCTTATCATAGTCCATCCGTTTCGGACCAACTACGCCAATCCGTCCGTACATCCCCTCACCCAGTTCGTAGGTAGCGGTCACTACACTGCAGTCCTGCATGGATGCAACCGAGGACTCCTGACCAATGTATACCTGAATCCCGGTCTCCTGGTTTTGATCGTCGGATGTAATCAGCCCTGCCAGATCTCGCTTATTCTCAAAGGTATTGATCAGCTCACTCGCCTTCTCACTGGTAGAAAGCTCCGGGTAACGGAAAATGTTCGTCGCCCCGCTGGTGTAAATCTCCACCTCGGTATCCGACTGAATCGCTTCCGCAACCGCGTCCAGCACACGGTTCACCACCTCACTGTGGGTGCCTGCCTGCTCTTTTAATTTCGAAATTGTGCCGAGATTGATCTGTTCCAGAGTCAGCCCGTTCAAAGCGCTGTTCAGAAGAATGTTCAGCTCCAGAATCGTCTTCTGGTCAAGATCATGCTCCATATCCAGCATTTTATTCCGGACTACATTCGTCTCCGTGACTACTGTCGCCAGGATCTGAGAATCCGAGACAATCGAAAGCTGAATGAACTTCAGCTTCGTCTGATGAATCTTCGGCCCGGAAATCATGGCCGCGTAGTTCGTATTCGAAGCCAGGATCTGCGCCATCTGCCGCAGGATCAGTTCCATCTTATCCTGTCTCTGCAGAACCAGTTCCCGCATCTCGGTAACTTCCTGCTCTTTCTCAGCTACCTCATGCTCTTTTTCGGAAACCTCGCGTTCCTTCTCCTCCATCATGCGGTCCACATATAAGCGGTAACCGGCATCCGAAGGAATCCTGCCCGCGGAAGTATGCGGCTGAAGAATCAGTCCCATCTCCTCCAGATCAGACATCTCGTTGCGTATCGTGGCGGAACTCAGATTCAGGTCGGCGTACTTTGATATCGTACGGGAGCCGACCGGTTCGCCTGTCTCAAGGTAGGTCTTGATGATCGCTTTTAAAATGGTCCATTTTCTATCATCAAGCTGCATCTGAACTCCTCCCTGTTTCTTTTCTTTTTGTTAGCACTCTTTAGATTTGAGTGCTAACACCTTACGTTGCCTACTATAATACGCGTTTTCCCTTTTGTCAATAGCTTTTTTTGAAAAATTCTGGTATATTTTCCAATATCGTGGTAAAACAAATACACGGCGAATATTTATTCGGTATAAATGGAAGGGATTTTTGAAAGTATGAAAAAAGGAACGATTGCCGCTATCACTACCGCAATCCTGTTAATCGCAGGGCTGATGATCCTTGCAGGATATCTGACTGTCCGCTGGCAAAGGGATCCGATGGCTTCCCAGGAAGAAAGTATGCAGGTCGAGGCGGATGCAGTGCTGCAGGAGCTTAGTGAACTTCAAAACGGCACGGAACCCCAAGACGGAAATGAATCCCCCGATAAAATAGCTACGGAGAGTTCCGACTCACAGACAGAAGAGGATACTGCGGCGCCGGCTGAATACGCAGACGCAAATCCGGATGGAACGACTCTCACAGATCATGTAACTGGCGCAGAAAACGAATCAGAGACGGAACCGGACACCGAATGGGTACTGGAGCTTCTCGCAATCGAAGATACGCCAGTCATCTGGGTCGGTGATTCGCGCACCGTGGGCATGCAAAAAGCCCTCGGCTCCTACTCGGATGACGTCTTCATCGGCGCGGCTGGCGAGGGCTATTCCTGGCTGTCTGAAACCGGCATCCCCTTTTTGAAATCAGCAATCAGTGACTACCCCACACGGCCGGTTATTTTCAATATGGGGGTTAATGATTACGAAAACCTCTACAACTATATGGTGCTCTACGCGGAAGTGACTGCGGAATACGCAGATACCGTTTTCTACTTTCTCTCTGTCAATCCGGTCGACGATGAAGCAGAGCTTTACGTTACGAACGCAGACATTGAGGATTTCAATACACGCCTGAAAACCACCTACCCGGACACATATCTGGACAGTTACAACTTCCTGCTGGAATCCGGCACCGAGACCATCGACGGAATCCACTACTCAGAAGAGGCATACCGGCAGATTTATCTGTTTGTAAAAGATGCACTCAGCCTCTTTTCTATTTCTTAATTTCTACCGCAGATCTCATCAATCTGCCGCAGTTCTTCCCCTGTAAAGTCCGTCCGCGCGGCAATGGAGACATTCTCTGCGATCTGCTCCGGACGGGAAGCACCGATCAGGACAGAGCAGACCTCATCGTCCTTCAGAATCCAGGAAAGCGCCATCTGCGCAAGCGTCTGCCCGCGTTTTCCAGCCAGCTCGTTTAAAGCCCGGATCTGATTCAGGCGTCCTTCGGTCAGGTCATCCGCCCTCAGAAAGCGCCCATCCCTGGCAATCCGGCTGTCCGCGGGAATGCCATGAAGATATTTATCCGTCAGGAGCCCCTGCGCGAGCGGGCTGAACGCAATGATGCCAAGCCCTGCCTCTTTACAGCATTTTTTTACGCCATCCTCTTCAATTCCGCGGTCGAAGATGGAATACCGCCGCTGGTTGACAATCAGCGGACAGTGCAGCTCATCCATGATCGCTTTCGCCCGGAGCGTATACTCTTCATTATAATTTGAAATCCCGGCGTACAGCGCCTTGCCGCTTCGCACAATCGAGGCGAGCGCTTCCATCGTCTCTTCCAGCGGCGTTTCGGGATCCATGCGGTGATGGTAGAAAATGTCTACATAGGGAAGTCCGAGCCGTTTCAGGCTCTGGTCAAGGCTCGCAGTGAGGTACTTTTTGCTTCCCCAGTCGCCGTACGGCCCCGGCCACATATCATAGCCCGCCTTTGTCGTGATGACGAGTTCACCCCGGTAGGGCGCAAAGTCCTCGCGCAGAATCCGGCCAAGATTCTCTTCCGCACTGCCATAGACCGGCCCGTAATTATTCGCCAGGTCAAACTGTGTGATGCCCAGATCAAAAGCTGTGCGGCACATGGCTTTCATGGTGTCATAATTGTCCTTGCTGCCAAAATTATGCCAGAATCCCAGAGACACTGCCGGAAACTTCAGGCCGCTTCGGCCCACACGATTGTATTTCATAGTTTCATAACGGCGGTCGCTCGCCACATAAACATCTGCCATAACATCCTCCTTTTCTCACGCAAACCGTTCTGTAATTTTCTCCGACGCAATACTGCTTTTCTCCACTACATACGCCTACGGGATTTCTTAAGATTTTTTATCTTTCTTTCATTTTCCTTTCACACAATATCCACAACGCCCTGATAAACTTTCACCATCAAAGGAAGTCACCCGGGTGGTTGCAATACAGAGAATCATGTGGACTGGCTTCAACAAAAAATTCTCCCGGCCGCAGCTACCGGATTTCATAACATATGACGGTATCAAACGGCTGGGTTCACATACACCTTCTTATCCATGTTTTCCGGACACCTCTATCAGGTGTCCGTTTTCATGCGCACGGCCGCGCATAGAATCTGACAGCTCTGCTGCCCGCGGCCGGCCCGCACTTCTTTCACTCCGCCTTGCGGTGCATCACGTCGCCTCTTTCACAGCGGTTCCCCCATCCGTCAATCAGAGTTCCGTCACGATAAACACAGATAATCTCACAGTTGTTTGAGCAGCGGCCGCATTTGGCCTCACGGGTCTTGAATTCCACATTTTCCATAGAAAAGTCAAACTCCCGGCGGACACTGCCGCTTTTTGCGAGCAGCGCGGCCCCGATCGCACCCATCAGATGCCCGTTTTCATCCACCCGCACTTTACAGCCGAGTGCTTTTTCAAAGGCAGCGACCACGCCAATGTTTTTACTGACGCCGCCCTGAAAGACCACCGGAGAGACGATGCGCTTGCCTTTACCGACGTTGTTCAGATAATTGGCGACCACCGCCTGGCAGAGACCTGCGACAATGTCTTCTTTGGAATGCCCCATCTGAATCTTGTGTACGAGATCAGATTCAGCAAACACGGTACACCGAGCAGCAATCTGTGTCGGATGCTTCGACTGTAGCGCCAGCTCTCCCATCTCTTCTACCTCCAGTCCAAGACGGCGGGACTGGCTGGAAAGAAACGCACCGGTACCGGCCGCGCAGAGTGTATTCATCGCATAATCAACCGCAACGCCGTTCTCCACCAGAATAATCTTCGAATCCTGACCGCCGATTTCGAGAATCGTGCGGGTCTCCGGATAAAAAGACGTCGTGCCGACCGCGTGTGCTGTAATCTCATTTTTCACCATCGTCGCACCTGTAATGGTGCCCGCCAGACGGCGCGCACTGCCGGTCGTGCCGGTCGCTACCACGCGATACGAGGTCTTGTCAAACTGCTGTTCCAGAAGAGCTACCAGCTGCTTCACTGCACCGATCGGATTGCCCTCCGTCCAGATATAAGCACTGGCCAGAATTTCTTTTTCGTCATTTAAAATCACACCCTTGGTGGAGATAGAACCAACATCAATCCCCAGATATGCGTCCCGTTTCCGACCATCCGCTGCCTTCTCGGCTGAATCACCTCTAAAGCTATCCGTTACGTTTCCTGTTCTGGCCTGACGATCTTTTTTTCCGTCTGCTGTATCATTGATCGGATCGGCTGCGAGGCCGTTTTCTTGCTTACTCATCGAATTACCTTCTTTCTCATGCTCAACATATCGTAAAAGGCTTCCAGCCTGGTCATCAGTCCCGTATCGCTGGTCTGCGAATCGTAGGTCAGATACAGAATCGGAATTTTGTAATCCGTGCCAATATTCTGCAGCACCGGCATAATATCGATTTCTGGCGTGCATCCGGCAGATTTCACATGGATAATCCCGTCAAAGCCGCGCTCCGCGTAATCTCTCGCGCACCAGATATTTGCCGTAGAGGTCGGTCCCATCTCATAGCGGCAGAGATCACGAATCCGCACATTCAGATTTTTCTCGCCGCTGTAATGCAGATTCCGGTGGGAAATATTCATCCACCGATGCACCTCGACTCCCATGTCGCAGAGCTTCTGCTCCAGCTCCAGGTTGGAAAAATCATCCTGCACTGTGAAATACTCGCCGATCAATCCCACCCGGATGGGTTCTTCTTTTTTCAAGGGGATATCGTGGAATGCACTTTTCACGCGCTGGTGTCCCGCTTCAATGTCTGCTTTTGAAGCCGCCTTCTCCATATCGGTCCAGAACTGATTCAATGCCTTTTTGTATGCACCCTTTGTCAGTTCAAAACCGCAGTTTTTATAATACAGGTCTTCCACTTCATCAATATACTCAACCATCTTGAGCGTTTCCATACCGACCATCGTTGCTTTCGCCACATGCAGCTTCGGATTCATCCGTCTGACCGCTTTCAGATAATCCCGTGCTTTGCCGGTTGTATACTCAGCCAGATTAATAAAATCAAACTGATAACCCAGGTCGCGCAGAATCTGCTCCTGCAGCTCACCATAATAACCCAGACGGCATAATCCGAACACCATCAGCAGGGTATCCGCTCCGCATTCCAGTGCCTCAATCATACTGCCCAGTGTCGTCTTGAACGGCGTACAGACCGTATCCGGGCTATACTGGCTCCCAATATCCAGTGTCTTTTTCGTCATCCGCGGCTGCATGATGTACTGCTGCCCTAATCCAGCCTCGATAAAATATTTAAACGCATAATTATACCGCGCAGCGATCGGAAAGGCTATTTTCTTCTGATTGCCCATCGCGTACTCTTTTGCCATCGTCCCAACTCCTTTCGATCACAGAGCGTTTTGCTTTAACCGCAAAATATCGATAAAGCTCTCCAGCCGCGTCTCCACACCGGCCATACCGCTCTGCGCGTCCAGCATCAGATTCAGAATTGGCGTACCATCATTCCTGCGGATGATCATGTCGTTTGTCATCGCATCCGGTCCGCACGGAAAGACGCTCAGGAGAATGATTCCATCCACCTGCTTCCGGTTCGTATAGATACCGCCCGCGATCTCACGGTTAATCTCCCAGCGCATCGTCGGTGAAAGTCTTGTACCCTGCTTCAGGGCTTCTTTCCGATCCATCACATCCGCCCGCAGCACGGTGACTCCGGCATTTTTCAAAAAGTCCGTAACTGGCTTTCCAATATAAGCGTCATTCACCACATAGCTATGCGAAGCGATCATGACCTTCAGGCCATCGCTTTTATAGAGCTCCTCCTGCCGCTTCACCTGTTTTTTCCAATCTTCGACCTCCGCCTTTTTGGCTTTCTTATAGGCCTTCGCAGCCTCCTTTCGCGCGAAGCCAAGCTCCTGCGCCATCGAAAGGAAAGCAGCCTCCTCATCCAGGTCATGCGTCACATCAATATTATAAGAAAGAAACTTCTGCCCCGTCTCCCGGAAAAGATTGCGGCAGATATCATAAAGTCCCTCAAAGGTCGTACACATATATCTTCGGATGCCGAAATTACTGATCCGCGGCACCAGAATATAATCACAATTTCCGACCAGCTTCTCGACATGGCCGAGATAAACCTTCACTGAAAGACACATCTCGTCAATCGCGCGGGCTGTACCGCGATTCAACGTCTCAAGCGTCGTAGGCGGGCTGACCAGCACATCCATGCCCAGTTCCTGAAAAAAGGCCTTCCAGAGTACGCGGTATCTGTCATACAGCAGTGCCCTCGGAAGGCCGACGATCAGTTTGCGGCCTGCTGCAATTGGTTCTGTTTTCTTAGACAAAATGATCCTCTCCTTTATCTTCACAGCACGGTAAACACTGTTCTGAACTGTTTCGAGTTATTATATTAGCTTTTCTTCTCTTTTTCAATCACCAGATTCCGGCATCTGTCTGATCCTGGTACCCCATTTCCCTTTACAGCAGCTTCGGCTCATAATGTCTCAATGACGCAATGGTGCACCTTATTTTTCTTTTTGTATCCAATCCCAACCGCTAAAATCCGGCCGGTAGTTTTGGGTTTTCCACCCAGTTTCCCTTTAAATCTTAACGCATACTTTTTGTCCTTTATTTGCTTAATCGCATTTTCAGCACTGTCATTAACCTTTAATTCAATAATAATCCCATCATCGTTCTTATTATAGGGATAGAAAATATAATCCACATAACCTATTCCAGCCTGATCTTCCCTCTGAATATCATATCTGTTTCTGGCAGCAATATAAGCCAACCTGATACTTCCCGAAAGTTCAGCTTCATTATTATACGCTTTCAGCGGCGATTCTGACTGATGCACAAATTCCAACACTTCTTCAACCACTCGTGTATTACCAGACAGAGTCGCCTGCAATACTCGCTCCGACTCCTTTACCAGCTCATGCACATAACTATATTCTGCCTCTTTCTGAATCGTCTTTGCAAATTCATCCATCAGTTCCTTGTTTGGTATCCTGACACATCCATTTTCATAGTTCAGAAACCCATAGACCACCATTGCCGAGAATACTTCTTCCTTCGTACTCAGGTTCATCGCAGTAGCAGCGTATTCCTCTATACTGGTGGCTACGGATTCGCCAGCCGCCATCATAACCACGTCATCTTTCAATCCCTCGATCTTACCTGCATCCCCTGCAATATAGGAAGATATTTCTGAGTACTGTCCTGACCCTGTCCAATAACTGGCAAGACGATTATTTGTCAGAGCATAAACGACAGAACGCGGATTATACATACGCGTACCCGCTGCCGTGTGATACCCGTCATACCATAGACTTAAATCTTCCCGTTTAATAAGCGGACAGTCCTGTAAGTTCAGATATCTCCCGTAAAGCTCATCTACTTCTTCATCCGTAAATCCAAAATATTGACTATACATCGGCTGAGTTGCCATTGTATACTCCATAAAGTTATTAAGAGTCGCGCTCTGCGAATACTTTGCGATCGGAAGAACACCAGTCATATAAGTAAAAGAGACCGCCGCCGCCCCTTTTGTCAGATTTGCCAAAAAGCTGGTATAGCTTTTTCTATCCTGTTCATTAAAAAAATCTTTGTGAAAAATGCAATCCCATTCATCAAGGACAAGAATAAACTGATCCCCGGTACTCTGATGAATCCTCTTCAAATCCTCCTGTACCGAACCATTTTTACGGAATCGGACTTCCGGATATTCACTATGAAGATCATCCCGCAAAATTTCCTTTATATTTCCGATATAATAACGATAGTTGTCATAATCTTCCTCATATTTACTAAAATCCACAGAAATAATATTATTT
>JAJPXU010000170.1 GCA_021205305.1 Lachnospiraceae bacterium
AACTATTCAGAACAGCAGGCCACAGACCGCCTTCTTCGAAGGCTATATGCCGCTTGCGCGTCATATGTCTGAGGCTTGATGGGCGTCCCGCCCATCCCGAAAAGAAAATACAGCCTTTAGCAGGTAAACCTGCACAGTCTGTCTTTTCTTTTCGATGCTGTTCTGGACTGTTATGCAATACTTTGACTGCAGAGGTGATAACGTGATTAAGAAAGAAATGATAGCAATGCTTCTTGCGGGCGGGCAGGGAAGCCGTCTGGGTGTCCTGACCTCGAAAGTGGCAAAGCCGGCGGTTGCGTTTGGAGGAAAATACCGGATTATTGATTTTCCGCTCAGCAACTGTATAAATTCCGGCATAGACACGGTAGGTGTGCTGACACAGTATCAGCCGCTTCGTCTGAACGGGCATATTGGCATTGGTATTCCGTGGGACCTTGACAGAAACGTGGGAGGGGTGACCGTCCTTCCGCCCTATGAGAAAGTGGGAAAGACAGAATGGTACACCGGGACCGCGAATGCGATCTATCAGAACCTTACTTACATGGAATCGTTCCATCCCGATTACGTCCTGATTCTGTCGGGCGATCATATCTACAAGATGGACTATGAAGTGATGCTCGACTTCCACAAAGCGCACAATGCGGATGTCAGTATTGCCGTTATGCCTGTTCCGCAAGAAGAGGCCAGCCGTTTTGGTGTCGTTGTTACGGACGGAAACGGCCGCATCCTTGAGTTCCAGGAAAAGCCGGAACACCCGAAGAGTAACCTCGCATCCATGGGAATCTATATTTTTACGTGGAAAGCTCTGAAGGAAGCGCTTTTAGCCCTTTCGGAGCAGAGCGGGTGTGACTTCGGAAAGCATGTGATCCCATACTGCCATGAAAAAGGCGAGACGCTCGTGGCCTATGAGTTTAACGGTTACTGGAAGGATGTCGGCACTCTTGGATCGTATTGGGAAGCCAATATGGAGTTAATTGACATTATCCCGGAATTTAATCTTTATGAGGAATTCTGGAAGATTTACACGAAGAACGACATCCTGCCGCCGCAGTTTGTTTCATCCGATGCGGTGATTGAGCGCTGCCTGGTGGGGGATGGTTCCGAGATTTACGGAAAAGCCTATAACACGATCATCGGCTGCGGCGTAGTGATTGAAGAAGGCGCTATTGTGCGTGATTCCATCATTATGCAGAACACGGTTATCAAAGCCGGCTCTGAGATCTACAAGGCAATCATTGCTGAAAACGTGACTGTGGGAGAGCATGTGAAGATGGGAGTCGGCGAAGAGGTGCCGAACCGCGAAAAGCCTTCGGTGTATTCCTTTGGTCTGGCAGTGGTCGGGGAAAATTCCGTGATTCCTGCCGGCGTCAGCATCGGAAAGAATACAGCGATTTCCGGTGTGACAGTGCCGGAAGATTATCCCGGCGGATGGCTTGGATCAGGAGAGACCCTGAAACGCGCTGAAAAATCCGGAGAGGCAGGTGATGAGTTATGAGAGCGGTAGGCATGATTTTAGCCGGAGGCAATAATTACCGGATGAGAGAGCTTTCGAACCGGCGCGCGATCGCGGCGATGCCGATTGCCGGAAGCTTCCGGGCGATTGATTTTGCACTCAGCAGTATGTCGAATTCGGGGATTCAGAAAGTAGCCGTATTGACCCAGTTTAACTCCCGATCGCTTGATCAGCATCTGAATTCCTCCAAATGGTGGGATTTTGGCAGAAAGCAGGGCGGCCTGTTTATCTTCCCGCCGATGCTCACGACGGACAACAGCTACTGGTACCGCGGGACAGCGGACGCGATTCATCAGAATCTGGATTTCCTGAGGCAGTGCCACGAGCCATATGTTGTGATTGCTTCGGGCGACGGCATCTATAAGCTGGATTACGGAAAAATACTGGAGTACCATATCGCGAAAAAAGCAGACATCACCGTGATTTGCAAAGAATTTCCGCCTGAGGAAGATGTCACCCGGTTCGGACTGGTGCAGATGGATGAGGACAACCGGATCGTGCAGTTTGAAGAAAAGCCGATGGCGGCCGTGTCGCACACCGTCTCGTGCGGAATTTATGTGATTCGCCGCAGACTGCTGATTGAGCTGATCGAACAGGCAGTGTATGAGGGAAGGCATGATTTCGTGCGGGATGTCCTGATCCGCTACAAAGATGTCAAGCGGATTTACGGATATGTGATGGAGAGCTACTGGAGCAATATTGCGTCCGTGGATTCCTACTATCGGACCAATATGGATTTCCTGAAAAAGGACGTACGGGACTTCTTTTTCCACGAGCACCCGGATGTTTATTCCAAGGTGGATGACAATCCTCCCGCAAAGTATAACCCGGGGAGCAATGTACATAACAGTCTTGTTGCCAATGGCTGTATCATCAACGGTACAGTGGAAAATTCCGTGATATTCAAAAAGGTATTTGTCGGAAATGACTGTGTGATCAAAAACTCGATTATACTGAACGACGTCTATCTGGGCGATCATACTTATCTGGAAAACTGCATTGTGGAAAGCCGCGGCACGATCCGCGCGGATTCACACATTGTGGGTGAGGATGGCGTCAGGATTGTCATTGAGTCAGATGACCGGTATACGATGACAGGAATGTAAAAAACAGACATGATAGGCCACATTTATAGTGGCCAGGAGAACAAGAAAAATGTTTGCGTTTGCCGCCCGGCCGGAACAGGCGCGGGGCGGGAACGCGGACAGCAAAAGACATGGGGGAAAGGACATGACGATTACTGATGTAAGAGTGAGAAAGGTAGCGAAAGAGGGCAAGATGAGAGCCATTGTGTCCATTACGCTGGATGATGAATTTGTGGTGCATGACATCAAGGTGATTGAAGGAGAGAAGGGCTTATTTATCGCGATGCCCAGCCGGAAAGCGGCGGACGGCGAATACCGCGACATCGCCCATCCGATTAATTCCAGGACACGCGAGAGAATCCAGCAGATTATTCTGGAAGCGTACGAAAAAACGGCGGCCGAAGAGCCGCAGGACGAGTGAGACGGGAAGGCGGCAGTTCCAAAGAAACGGGAGCTGCCGCTTTTTGGGCGGAAAGAAACAATCCCTTGCAAGGCCGCTATGGGAATGATAAAATACAGAAGGAAGTCGGCGCCGGCATTTGACGGCTGCCAGATGTCCAAAGTAGTCAGAGAACTGGAGAATAAGGGGAATACGGAATGACTCTTTTTTCGAAAAACAGAGACAATGAGATCGAAAAGAAGAAAGAAATAGCAGCAGAAACAGGGGAGGAAACAGAAAATGAAACGGAAGGAGAGCAGGCGGATGCGAACGCGGATCGGGAGCTTCTGATACAGATGTTAGAAAAACGCGGCCAGAGACGGTTTATCAATGGGATGCTTTGCGGCGTGCTTCTGGCAGTCGCGGCAATGTGTGCAGGGGTGTTTGCTCCGCGTGTGATTCGGAATTTCCTCGGAAAGGGGAATCCGGGGGCGGAAGTGCTGACCAGCAACAGTACGCTCGTTAAGCTGGCTGAGGTCCAGGAGCTGATCGAGTCTTATTATCTGGACGAGGTGGATGGCGAATACCTGGAATCTTACCTGTTTAAGGGCATCGCGGCCGGCCTGGATGACGCTTACGCGAATTATTACACGGCAGAAGAATTGTCATCTGTGATTGATTCGACAAAGGGTGAGTATTACGGGATTGGCGCGTCGGTCGGGATGGACGCAGAGACAGGTGAATTATATATCGCAAAGGTTTATGAGGACAGTCCTGCCATGGAAGGCGGCCTGCAGGCAGATGATCTCGTGCGCGCGGTGGACGGCGAGACCGTGGATGGTCTGACGGTGACGGAACTGGTGGCGCTGATCAAGTCAAAAGATACGTTTACTATGTCCGTATATCGGCCGGAGACAGGGGAGGAGCTGGAGCTTACGATTACCTGTGGTGAGGTGATACAGACCTATGTCACGTATGAGATGCTGGAAAATCAGGTTGGCTATCTGTCTCTGACGGAGTTTACCTCAAGCGCGGTAGATCAGTTCCGGGAAGCCATAGAGGAGCTGAACAGCCAGGGGATGGAGGCGCTGATTGTGGATTTGCGCGACAATCCGGGCGGCCTGCTTACTTCTGTCTGCGATATTCTGGATGAGATTATACCTGTCGACAGTCTGATTGTCTATACGGAGGACAAAAACGGAAAGCGGGTGGAGTACACGGCGGACGAGGAGCCAAGTGTGACCTGCGAGGTAGCGGTGCTGGTTAATAATGGGAGCGCGAGCGCATCCGAAATTTTTGCGGGAGCCATCCAGGATTACGGGCTTGGCCCAATCATTGGCACACAGACCTATGGAAAAGGCGTCGTGCAGAAAACGTATTCTCTTTCGGACGGCTCCGCGTTTAAACTGACGGTGGAAAATTATTATACGCCGAATGGCCAGGAGATTGACGGCAATGGCATTACGCCGGACATCGTAGTGGAAGAGGAGACGCAGGCGGATGAAGACGGAACAGAGACCGGAGCGGAAAACCTGACAGGGGTGGACGACGCAGTCCTGGCACGCGCATGGGAGGAATTGACAGACTAAGATGGAAAACAGAATTATTTTTCGTGAAAAACTTACAGAACTGAAAGCGGCCGCGGATGAGGCAGGCGGGGTCCTGACGAAGACAAAGATCCGGGAAATGCTGAAAACCATGCCGCTGGAGGAAAATCATTTCCAATTAATCTTTGATTATCTTGCGGAGCAGAAGATTCGTGTGGTAGAATCAGAAGAGACGGATGACGGAAGCTGCCGACGGCCGGAGGAAGAGGACGATGCAGCGCAGCCGGACGAGGAAGAACGGCGCAGCCTGTCTCTTTATGTAGAAGAACTGGAGGCACTTTCTGAGATTGATGATGCAGAGGAAGTCCGGCTGTTGGAGCGGATTCGCAGTGGGGACGATGGGGCAAAAGAGCGCCTGATCGGCATTTATCTTCCCTTGATTTGCTCCATGGCGGAGGATTATGGGGAAGATGTGCTGCCTTCGGAGGACCTGATTCAGGAAGGAAACCTGGGACTGCTCTCGGCAGTGGATTCTCTGGGAGAATTTGACAGCGCGGCAGCCTGCCGCGTACACATTTTGAATCAGATCCGGGAAACCATGGAACAGGCGGTAAGCCAGGGGCAGGATAAGCACAAGATGGACGAGGGGCTTTTAAGCCGGATTAACCATCTGAATGAGGCGATCCACAACCTGGAACGCGATCTGGGACACAAGGTATCCGCGGAAGAGGTGTCTGCATATCTGGAGATGCCGGTGGAGGAGATCGAGGATTTGCTGCGGGTGACCGGAGATCAGATTGAGACTGACTCGTAAAGGAAGAGCCCCTAAGTGCGAAAAAGCGCAGACTGGGGAAAATAATGCAATAGAAAACAGCGGAGGGAAAACGATGAAGAAAACAAAAATTATCTGTACCATGGGACCGGCATCGGATGACAGGGAGGTCATGAAAGCACTGGCGGAAAGCGGGATGGACATCGCACGCTTTAATTTTTCCCATGGGACACATGAGGAACAGAAGGCACGCTTTGATCAGCTCAAAAGCATCCGCGCAGAGATCAAAAAGCCGGTTGCGATTCTTCTGGATACCAAGGGACCGGAGATCCGCACAGGTCTGCTGAAAAATGGCGGTCCTGTGACACTGCAGAGCGGGGCGGAATTTACGCTGACCTCCGAGACGATCGAAGGCGATGAGACGAAAGTCAGCCAGACCTATCCGCAGCTGGCACAGGATGTAAAGCCGGGCGATACGATTCTGATTGATGACGGACTGATTGGACTGAAGGTGAAAGAGACCAGCGGCACGGACATTGTCTGTACGGTGGAAAACGGCGGCAGTCTGGGGCAGCGCAAAGGCGTAAATGTACCGAATGTAAAGGTAAACCTGCCGGGTATCACGGACAAGGACCGCGAAGACATTCTTTTTGGCATCAGGGAAGGGATTGATTTTATCGCGGCTTCGTTTGTGCGTGATGCGGAGGCGATCAAAGAGATTAAGTGTATTTTGAAAGAGAACCACGCGGAGCAGATCGGTGTCATTGCGAAGATTGAAAACGCGGAAGGCATCCAGAACATTGATAAGATTATTCAGGCTGCGGACGGCATCATGGTGGCTCGCGGCGATATGGGTGTGGAGATTCCGCCGTATGATGTGCCGCATGTGCAGAGGACGATTGTAGAGAAGTGCAACAAAAAATACAAGCCGGTCATCATTGCGACCCAGATGCTGGATTCTATGATTCGCAATCCGCGTCCGACCAGAGCAGAAGTGACGGATGTGGCAAACGCGATCCGTGAGGGTACAGACGCGATCATGCTTTCCGGCGAGACGGCGGCCGGTAAGTACCCGCTGGAAGCGCTGAAGATGATGGTGCAGATCGCGGAGACGACCGAGAGCTATATGACGGATGAGGTCGTCACAAAAGAGTTCTATGAGCTGCGCGGGGACGCAAACGTATCGAGCGCGGTCGGCCTGGCGGCGATCCGCACGGCGCTGAATGTGAAAGCAGACTGCATTGTGACTCCGACCATGAGCGGGCAGACCGCGCGTCTGATGTCGACGTTCCGTGCACCGATGCCGATTTACGCGATTTCCCCGAATGACTGGGCGCTGCGGAGAATGCAGATTTACTGGGGCGTGACGCCGCTGCAGGGCTATGCGGAGGATACAACGGAGCACATTATTTCTCACGCGATGTATATCGTGAAGCGCGACGGTTATGTAAAGCCTGGCGATATGGTGGTGCTCACTGCAGGCGATCCGGCGACCAATATGGTCAAAGGCAAGGGCGCGATGACGAATATGATGCATGTTATCCAGGCGAGATAAAATGGTCGCTGCAGGTCACAAACATAAGAAAACCTTAATGAATTAGTGACAGGAATTTAACCGGCTTCTGTTAAACTGAAAGCAGAAATTTCCGGCCGGAAGGCAGAATGGAGATAGTGAAGCAGGCGTGATGTTTGATAAAAGGAGAAACAGAGTATGTATAACATTCTGGTTTGTGACGACGAGAAGGAAATTGTCGATGCGATTGAGATCTATCTGACGCAGGAAGGGTTTCGCGTGTTCAAGGCTTATGACGGCGAGCAGGCGCTGGAGATTCTCAAGCAGCAGGAGATTCACCTGCTGATCCTGGATCTGATGATGCCGAAAATGGATGGCATTCACGCGATTATGAAGATTCGTGAAGAGAGCAGCATCCCCATCATTATTCTTTCTGCGAAAACGCAGGATACAGACAAGGTGTTGGGGCTGAATCTTGGCGCAGATGATTATGTGGCAAAACCGTTCAATCCGCTGGAACTGATTGCGCGTGTGAAGTCACAGATCCGGCGTTATACGAATTTTGGGGCAGCGGCTGAGGCGGCGAGCACGGAGCAGATTTACTCGACCGGCGGTCTGGTGATCAATGACGACCGCAAAGAGGTCACGGTGGATGGCGAGCCGGTGAAGCTGACGAGGATTGAGTATAATATTCTGCTGTTTCTGGTAAAGAATAAGGGCAAGGTATTTTCCATTGACCAGATTTACGAAGAGATCTGGAAAGAGGAGGCGTTTGGCGCGGACAACACAGTGACGGTTCACATTCGCCACATCCGGGAAAAAATTGAGATAGACCCAAAGAACCCGAAGTATCTGAAGGTGATCTGGGGCATCGGATACCGCGTAGAAAATATATAAACCGCGGCGTCCTGTAGCGGCAGCAAAGAGGAAGGGGGCCAGCAATACGAAACGAGTGATTTCGAAAAAACCGGTAAAAGCGCTTCTGATTTTGCTGCAGGCTGTGGCAGTCGGGGGAATCGTATTTTGCCTGTTTAACATCGGCTTCTGGATGGAGGATTCCTGGAGCCTTGGCGAACTTTCTCAGAGCTATGAAGAGTCGGATCTTTTTTACCGGCAGGTGGAGGAGATCCTTTCGAATAAGATCGAAGGCCAGGACAATGCCCGGCTTCTGGAGACGGACGGGGAGCTGGATCTGGAGCGGCAGATAGATATTCAGTCTTATGATACCGTTGGCAATACGGTGCAGGATATGAATACCACGTACCTGTTGGGGGATCTGCTGGAGTTTTATGAAAATGGCGGCTGGCAGGCACTGCATGAGGCCATTGCCGCCGCGTCGGGTGACAGTGCGCAGGATGCGGGGGAGCTTCTCGCTGAACAGTCGGGGACACTGGAGACCATTACCCCGATGACCGGAATCACGCTGGAAGAGTGTTCACACTGGTACTCGGATTCCTCCGGCTATGTAGAGCAGATGTATACCCTGCTTGATGAGGCGGTGCTGGATCTTTATACGCGCTATACGGAATACACGACGGTTCAGGATGAGAGCTGGTCATCGGAGGCTCCGTCGAATCTGCTGTACTATATTGAAAATACATCGACCGGTATGGTCTATACCAATATTTCGGCTGACTCTTATGACGATGCCGTTACGGCCGCAGAGGCGGACGAGGAATACAGCAGTCTATACGAGGGAGAACGCAGCTTCAATATCATGGTGTCCAATCCGGAGCGGGTGCTGAACCTGGCCGCATCGGAGTGGTTCCTCAGCAAACGTTTTGTAGCGACGAATGAAAAGGTTTATGTAGCGGTGAATCTTTCTTATCCGGTGAGTGATGAGCTGCGCACCTGGGCGGATTACTATGCGCAGCGGGAGACGATTATCCGGAATTCTGCCATCGGCGCCGGCCTTTTTCTGGTGCTGCTTCTATTGTGCTTTACGGGGTCTATGCTTGGCGCGGGAGAGGCACTTTTTTGGATTGATACGATTCCGACTGAGCTGGCAGCGGGGATTTACCTGATCATTGCGATTCTCTATAGCCTGCTGGCATCTGAGTGGAGACGGGTCACGGCACTTTTTCCGCTAGAGGAGAAGCTGCTCGGAGCAGTCCTGGCCGCGTCTGCCTGGCTTGTGATTTTATCCGCAAGCCTGGGTTTTTTGCGGCGTGCGCGCGCGAAAACCCTGTGGGTCAATTCCGTTACCCGCACGCTGATTCGGACCTGGAAACAGATCAGTTCCTCCCGCGCGGCTTCCGGGCAGCTGTTGTTTTTTTACATCGGTTTTTTTATTCTCAATATTCTGTTTTTGCTGCTGTTCGGCCGTGCGGGACTGGTGTTGGTCGTTCTTCTGGATATGGCGGTGCTGTTGTATCTGATGCGCGATATGGCCGGAAAGCAGAATATATATGAAGGAATCCATCAGCTCTCGCAAGGCGATCTGAATTATCGGATTGACACATCGGCACTCTCCGGCGAGTCACTGAAAATGGCGGAAGCAGTCAACGAGATGGGAGAAAGCCTGAGTAAGGCACTCGAAGCGATTGTGAAAAATGAGCGCCTGAAAGCGGAACTGATCACGAATGTTTCGCATGATCTGAAAACGCCGCTCACATCCATTGTGAATTACGTCGATCTGCTGAAACGGGAAAATCTGCAGAACCCACGGGCGCGGGAGTATGTCGGGATTCTGGAACAGAAGTCGCAGCGCCTGAAGCAGCTGACCGAGGATTTGGTAGAAGCAAGCAAAATCAGTTCAGGCAATGTCGAACTTGAGATTGTCCGTATGCAGGCGCAGAGCATCGTTATGCAGGCCTGTGGGGAGTTTGAGGAGCGCTTAGAGGAACATCAGCTGTCGCTTACCTGGGATATGGAGAAGGAGCCGGCCTATATTATGGCGGATGGGCGCCAGCTGTGGCGGGTACTGGAAAACCTGCTCGGCAATATCTGTAAATACGCGAAGGAGAACACAAAGGTTCAGGTCTCGTTAAAGAGAACCCTGGCGGCCAATCAGGCGGTCGGGGAGGAAGTGATGATTATGCTCCAGAATGTATCGCGGGAAAAGCTTACAATCGAGGCAGATGAGCTGACCGGTCGTTTTGTCCGCGGAGACGCCAGCCGCAGTACCGAAGGCAGCGGTCTGGGACTGTCCATCGCGCAGAACCTGACAGAACTTCTGGACGGACGGTTCGAACTCTCCACGCAGGAAGGTTTTTTTACCGTGTGCCTGTATTTCCCGATTGTGGGGTAGTGTCTGAGATTTCATGGCGGCCATCCGATGCTGTTCTGAATTTTTACATCTAAAATTTCTGTGAAATTAAAGCGACATCCGTTGACATTCCCTTGAATTAGGCGTAAAGTTTCTTTCATAATTTAAAGACAGTTTCGGGCGGCATCCCAAAACAAGGATATTTGCGACAGACTGTGTTATAGTGAATGACAAAATTCTTTTGTCATTTACTATAAAGGATGCACACGGACGCATGAGGAATGGCTGCTTCGCAGCCTTGCGTCCGGCGCAAAGTAAAACGACTTACGTCGTTTACTATAATTTATTTCCAGTAAAAGAGAATGTGAGGCGTAATCATTTATGAAACAGAAAATTTCCGATTTCTTTTCGAACTTCATGTCCGGACGGTATGGCGCGGACGATCTTTCCAAATTTATGCTGGCTGTATGCCTGATTCTTCTTGTGATTAATATTTTTACCAGTCAGCCGCTGGTCTATCTGCTGGCGCTGGTGCTTCTGGTGTGGAGCTATTTTCGGATGTTTTCACGGAATTATATGCAGCGCAGCGCGGAGAATGAAAAGTATCTGAATCTTACGCAGGGAATACGGGATCGCTTTTCCAAAGCAGGGCGAAAGGCGAAGGAGACGAAGGATTATCATATTTATAAGTGCCCTTCCTGCGGACAGAAGATTCGCGTTCCGCGCGGAAAGGGGAAGATCTGTATTACCTGCCCGAAGTGCCGCAATGAATTTCAGAAGAAAAGCTGAAAACGATGTTTGGATATATTTATGTCAATGAACAGGAATTGAAGCTGCGGGAATATACGACTTATCGCAGTTTCTACTGTGGATTGTGTCAGGAGCTTCATCACCGCTATGGCAGGAGAGCGCAGATGGTGCTGAATTATGACACAACTTTTCTGGCAATTGTGCTGACCGGGCTGTATGAACCGGAGACCATTACGGAAGAAAAGCGCTGCTTGCCGCATCCGGTACACAGGCATCCGATGGCGAAAAATGACGCGATCAGCTATGCAGCGGACATGTGTGTATTGCTGGCATATCAGAAAGGGATGGACGACTGGGAGGATGAGCGAAAAGTTTCCGGACGTACCGTGGCGGCACTGCTTGGATCTGCTTATCAAAAGATCGCGGCCAGCTATCCTCGTCAGACAAAAGCCGTTGAGGAAAACATCCGTCTGCTTCATGAAGCAGAAGCAGAGTGGAAGGACGGCGGGATGCCGGATGGCTTGTCAGCCGATATTGATTATGTAGCCGGTCTGACGGGAAATTTTCTGGGTGAACTGTATGTGTGGAAGGACGACATCTGGCAGGACGACCTGAGACAGATTGGGTTTTACCTGGGAAAATTCATTTATCTGCTGGACGCGGTGGATGACATCGAGAAAGACAGAAAGCATGGCAATTACAATGTAATAGAAGCAGTATTTCGCGCGAAAGGTATATCAGAAAACGAGGACATCTGGGAAGAACCTTGCAAAAGTGAGATTCAGAAAATTCTGGCAGGAATGATGACCGAGGCTTCCCACGCGTTTGAACGTCTGCCTGTGTTGGAATATGCGCCAATCATCCGCAATATCCTGTATTCCGGGGTTTGGTGCAGATATGCGGCGCTGCGGGAGAAAGCCGAAAAGAAAAAGAAAGACGGGAAAGCCGTGCAATGAAGATCGCGCAGAAGCGCGATGGAGGAGATTATGAAAGATCCGTATGAGGTTCTGGGAGTACCAAGGAACGCTTCCGAAGAAGAAATAAAAAAAGCTTATCGAAGGCTTAGCCGGCAGTATCATCCGGACGCGAATATTAACAATCCGAATAAAGCGCAGGCGGAGGAAAAGTTCAAAGAAGTACAGCAGGCCTACCAGCAGATCATGTACGATAAGGAACATGGCGAAGGCAGCTATGAGGCAAAGCAGGGCGGCGGCCGCTCCTCCTCATCCTCTTCCGGCGGTTATGGCGGCTACGGTGGTTATGGCGGTTACGGCGGCTATAGCGGTTACGGCCGATCCGGAAGCAGCAGTTCCGGTTCTTCCGCAAGTGACGACCCGCATCTGCGCGCCGCGGAGAACTACATTCGCAGCAATCAGTTTGAGCAGGCGATCAACGTTCTTAATGGAATCCAGAACCGCAACGCGCGCTGGTACTATTTAAGCGCGCTGGCAAACTCCGGCCGGGGAAATAATGTCCTTGCACTTGATCATGCGCAGAAAGCCGTCCAGATGGAGCCGAACAATCTGCAGTACCGTCAGCTTCTCTCCGAGATGGAAGGCGGCGGACGCTGGTATCAGTCCATGGGAGAAGAATACGGCAGTCCGATGTCACATGGCAACAACTATTGCACGAGACTTTGTCTGACCTGGCTGATCTGCAGCTGCTGCTGCAGCGGCGGAGGAGGCATGCGTATGGGTATGCCAATGATGATGTGTTGTTAAAGTTCCAAGCAGCAGAAAAATGAAAAAAACAGCCGCTGCAGATTTATCTGCACAAGGCTGTCTTTTTCATTTTTGGATGGGCGGAACGCCCATTCAGCCACAGACATAGGACGCGTTAGCGGCATATAGCCTGCGAAGCAGGCGGTCTGTGGCCTGCTGCTTGGAAATGAAAGAAAGTGCAGCAGAAAAATGAAAAAAACAGCCGCTGCAGATTTATCTGTATCTGCGAACGGCTGTTTTTTCATTTTTCGATTATTTACAGTGCGGATGTGCAGTTCGGGCACTTGGTAGCGTCTTTATGTATCTCGGACTTGCAGAACGGGCAGATCTTGGTGACTGGTTCTGGCGCAGGTGCGGGTTTATGGAGTTTATTGATGCCTTTGATTACGAAGAAGATGACCAGCGCGGTCAGCAGAAACTCGACGATCATCTGGATGAAATTACCATAAGCGATGACGGATGCGCCGGCCTCCTGTGCGGCTGCCAGTGTTGAATAAGAATTGCCATCGAGCGGGATCATCAGATCTGTGAAATTGATTCTGCCGGTCACCAGTGTGACGACTGGCATCACGATGTCGTTGACCAGAGAAGACACGATGTTGCTGAACGCTGCGCCGATGATGACGCCGACTGCCATGTCGATGACGTTGCCCCTCATGATAAAGGCTTTGAATTCATCTGCAAGTTTACTCATTTTTTCCCTCCTGATTTCCTGGTAGTAGTTTGTGGTCACGCTGGCAAAGCCAGAAAATGTTTTTCCAGCTTTGCCAGGCGGCATTTTGACGGTTCCTTAATATATAATTACAAATTATAGCATAGCTCTTCCAAAAAAACTATGCTATACTAGAAAAAATTTCAATTACTTTTTGCAGTGGCCGCGAAAGATAGACCGCGGCCTGCCAAAAAGTGCGTGGAACATACTTTTATGGGACAGTATTAGATAAAAAGGGCAGATGGGGGAGAAAATTATGCGGTTTATGCATATTGCGGATGTACATTTGGGAGCCGCGCCTGACCATGGCTATGTCTGGTCGAAAGACAGAGGCCGTGAACTATGGGAAACCTTCCGGGAGTGTATTGCGGATGCGAACGAAAAAAAAGTGGATTTACTGTTGATTGCAGGGGATTTGTTTCATCGGCAGCCGCAGCCGCGTGAATTAAAAGAGGTGAACTATCTGTTTTCTACATTGGAGAATACGGTAGTGGCTCTGATTGCCGGCAACCATGATTACCTGGCGCCCGGGGGCGCATACCTGAATTACCCCTGGAATGAAAATGTGGTCTGTCTGTTTTCTTCTGAATGTGAGCGGGTACGCCTGCCGGAGTTAAAGACAGAAATATACGGGTTCAGTTATTATCGGCAGGAGATTACAGCGCCGATGTATGACAGCATCGCCGCAGAAAAAAGCGACTATTTTAAAATTTTGCTTGCCCACGGCGGCGACGCGCGGCATATTCCGATTAATCGGGAAAAGCTGAGCAATGCCGGGTTCGACTACATTGCGCTGGGACATATTCATAAGCCCCAGGTGTTTATCCGAAATCTGGCCATGTACGCCGGGGCACTCGAACCAATTGACTGCAACGATATCGGGTCGCATGGTTATATACTCGGTGAGGCACAGCGCAAAAAGGTAAAGCTTTCTTTTGTAGAAAAAGCGCACAGGCAATACTGCAATATAGAGGTGCCGGTGACCGAGCAGGATACAACATTTTCTGTGCGGGAAAAGATTGCCCAGACGGTACGGCAGGAGGGGAATCAGCACACATACCGCATTGCCCTTACCGGAGCGCGCCATCCAAAGTTTTGTCCGGACATCCGGGAATACCAGAAGTGTGGCCGCATTCTGGAGATCGAGGACCGAACCGTTCCCGCTTTTCATCTGGAAGAATTGAAACGGCTGTACCGGGGGCAGCTGATTGGCGATTATATTGAGAGCTTTGAGGACGGGGCAGGGAACCCCGTGAAACAGAAAGCGCTGGAATACGGGCTGGAGGCATTATTGTATCCGGGTAAGTAAACACGTTACAGATCACGCCATGGGCAAATCTGCTTTTTTTTACCACTACAGTTGTGATCAGCAACGTAAGCATTCCGTTGCGGGGATCCTTCGTGCCAGTGACACGCGTTTAGGACCGACCGAAACTGTCGTTCGGCGAATTATTCGGAGCCGTTTTCAGCAAATTATTTTCGGCCGA
>JAJPXU010000034.1 GCA_021205305.1 Lachnospiraceae bacterium
ATTAATTCTTTAACAGGTCCTTACCTTTACAAATGCGGAAAAATGGATTAGAATGGGGAAGGAACTGAGGACACGCACAGGAGGTGTGAGATGGCGAAAAAGGTGGAGACAATTGGAGTATTGACAAGCGGCGGCGATGCGCCCGGCATGAATCCGGCCATTCGCGCGGTAGTGCGCAAAGCACTGTCACAGGGCATTAAGGTAAAGGGTATTTATCAGGGTTACAAGGGGCTTTTGAATGAGGAAATCGAGGATCTGAACGCGCGCAGCGTATCCGATACGATTTCCAAAGGCGGCACAATCCTTTATACGGCGCGGTGTTCCGAGTTCCGCACGAAAGAGGGACAGGATGAAGGTGCCGAGGTTTGCCGGAAGCATGGCATTGACGGATTGGTTGTGATTGGAGGAGACGGTTCTTTTCGGGGAGCGCAGCAGCTGGCGGCCAGAGGGATTAATACGATTGGTGTTCCGGGCACGATTGATCTGGATATCGCCTGCACAGACTATACGATTGGCTTTGATACAGCCGTGAATACGGCGATGGACGCGATTGATAAGGTCAGAGATACCTCTACTTCACATGAGCGGTGCAGTATTATTGAAGTAATGGGAAGAAATGCCGGCTATATCGCACTGTGGTGCGGGATTGCGAACGGTGCGGAAGATATTCTTCTGCCGGAGCAGTATGATTATGATGAACAGATTTTGATTAATAATATTATCAATAACCGTAAGCGCGGGAAGAAGCATCACATTATTATTAACGCAGAGGGTATCGGGCATTCTACGAGTATGGCGCGCCGGATTGAGGCAGCGACCGGCATGGAGACGCGGGCGACGATCCTTGGACATCTGCAGCGAGGCGGGAGTCCGACTTGCCGCGACCGTGTATATGGTTCCATGATGGGCGCGATGGCTGCGGATTTACTGATTGAGGGTAAGTCGAATCGCGTGGTGGCATATAAAAATGGCGAATATGTGGATTATGACATTGACGAGGCGCTGGCGATGCAGAAGGAGCTTCCGGAGTATATGGTGCGCGTAGCGAAGGCGATGCAGATTTAGGCGGCTCTCTTTGGGAAGGAAATGAAAGCAGAGTGATTACAAGTACATCAAATCTTCAGGTGAAGCAGCTGATTCAGCTTCAGAAGAAGGCGAAGGAACGGAACGCACAGGATGTGTTTGTTGCGGAAGGTCCGAAGATGGCTCTGGAAGCGCCGCCTGAGCGGGTCGTGCAGGTTTTTGTTTCGGAAAGCTTCTGTAAAAAGAACCCGGATTTTATGGGGGATAACAGGCCGGTGACTGTACTGTCGGACCGGGTGTTTGAAAATGTGTCGGATACGAGGACTCCGCAGGGAGTCCTCTGTGTTATACAACAGTATCATTACGGTCTGGAGGATTTGCGAGGGATTATCCCGCACGAAGTGCGGGATGCCCACGCCCCGCAATCGGAGATTGGGGGCATAATCCGGCGAGGGCAAAGGGAGGAACCTTTGCTGATCGCGCTGGAGAATCTTCAGGACCCGGGGAATCTGGGTACGATTGTGCGCACCGCCGAGGGTGCGGGCGTGACTGGCATTTTGCTGGGGGCCGGCTGTGTGGATTTGTATAATCCGAAGGTGATACGCGCTACGATGGGCGCGGTTTATCGGGTGCCTTTTTACTATACGGATGATTTTCAGGGAGCGCTGCGCATTCTTCAGGGGAAGGGTGTGCGGTTCTTTGCGGCGCATCTGGAAGGGAGTATCCCTTACGATGAGGAAACCTATAGCGGGCCGTCTGGTTTCCTTATTGGGAACGAGAGCCAGGGGCTGACCAGAGAGACGGCTGCGCTCGCGGACGCGCGGATACGGATTCCGATGTGCGGGCAGGTGGAGTCGTTGAATGCGGCCGTCGCGGCGTCGGTGCTGATGTATGAGGCAAACCGGCAGCGGCGACGGGCATTGGTGTGTTGAATGAAAGGCAGTGTCGGATAAAGAAATGATGTTCCGGATAAGGCAGGCCCTGATAAAGTGATGATGTGAGAAAGGCGCTGTCTGATCAGGAAGATATTCAGGAAAAGCTTTGGCCGGGAGAATGTCCAGAAAAGAATGTTCAGGAAAGGAATTTAGGAAAGAAGGCGTAGTTTCATGAGAGAACAGTTGACAGAGGCGGATGTAAAATCCATTCAGGAAGAGATCGAGTATCGAAAGCTGGTGGTGCGCAAGGAAGCGATTGAGGCGGTGAAGGAAGCGCGTGCCCATGGCGACCTGAGTGAGAATTTTGAATACCATGCGGCGAAGACAGATAAGAATAAAAATGAAAGCCGTATCCGCTATCTGGAGCGGATGCTGAAAACGGCGGAAGTGATTTCTGATGATTCGAAGGAGGATGAAGTTGGAATTCACAATAAAGTAGAGGTATATGTGGAGGACGACGATGAGACGGAGGTTTATCAGATTGTGACTTCTGTGCGGGGAAATTCGCTGGACGGCAGGATTAGCATTGAATCCCCGATGGGGAAGGCGCTGCTGGGGCATAAGGTCGGAGACCGGGTGCTGGTGCAGGTGAATGAGAATTACGGGTATTACGTGGAGATACGCAGCATTGATAAGACATCGGATGGAGAGAATGAGGAACTGCGGCAGTATTAGGGAGTGGTGTTTCAATCGTCTTCGACCATCCTGCGGCAACGCGAAGCTGGTTTACAAGATGCTGTTGATGACGAAAACGTATGCGACAGGAGAATGGAGTTGGTGATTGGAAGGAGAGGTGACCTTTGATTTGGGTGAGGAAAGCGATGCCCCGGCTTTTAATATAGAAGAAGAATTAAAGAAGCTTCCCGGGCGGCCCGGCGTTTATATTATGCATGACGCGCGGGATGCGATTATTTACGTCGGCAAAGCCATCAGCCTGAAGAACCGGGTGCGGCAGTATTTTCAGACGAGCCGGAATAAGGGTCCAAAAATTGAGCAGATGGTACAGCGCATCTGTCGGTTTGAGTATATTGTGACGGATTCGGAACTGGAAGCACTGGTGCTGGAGAGCAATCTGATCAAGGAACATCGCCCGAAGTACAATACCATGCTCAAGGACGACAAGAGCTATCCGTTCATCAAGGTGACGGTGGGGGAAGCGTTTCCGCGCGTTGTGTTCTCACGCAATATGAAGAAGGATAAATCCCGGTATTTTGGCCCGTTTACCAGTGCCGGGGCGGTGAAGGATACCATTGAACTGATTGATAAGATTTATAAGCTCAGGAACTGCACCCTTTCCCTGCCGCGGGATATAGGAAAAGACCGCGCATGCCTTTATTACCATATCGGACAATGCCCGGCGCCCTGTCAGGGAAAAATCAGCAGTGAGGAATACCGCAAATCGGTGGATGGCGCGCTGGAGTTTCTGAACGGGAATTATGCGCCGGTGCTGGATATGCTGCAGGAGAAGATGGAGCAGGCGTCGGAAGAACTGGATTTTGAAAAGGCCATTGAGTACCGGGATTTACTGAGCAGTGTGCGGCAGGTCGCGCAGCGGCAGAAGATCACGCATGAGGATGGCGAGGATAAGGATGTACTGGCGATGGCCGTGGACGGCGGTGATGCGGTGGTGCAGGTCTTTTTTATCCGCGGCGGTAAGATGATTGGGAGAGATCATTTTTACCTGCGGGTTGCGCCGCATGACACAAAGGCGATTATTTTAAGCAGCTTTATCAAGCAATATTATGCAGGTACGCCGTTTGTGCCGCGGGAACTGATGCTGGAGACAGAGATTGAAGATCAGGGGCTTGTGGAGAAATGGCTCACCGAAAAGCGCGGTCAAAAGGTTTACCTTCGGGTACCGAAGAAAGGGACGAAGGAGAAACTTGTAGAGATGGCAGCGGAGAATGCGTCAATTGTCCTGCGCCAGGATCGGGAACGGATTAAGCGCGAGGAAGGCCGCACGATCGGGGCGGTTCACGAGATTGAGGATTTGCTGGGTATTGACCGGGCGATGCGCATGGAAGCTTATGATATTTCTAACATCAGCGGTTTCGAATCAGTTGGTTCCATGATTGTCTATGAAAAGGGAAAACCAAAGCGCAGCGATTACCGCAAGTTTAAGATTCGGACGGTACAGGGACCCGATGACTACGCGAGCATGGAGGAAGTATTGACCCGACGGTTTGCGCATGGACTGGAGGAGCGGAAAGAACTGGACGAAAAGGGCATGGGGTATGAGATGGGAAGCTTCAGCCGTTTTCCGGATCTGCTTCTGATGGATGGCGGCCGCGGTCAGGTCAATGTGGCGCTCCGCGTGCTGGATAACCTTGGCATATCCATTCCGGTCTGCGGTATGGTAAAGGATGATTTTCACCGGACGCGCGGCATTTATTTTGAAAATGTGGAGCTGCCGATTGACACGCATTCGGAGGCGTTTCATCTGGTCACCCGGATTCAGGATGAGGCACACCGGTTTGCGATTGAGTATCACCGCAGCCTTCGCAGCAAAGCGCAGGTACATTCTCTGCTGGATGAGATTGAAGGGATTGGACCGACCCGCCGGAAAGCGCTGATGCGGACGTTCCAGTCGCTGGAAGCGATTCGTGACGCGTCTTTGGAGGAATTGACGAATGCGCCGTCCATGAACGCGCGCAGCGCGCGGGAAGTGTACGATTATTTTCACGGTGAAGAGCAGAAAGGCTCGAAGATTGAGGAAGAATAGAGGCTTCACAATTCCGCCAAGAGACGGAACCCTGCCTGGGGTCGACGGCGATAAAGTTTCCCGCAGAATCGCGGGTTTTATCTGGACAAATATAGGGGAATCGGGTACAATCGAATATCATCTGCTCTGTATGAGCAGAAGTCGGATCGTTGATAATTGCCTGTTTCGAATACAGGCAGGGCAAAGAACACGGGAATTGATACAGGAGGGATTTTACAAATGCCGACAGCCAGTGTTTCGTTGGAAAAGATTGTTGAAAAAATGGAACTGAAAAATCTGACTCCGGAAATTGATATTTCGAATAAGAGGGTCGTCACGTCGGAGATTAATCGTCCGGCGCTGCAGCTTACGGGGTATTTTGACCATTTTTATTCGGAACGGGTACAGATTATCGGATATGTGGAGTACACGTATCTGGAGCACCTTTCACGGGAAACGAAAGTACCTGTGTATGAAAAATTTTTATCCTATAATGTGCCGTGCATTATTTATACGACGATGACGGAGCCGGACGAGGATATGCTTCGGCTGGCGAAGCAATACCAGGTGCCGATCTTTATTACAGAGCAGACGACCTCCGGATTTATGGCAGAGATCATTCGTTGGCTGAACGTAGAGCTGGCACCGTGTATTTCGATCCACGGCGTGCTGGTGGATGTGTACGGCGAGGGGATTTTGATCATGGGCGAGAGCGGCATCGGCAAGAGCGAGGCAGCGCTGGAACTGATCAAGCGCGGACACCGCCTGGTCACGGACGATGTTGTGGAGATCCGCAAGGTCAGCGACGCGACTCTGATCGGCGCTTCACCGGACATCACGCGGCATTTTATTGAGCTGCGCGGCATCGGCATCATTGATGTGAAAACGCTGTTCGGTGTGGAGAGCGTAAAGAATACCCAGCAGATCGACCTGGTGATTAAGCTGGAGGAGTGGAGCCGTGATAAGGAATATGACCGGCTTGGATTGGAAGAGGAATATACGGAATTTTTGGGGAACAAAGTAGTGTGCCATTCTCTGCCGATCCGTCCGGGCAGGAATCTTGCCGTGATCGTGGAAGCGGCAGCGGTCAACCACAGACAGAAAAAGATGGGATACAATGCGGCACAGGAGCTGTACAACCGCGCACAGAACAGCCTTATGAGAAATGCAGAGAAAAAGGAGCAGTGAGGTTATGGCGAAGTATTGTTTTGGAATTGATGTTGGCGGTACAACGATTAAATGCGGGCTTTTTCAGACGGATGGCGTAATGCTGGACAAATGGGAGATCCGCACCAGAGTCGAGGGAAACGGCAGATACATTCTCCCGGATGTGGCGGAGACGATTCTGGCTAAAATAGCAGAAAAGAACCTCAGCAAGAGTGACATTGCCGGCGTGGGGATTGGCGTTCCGGGGCCGGTGAATGAGGCCGGAGAGGTGCCGGAAGCGGTCAATATCCACTGGGGTTATGTGAATGTGGTGAAAGAACTTGGCGATCTGACCGGGATGAAGGTCAGGGCGGCGAATGACGCGAACGTAGCGGCGCTCGGTGAACTCTGGCAGGGCGGCGGCACGGGCTACCAGGATATGATTATGGTGACATTGGGTACCGGCGTAGGCGGCGGAATTATTCTCGGCGGCAAGATTGTGGCAGGCGCGCACGGCGCGGGAGGCGAGATCGGTCACGCGCATGTGGATGATACGACGGAGGAGGCCTGCAACTGTGGCAATCACGGCTGCCTGGAGCAGTTTGCTTCCGCTACGGGGATTGCGAACCTTGCGAAAAAGATTCTGGAGACCAGCGGCGCTCCGTCCGTGATGCGCGGACATCGCAATATTTCCGCAAAGACGGTTTTTGACGCAGTAAAAGAAGGGGATGCTCTGGCTATTCAGGTAGCGGAACAGTTTGGCGAATATCTGGGGAAAGCGCTGGCGGTATTCTCCGTTGTGGTAGACCCGGAGGTGATTGTGATCGGCGGAGGGGTGTCGAATGCGGGACCGATTTTGCTGGATTATGTGACGGAGCCGTTCCGTAAGCACACATTCCCGCCGTGCCGGGATACGGAATTTGCCCTGGCAAAGCTGGGAAATGACGCCGGGATTTATGGCGCGGCGAAGATGGTATTATAATGGACGCCGATATGGAGTTGTCTGTTCACGACGTTTCAATCGAAGAAAGGGTACATGGGACAGTGAATTATGTAGCGTTCGATCTGGAGACGACGGGTCTGCGCCCTACGGTTGACCGTATTCTGGAGATCGGCGCGGTGCGGGTGGAAGACGGGGAAGTGACTGGTACATATGAGACCCTGGTAGACCACGCGCTGCCGATTCCGAAAAGGATTACGGAACTGACTGGTATTACAGAGGAGATGACTGCCGGGGCGCCGGATATTCGCGAAGCGGTGGAAGGTTTTTTGCGTTTTTCCGGCGACGCCGTTTTGCTTGGCCATAATATCCCGTTCGACTATGGTTTTATGAAGCGTAATGTACTGAATCTGCGTCTTTTGCAGAAGGGCGGGGATGCCGCCAGGCGAGGGCAAGCCGCACCGCATTCTGAAAACGCTTCGCGTTTGGGCGGCGCCAGGGAAACAGAAGACTCCTACGAACGAATGGGGCTGGATACGCTCACCATTGCCCGTGCCGTGCTTCCGCAGCTGGAGAGCAAATCTCTTGATAAATTGGCGGCCTGGTATCAGATCCCTTTGGAGCATCACCACCGTGCGATGGATGACGCGATGACCACGGCACAGCTGTTTGAACGTCTCCGCGAGGATTATAGAGAGAAGTATCCGGCGTTGTTTGAACCGAAGCCGCTGCAGTTTCAGATGCGCAAGGAAGGCCCCATTACGAGTTCACAAAAAGTATACTTGCGTGAACTGATAAAATATCATAGAATAGACACAGCCGTGAAAATAGATTTACTGACAAAGAACGAGGCTTCGCGGATGATTGACGGGATTATTTTGCGGTACGGGAAGATCGGTTCCCGCCCGTGAATTTACTGTGCGTTTGAAAAACGTAACGATTCAGGATCGTGCGGAAGATTACGAAAACAGTGCCCGGCAGACTTGATAAAGGAATTTACGAGATAAGAGGTGAGAAGGATGATGAATTTTAACAGTAAGAAAAAACAGCGGATTGCCGCCATTATTGTCATTGTGATTGTTGTGGCTATGGTACTTGGAACGATTGCGTCTGCGCTGCTTATCGCGTAAGAGTGACAGGGAAGGGGATGCTTCAATGTGTAAGAAATTATTTAAGGGGACGATGCTGTTGTTTCTGCTGCTTTTTGCGGCTCTTACCGCGTCGGCGGAAGGAGCAACGGTGATTAGCGACGGCGTTTTTATAGGGGATAAAGACGTCAGCGGTATGACAGTCGACGAGGTGGAGGCCTATGTGGAAAGTGAAGTTCAGACGCTGGCTGCCTCGACGATTACCATACAGATGGGAGACGACGCGGTGACCACGACCTGGGAGGAGCTGGGACTCACCTGGACGAATACGGACCTGGTGTATGAGATCAGCGAGCTGGGTACGACCGGAAATATTATCCGGCGCTATATGGAACAAAAGGATTTGGAGAACCAGAGTACAAACTATGAGATAGAGTACGAATGGGATGAATCCGCAGCGGAAGCCTTTGTGGAATCGCTGGAAGTTTACAATTCAGATCCGGTAGAAGGTTCCGTGTATATGAATGACGATGGTTCGCTGGGCGTGGAAGGCGGCACGGATGGTATGACGCTGGACGTGGACGCGACGCTTGAGAGTCTGGAAGAACATCTGCAGACCCTGGAAGCCGGGGATGCGGTCATTCAGGCGACGGCGGATGTGGTTTCGCCGACTCTGACAGCGGATCTGTTGAGTCAGATGACGGATGTCCTGGGTACGGCGACGACGAGCTATGCTTCCTCTACTTCGAACCGCGCGCAGAACGTGCAGAATGGTACGTCAAAGATCAATGGCACACTTCTGATGCCGGGCGAGAGCTTTTCTGTGACGGAAGCGGTCGCACCGTTTACGGAGGACAATGGCTATGCGCTGGCTGCTTCTTATGAGGCAGGGCAGGTCGTGGAATCCTATGGCGGCGGTATCTGCCAGGTGTCTACGACGCTGTACAATGCGGTTTTGAAAGCGGAGCTTCAGGTAGATAAGCGTTACAATCATACGATGCTGGTTTCTTATGTGGATCCGTCGAAGGATGCGGCGATTGCGGAAGGTCTGATGGACTTTGTCTTTACGAATAATCAGGATTATCCGGTTTATATTGCGGGAAGCGCGTCCGGCGGAGTATTGACTTTTTCGATTTATGGTGTGGAGACGAGGGCTTCGAACCGTACGATTCAGTTTGTCAGTGAGACGTTAAGCCAGACGGATCCGGCGAGCAATATTACCCTGGTGGCGAATACCAGCCAGAATGTCGGTTATCTGTATCAGGTGCAGAGTGCGCACCAGGGACTGAGTGCAGTGCTCTGGAAAGAGATTTATATTGATGGGGTACTTTCAGAGACGATTCAGGTAAACAGCAGTACCTATACAGCTTCACCTGCGATTTATGAAGTCGGGGTGGTCACAAGCAACAGTTCGCTTTCGTCTGCGCTGTATACGGCGATTGCGGCGAATGATTTGTCTCAGGTGCAATATCTGATTACTTATGGTGTGTCATCGAGTGAGACGGAAAGTGAGACAACGACGCAGAGCGAGACGACCACACAGAGTGAGACGGCGACGCAAAGTGAGACCACTGCGCAGAGCGAGACGGCCGCACAGAGTGAAACAACAACGACAAGTACGGATACTTCGACCGACACCTCAACGGATACTTCGTCAGGAGAGACGGTAGTGGTAGAGTAGCAGCAAAGGACGAAGAACGCAGCGTACCGAAGAAGTGAAAAGCAGGAGCGGTTCTGAAAAGCAAGTATGATAACTGATCCGCTCCTGAAACCGGAAACTGTGAGAATGAGGCAGGGATGAATCGGTGCAGGTGGGAGAGCTGACAGAGACGGTACGAAACCGCTCTGTATACAGACAATTTTATTTGGATACGGTCGGCAGGCAGAATGGCTGGTGTTCCTGTGGAGAAGGAATGCATTTCTGTTTTTCCTCGGCTGGCCCGCTTCCGGGGTATGCGGATATGCCGTGGCGTCAGGTGACTGCCGCGGCTAATTCACTTGCAGCGGACGGAGCCGAGGGGCTGGCGGTTTCGGTTCAGGGGTGTCTTCCGGTGACATATGAGGAAAGCAGATTACGGGAAGATATGAAACAGTTTGCCGCGGAAATCAAAGCGAACGGCATGGAACCCGGCGATGTCCATATTCAGGTATTGGATCAGGTAAACGCGGCGCAGTATTTTGTGACTGCCGTGGGACAGGGAGAGCAGAAGCCGGAAAAAGGCCTTCGTCCTGGGCATGAACTGGTTGTGACACATCAGATTGCGCTGACAGGGACGGCAGCGCTTGCGCGGACGCATGAAGAAGAACTGCGCCGGAAGTTTCCCTTTTGGCTGGTTGGCCACGCAAAAGAGTTTGATCACTGGATGCCGGCTGCGGAAGCTGCGCGTACCGCATATCAGCTTGGTGCGGCTGTTGTCTATCCTGTCGCGCAGGGCGGTATTTTCAACGCGCTCTGGGAGCTGGCAGAGCAGGCGGCTGTCGGGCTGGAGGTGGATCTCCGGAAAATACCGGTGAAGCAGGAGTCAGTCGAGATTTGTGAGTATTTTGACATTAACCCGTATTACCTGTATTCCGCCGGGTGCCTCCTGATCGGAGCGGAACAGGCGGAAAATATGGTTGCCGGGCTGTCTGAGGCCGGGATTCCGGCCGCTGTGATTGGCCGCGTGACGGATGGGAATGACCGAATCCTTTGCAATGGGGAGAATCGACGCTTTCTGGATCGGCCGAAGCGGGATGAATTGTGGAGACTGGGAGATGCCGGAGCGTGATTCCCGGCGGATAGTCATGGTGTGAATTGTAACGTCCGCAAAGAGCAGTGCCAGGCGGCTGTAGAAACGGAAAATCAGGAAATAGTAGGAGAAATGGTATTATGAGAGAACAAATATTATCCCTTCTGGAAAAGAACAGTAAAATAGATCTGGGAGAACTGGCTGTTCTATTGGGGACGAATGAGGAAGTCATCCAAAAAGAAGTAGAAGCGATGGAGCAGGAACAGGTAATCTGCGGTTATCATACGCTGATTGACTGGGAAAAGACGGATTCGGAGAAAGTAACGGCGCTGATTGAGGTGCGGGTGACTCCGCAGAGAGGGCAGGGGTTTGACACGATTGCCGAGCGCATTTACAATTATCCGGAGGTACAGTCCGTATATCTGATTTCCGGCGCGTACGATCTGCTGGTTATTTTGCAGGGCAAGACGCTTCGGGAAGTATCCAGCTTTGTCAGCGACAAGCTGTCCACGCTGGATTCCGTCCTGAGTACCGCGACGCACTTTATTTTGAAGAAATACAAGGATTACGGAACAATCCTTGGCAAAAAAGAAAAGGATGAAAGGATGTTGATGACGCCGTGAGAAACCCCTTATCAGAAAAAGTAATGACCATTGAGCCGTCCGGCATCCGCCGTTTTTTTGACATTGCGAACGAGATGGAAAATGTCATTTCTCTCGGCGTGGGTGAGCCGGACTTTGACACGCCCTGGCATATCCGTGATGAGGGGATTTATTCTCTGGAAAAGGGGCGGACATTTTATACGTCGAACTCTGGTCTGATGGAGCTCCGCAAAGAGATCTGCCGCTATCTGAAGCGGCGCTGCGGCCTGTCCTATGATCCGGTGCACGAGACGCTGGTGACGGTCGGCGGAAGCGAGGCCATTGACATTGCGCTGCGCGCGATGCTTGATACGGGCGATGAGGTGCTGATTCCGCAGCCCTGTTATGTCTCTTATCTTCCCTGTGTGCAGCTGGCGGGAGGCGTTCCGGTCATCATTGAACTACAGGAAAAGGATGAATTTCGTCTGACGAAGGAAGAGCTTCTGGAGGCGATTACGGATAAGACGAAAGTGCTGATCATGCCGTTCCCGAACAATCCGACCGGCGCGGTGATGCGCCGCGAAGACCTGGAGGCGGTTGCGGAGGTTGTGATTGAAAAAGATTTGTTTGTGATTTCAGATGAAATCTATTCGGAGCTGACGTATCAGGGCGACCATGTTTCCATTGCGAGCCTGCCGGGTATGCGGGAGCGGACACTGACCATCAACGGGTTTTCTAAGTCCTACGCGATGACCGGCTGGCGCCTGGGTTACGTGTGCGGCCCGCAGCAGATCATTGATCAGATGATGAAGATTCATCAGTTTGCGATCATGTGTGCGCCGACGACCAGCCAGTATGCGGCGGTGGAGGCTTTGCGCAATGGGGATAACGATGTCGCGCAGATGCGTGAGTCCTACAACCAGCGCCGGCGTTTCCTGATGCATGAATTTGAACGCATGGGCCTGCCGTGTTTTGAGCCGTTCGGGGCATTTTATGTTTTCCCATGTATCAAAGAGTTTGGCATGACATCCGATGATTTTGCAATGCGGCTTCTGGAAGAAGAGCATGTCGCGGTGGTGCCGGGGACCGCCTTCGGCGCGTGCGGGGAGGGATTTCTGCGTATCTCTTATGCTTATTCCATTGACGCGCTGAAAGTCGCACTGGAAAGACTGGAGCGGTTTATTACAAAGCTGCGGGCGAATGCAAACCACTGAGCGAATTCCGCAGCGCCGCGCAAACGCGAAGCGGTTGTTACAGGTCACGCCACGACCAAATCTACGTTTTCTCAGCCACTACAAGTGTGACCTGCAACGGCATCCGTCCATTTAAAATCGCTTCGCGATGGCTTTTCCGGTGCAAATTATGTGAGGATTGTATATATATGAATATTGTACTTTATGAGCCGGAGATCCCCGCAAATACGGGAAACATCGGGCGTACCTGTGTTGCGACCGGCACCCGGCTGCATCTGATCGAGCCGTTGGGGTTTCACCTGACGGAAAAGGCGCTTCGGCGCGCCGGGATGGATTACTGGCCGCAGCTGGACGTGACTCGATACATTAATTATGAAGAGTTTTTGGAGCGCAATCCCGGGGCGAAGATTTATTTCGCCTCGACAAAAGCGCGAAAACTTTATACGGAAGTGCATTATGAACCGGACTGTTACCTGATGTTTGGCAAGGAAAGCGCAGGAATTCCAGAAGAAATCCTGCGAGAGCATCCGGACACTGCGGTTCGTATCCCGATGATTGGAGAGACGCGCTCTCTGAACCTTGGCAATTCCGCGGCGATTGTGCTCTATGAGGCTCTGCGCCAGAATGGGTTTGCGCAGATGAAGCTGCAGGGAGAACTGACGCGGTATCGGTGGGAGGATAGATAAATGGATTTGCCACAGGATTTTTTGACGCGCATGGAAGCGCTGCTCGGAGAGGAATTTCCGGCTTTTCTGAATTCTTACGGAGAAACGCGGCGCTATGGCCTCCGCGTAAATACGCTGAAAATCAGTGTGGAAGAGTTTCAAAGGATTGCTCCGTTCCACCTGACCCCGATTCCATGGATAGAAAATGGATTTTTTTATGAAAAAGAGGATGCCCCGTCGCGACATCCTTTTTATTATGCAGGTCTGTATTATCTTCAGGAGCCAAGCGCCATGACGCCCGCGCAGGTCCTTCCGGTATGCCCGGGAGAACGTGTGCTGGATCTCTGCGCGGCGCCCGGCGGCAAAGCGACCGCGCTTGCCGTGAAGCTTGCGGGGGAGGGGATGCTCGTTGCCAATGACATCAGCGCTTCCCGCGCGAAAGCCCTGCTGAAAAACCTGGAGCTCTTTGGTGTGAAAAACGCTTTTGTGACAAATGAGATACCTGCAAAACTTGCGGCACAGTACCCGGAATTCTTTGACAAAATTCTCGTAGACGCCCCCTGTTCCGGGGAAGGAATGTTCCGCAAGGATATCGCCAATGCCCATGCATGGAGTCTTGCAAAAGTCCGTGATTGCGCGAAAACGCAAAAAGAAATCGCTTTGCAGGCGGTATCCATGCTTCGCCCGGGCGGTATGCTGCTGTACTCCACCTGTACCTTTTCCCCGGAAGAGGACGAGCAGGTGATTGCCTATATTCTGGCTCACTGTCCGGAGATGGAATTGTTGCCCATTCCGATGGCGGAAGGCTTCGAAAAAGGACGGCCGGAGCTGGCGGATGAGGAATGGGGCAATGTCCTGGGCGGGAATACCGTTTGCAAAAGAGAAAGCCGCGGCGACCTGACGAGATGCGTTCGCCTGTTTCCTCATAAAATACCCGGAGAAGGACATTTCATGGCGCTGCTTAAAAAGAGTGGAAGCGCAGTCCGCGGAAATTACGGCGAAGACGAAAAGATATTGTTTTCTGACAAGGCGGCCGTTCAGGAGAAAAAGGACGGAAAAAACCGGGAAAAGAAGAAAGAGAAAACGGACAGGAAAGTTAAAAAAGAAAAGTCCACACTTCGACAGGGGCGGGATATGGCGGGGGCAGAGTTTGCCGCAGCATTTTTAAAAGAACAGAATCAGATGGAATATTTGAAAAATCTGGAACTGCGCGGAGATCGGGCCTATTATGTGCCGGATCTCATGGGAGCATCGGAGAACACAGGCGGTCTTCATTTCCTGCGGAACGGACTTTACCTGGGCGAGGTGAAAAAGGATCGTTTTGAGCCTTCACAGGCCTTTGCGATGACGCTTCACCCAAAGGAGTCCGAGACGGTTTTGAACTTTGACTGCGCAGATGAACGTGTCACACGTTACCTGCGCGGAGAGACACTGGATGTGGAAGATATGCTGACTGGCGCTGCAGACGGATGGCGGCTGGTCTGTGTGAACGGCTTTCCTCTCGGATGGGGACGGCTGACCGGCAGCACGTTAAAGAATAAGTACCATCCTGGCTGGCGAATCCAGTAAAAACATATTCGTAACTATTCAGAACAGCAGGCCGCAGGTCTACGCTCCGCTTCGGTCGT
>JAJPXU010000100.1 GCA_021205305.1 Lachnospiraceae bacterium
CCGACGAGAATCATGAATAACTGTATCCTTCTGCCCATAGAGGCGGAATCTCAGGACACGGCTCTGCGTATCTTTTCTACATTGAATGACCGTGGGAAGCCGCTGTCGGATGCTGATATTTTTAAGGCACAGTTTTATAAGTTCTATTCCTCCATCGGCAAGAAAGATAAATTCATAAATCGCTGGAAGGAGCTTGAAGAACTGTGTGAGAAGATTTTCCATCCGATTTCCGGCACGCCGATGGATGAGCTGTTCACCCGTTATATGTATTTTGTCCGTGCAAAGATGGGAATCAAATCTTCTACCACGGATGCCCTGCGCAAATTTTATGAGAAAGATAGCTATATTTTTCTAAGAAATGAAGAAACTTTTGAAGAGCTCGTTGTGCTGGCAGATTTTTGGAATGAAGTTTCCAATCAGGATAAAGATCGGTTTTCGACCAGTATACTCCGCAAACTGTTCGTGTTAAACTATGCGCCGAATAGTATGTGGACATATTTCGTGTCCGTATATTTCATGCAGAACCGTGATGAAGATGGAAACCTGGAGGAAACGGCATTTGCAGAATTCCTTGATAAAATAACGGGTTTCATCTGGACCTATGCTGTTACGAATCCAGGTGTGAATGCGTTGAGGACACCTGTATATGCAGAAATGGTGAATATTGTAAATAATCAGCCGGTAACCTTTGCTGACTATCGATTTGATGCAGAAAAAGTGCGGAGTATGTTTAACAACTTCAGTTTTAACAATGGTCGGCCTATTACAAAAGCTATGCTGACCTGGTGGGCATTTACGGATGAACATCAGGAATTATTGTCACTGGAAAATGTGTATGAGATTGAGCACATTTATGCTCGCAACAGGCAGGATAAAGAAAAATCGCTCTCCAATCCCATCTATCTCGAAGCACTTGGGAATAAGGCGCTTTTGGAGAAACGGATCAATATCCGAGCGGCTGATTACCGGTTTGTAGATAAGAAAAAATATTACAACGGTTTTACCAACAACAGAGGTCAGGTAAAAGAGGGAACAAAAATACAGGAGCTTGTTGATTTAGCGGTATCTGCGGATGATTTTACGGAATCTGACATTATTGATCGTACAGAAAGAATCATGAGCAGCTTTGTGATGTTCCTCAAAAATAATGCTCTGACTGTGAACGGTTAAAAAAGTAGAGGAGCAGAGAAAATGGAAAAAATAGTTAGTTTCGATTCCATAAGGAAGAAAAAGAGTGTTCAAGGAACGTTTCTACCTTATGATGATCTGGATTATTACAATGGCCTGTTAGTCGTGCAGACGGGAATTATGGAAGAACTGTTTCTGGAAACGGAAAATATGCTGCGTGAATTGGGTTACGACGCCAGTGTGTTTTCACTGGATAAGAAATCGGCAGAGGAATTTGTGCGCACAGACATGAACGCTTTTGCAGCAGGGGATATGGAGAGCTTGTATCTAATTTTCAGCGCAGATATACAGGGTGTTCAATATAAAACTTATTCCGTGGCCAACTGTGATAACGGAGAAGTAGAGATGGAAACAATGCTCTTGAAGCGTGATGATGAGCTTGGAGAGTGGCTGTTTTATGATGGTGATTCGTGGCAGCAAGGGCCTGGGAATAATTTGGTATAAATATTGCAGCGGCATAGGTGAAGAACCGAAGCCGCTTTCTGGTCATGGACTGGTTTTCACAGGTGCAGATGTGGAAACGCCCCCTCGCCGTCGCTCGGCGGCAAGTCGCGCCGCCATGATGATAAACGCTTCGCGTTTGGGCGGCGCTGATGTGGACGTTCTCGTAGCCGCTGCCCCAATCGGCGGGCAGGCCGACGGAGAAACGTTCCGGACGTTTGGTGACAAAATAAAATTCCAAGTCCGGACGGGCTTTCATCATCGCCCACGCTTCCGAACGCCAGCTGTCCGCATCCGGATGAAAAAAATCGGAGGTAAAGCAGGTGTAGACATAGTCTCCGTCCGGCTGCAGCTTGTATTCCTTCTGACGGTTTTTACGAAGAGGCAGATCAAAGGAAGCGGTCTTATGGACTACGGAAGCATCGCGTTCAAATTCCGCATCTCGCCTGTAGACATAACAATGTGCACATCCGGCACTGGTCTTCGTGCAGCCGTGCCATGGATTCCATGTTGCCATAAGCACCCCTCCTGCAGTTGCAGTAATTTACTGGTTCTGGGAAATTATGCTGAACTGTAGATATTGTATCATATCGACAATGATAAGACTACAATCACTTCAAAGAAAATTAAGGAATTTTTTCTCCAGCAAACGTGACAAAACTCCCTCTCCAGCCTGTGATATATAGGAGGGTGATGCAGATGAATATATCAATAGAAGAACTGAAACGTCTTGAGTCAATGGATGTCCGAAAGCTCTGCGGGGAAGATCTGGATAATGCCGGGAGATTGTGATTGACACGACAAAGCCACCGGATCAGCGGATGGCGGAGTTCCTTGAACAGACGAAGAACCCGTATGCAGAGAATGTAAGGGATTATATTCTGATGGTTTCTTTTGCCAAAGATGAGACAGTTACGCTGGAAGACCGGCTGGTGTAGCTGGCGAAGAAAATGACACGGATTCCATTGTGAGCGTGTGAGTGGGAAGGAGCTCAGAACAGCAAGGCCACAGACCGCTTTCTTCGAAAGCTATATGCCGCTTACGCGTCATATGTCTGTGAAATGATGGTTATGACAGTGCGGATTACAAGGGAAGTGTGACTGATCTGGATGTGAATT
Source organism: Lachnospiraceae bacterium (assembly GCA_021205305.1). GTDB lineage: Bacteria > Bacillota > Clostridia > Lachnospirales > Lachnospiraceae > Choladousia. Next base: position 2,748 of record JAJPXU010000100.1, read on the forward strand.
TTAAAAATCTGTCCGCACAATCACGGGGATATCTGATGTAAGTCGATAAACGCCTTGGAAGGCAGTGAAATCGCGGCGCCGTTTGTCGCGGAAAATGATATACTGAATCAAACAGATCAGAACGATCAGATGAAAAGGTAACGATTCAGAACAGGAGGGGCAAATGACAGCGATTGATTTTTCACCAAAACACAACATTCAGATTCGCCATAAGGATGGAACACTGACACCGATGGATGTTCCATATTATGAGGTTACGCAGATTAATGAGAATACCTGGCAGATTATGAGTTCCGGCGATTATCATTATCTGTTGGTCGGCGACGAGACGGGAGTCGCGATTGATACCGGCTATGGCGCCGGGAATTTAAGGGAGTTTCTGGAAAAACTTTGCGGGAAACCAGTGCCGTGGGTAATCAATACCCATAACCATTTTGACCATACGGCCAATAATTTTTACTTTGATATGGCTTATATGGGTGAGGAAGCCCTGCCGCTGGCATCCATTCCTTATCCGAGCTTTGAAGGGATCGCTTTCCCGGAGAGAAATTATCCCAAAACGGCGGTGGGCGACGGCGATATTATCCCGCTGAAAGGGCGCGAACTGGAGATTTTCCGCATCGGCGACCACACGGCAGACGGAATCGCGATTCTGGACCGGAAGGGCAGGCTGCTTTTTACCGGGGATGAGGTAATGGGGCATGGCAAGACCCTGAATGGCTCCGTGAGCAAATGGAAGAGCGATTTGGAAAAGCTGCTGGCGCACCGGGATGAGTTTGACGCGGTTTATGGCGGCCCTGATAAAGTGGCGGACGGTGAGCTGGAAATTTTCTATGAGGCGGCCTGCAAAGTTCTGGCGGGAGAAAAGCTGGAACAGCCGTCGGCATCAGAGCCGCATCCGCCGATTGTCGATGAGCGGGACGCCGATGGAAACCTGATCTATGACTGCCAGCGGCCGCACAGCGCGGATGTGCCGAAGGGTGGATTTTCTAAGGTAAATCCAAACATGGTGGATTTCGTATACAAAGGGTATCATTTTTCTTATGATAAGACGCTGAAGTAAACCGAACGGTTTTCTGATTATTTATGCGGTAGAATTCCGGAGGGGATTCTGATGATAAGACGGGGGAGAATCAGGTATATGGATACAGACAGGGTGTGCTGCTGTATTTGGTTAAACGATTGAATGTGGATTGAAACAAAGAAAGAAGGATAAAAGTATGGGTGGTTTACAGGCAGGAGCTGGAAAACGTGTAATTGCGGTTCCGCAGGATTACCTTGCGGTTGAGAATTTCGGGATGATTCATGACCCGATTCACGCGAGAGCGGTGGCAATCCGGCAGGAAAAAGCGGAGAGCACGGTGATCCTGGTGTCTCTGGAGATTACTTCCATGCCGGGAGAAGAGACAGAGGCTATCCGTACTCTGATCGCGGGAAAAACCGGTGTGAGGGAAGAAAACATTTGGGTGTGCGTGACGCATTCGTTCTCCTCGCCGCATTTGCTTCCGGATCATTTTTTCCAATCGGAAGCGGAGCTTGCCCTGAAAAACGAATACCGCGAAGCGCTGCAGTCTGCGGCGGTTGGAGCAGCGGCGGACGCCGTGGAGCATATGCAGAGCGCGACCCTGGCGGTCGGAGCCGGAGACTGCGGCATTGTGGCGAGCCGGGATATTGAGACAGCTGACGGCTGGTGGGTTGGTACGAATGGCGATGGGCCGACGAACCGCACGGTGACTGTCCTTCGGTTCAATGATTTGGCAGGACAGCCGATTGCCCTGATCAGCCATTTCGCGATTCAGTCTTCCGTTATGGACCAGTCAGAGCTTTCGGATGGCAAAAAGCCGGTGACTTCCGATATCGCGGGGAACGCCTGCCGGAAAGTAGAAGAAGAGAGCGGGGAGAGCCTTGTCTGCCTGTTCCTGATCGGCGCGGCGGCGGATCAGGCGCCCATCGAGAAGGCAGTAAATGAAACGTTTGAAAACGGCGAAAAAATTCATACTGATCTGCATGAGGAAGGGTTTGCGATCTGTGAGCGTCTCTCTGAGAAACTGAAGAAGCGGATCTGCGAGATTGCGCATGAAGCGGGTCAGAGTCAGACAAGAACGAATTCCTTGCAGGAAAATGTGTTATGTAGTCAGAAAGCGCAGAGCCAATGTCGGAAGAATGAGGCAGACGGCTGCAGCGAGAAGGCGGAGTCATGCGAGGAAAATCCGGATGAGATGACTGAACCAGTGATTAAGGTGACTTCCGCAAGCCTGATGGTACCGGCGAAGCATATGAACCGCGACCTGCACAGCCTGCGTCCGACCAGACATGCCGTGTATGAGCCGGACGGTGAGAGTGAGACCACGATCGAGGCAATCCGCATTGGCGATCTGGCGCTGCTGGGTGTGAAGCCGGAGCTGACCTGCAAGACCGCGGCGTCCATCGCGGAGCAGTCCGGGTTTGGCACGACCCTGATCTGTACGCTCGTCAACGGCGCTTCCAAATATATGGCAGATGAGAGCGCATACGACCGCAGCTGCTACGAGGCGCAGAATTCCCCGTTCGGACGCGGCGCGGCGGAGCTGCTTGCGGCGAAAGCGGTGGAGATGCTGAAAAATCTAAAATAACTTGCGCCCGTATATCTGTAAATTTGAAACATATATTTCAAAATCAGATTTACCACACAAGATCAAACCGGCGTTATAATAAGTAAAAGAAATAACGGACAGCGTGCAAAGCCGGTTGCCTGACAAGTGCCGGAGATGAAACGCTAAAATGAGGTGGGAGGTATTCAGAAATGGTAATTGATGCGAATTTATACTGGGTTCCGGAAGCGCTTTTTACAGACGAGGACCTGATGGCACGTTTCCTGGGTGAGGTGAAGTTTGGCTGGCATGGCCGCTGCGAGGAGATCCCCGGCACGAACGGGAAAAAGCAGGTTGTGCTTGAGAAACCGGAGGGCAGCCCGAACCTGAACTATGTGCAGGGGGACTATGTGATGGAGAGCCAGCTGGCGGATCTGGACGCGGCGGGCGTCGACAAGGCGCTGCTGAAAGTGCCGGGCTGCCATGAGTGGATGGATCTGGACTTTTGCCGGATGTTCAATGACGGGATGCACGCATATGAAAAAGCGAGCAATGGCAGGCTGATCGCGCTGGCAGTAGTTCCTCCCTATGGTACTCCGGAGAGCCTGGCGGAGCTGGAGCGCTGTAAAAAAGAGCTGGGCATGAACGCCGTACAGGTCAGCGCGCATTACGGCGACGCCTATCTGGACGACGCAAAATTTGACGCTTTTTTTGCGAAGGTCAATGAGCTGGAGATGAGTGTTTACGTTCATCACACCCCGATTCCGGCGGAATATCAGTCTTTCTGTGCGTATAATAATGTAAGACGTTCCTATGGCCGCTGTGTGGATCAGGGACTTGCCGTAGGCCGTGAGGTTTTCAGTGACCTGTTTGTAAAATATCCGAACCTCAAGATGGTACATTCCATGCTCGGCGGCGGTTTCTTTGCCATCGCGAACATGATGTTCCCGCAGCAGGCGAAAAAGACGGAGGATGTCAGCCGCTTCAAATCCGACAGCGGTGAGATGGCGGCACGCTTCCGTGAGCACATTTATTTTGAAATGTCCCACGCGCAGCCCTGGGGAAAGACCCAGCTGGAGTGCGCGGTGAAGGTACTTGGCGCGGATCACATCATCTGGGGTACCTCGTACCCGGTACGCAAAGAATGGCTGACCGATGGTCCGGCGTTTGTGCGCGCGCTGGATGTCACCGAGGAAGAAAAAGAGCAGATGCTGCATGGGAATGCGGAGAAGATTTATCAGATCTGATGGAATGATTCAGAACCGATTTTCGCAGCTATGCTCTGAGGTATCCATATAGATCAGGAGAAAATAATCAGACAGAAAAGAGACCGACGGTATATGCACGGACGGTCTTTTTTCCTATCATTTTTGCAATTTACAGTCCGGTATGCTTGTGTTATAGTTTTATTTATGAATGATAAGGTGTTGAAACGACCGGTGCCAAATGGGATGAAGAACTGGCGCGGGCTGTTTCGTGTAAATCAAAGGAGGATACCGGAATGCGCTTATACGTCTACAGTATGCGGGAGTTCGATGAGCTCCCCTGTTTTGAAAAGTATTGTAAAAAATACGGGATTGACTACGCTTACACGACGGAGACGCCGTGCCTGGAGAATCTGGACTACTGCAAGGGCTACGAGGTGGTAGATATTATCACGACCGTGATTGACCGGCCGATGCTGGATCGGTTTCACGAGCTGGGCGTACGCTGCCTGACGACGCGGACGATCGGCTACGACCACATAGACGTCGATTATGCGAAAAGCCTCGGCATTGGTGTGGTTCATGTGAGCTACTCACCGAACAGTGTGGCGGATTATACCATCATGCTGATGCTCATGGGCTGCCGCCGGATGAAGCACATCATGGAGCGGGCAGATGTTCAGGATTATACGCTGAAGGGCAAGCTTGGCCGTGAAATTCAGGACTGCACGGTGGGGATTATCGGCACCGGCCGCATCGGACGGACGCTGATCCGCCATCTTTCCGGCTTTGGCTGCAAAATGCTCGCTTATGATATCTATGAGAGCGAAGAAGTAAAAGAATACGCACAGTATGTAGATCTGGACACGCTCTATGCAGAGTCTGACATTCTCACCCTCCACGCGCCCGCCACGGAAGATAATTATCATATGATCGATGCGCAGGCGATTGCCAAAATGAAGCAGGACGTGATCCTGATCAACTGCGCGCGGGGTTCTCTGGTGGATACGGATGCATTGATTGACGGGATTGAGTGCGGAAAGATCGGCTTTGCCGGGCTGGATGTGGTGGAACACGAGAGTGGATTGTATTATTTCAACCGCATGGGTGAGCCGCTGCACAATCCGAAGCTGGCGATTCTGCGATCCTACTCCAACGTCATTGTCAGTCCGCACACGGCGTTTTACACGGATGAGGCTGTGGCCAACATGGCGGAAAACTCAATTCTCGGCGCGATGGCATTTATGAACGGGGAAGAGACGCCGTTTTTAGTGTAGGGGAGAGAAAGCGACAGCCACGAAAAAGAAAGCCGGCCAGGGAGTGTAAGTACTCCCTGGCCGGCTGAACTTGTATGCCAGTTGATGTGAGAATCCTGCAGTGCAGACTCCCTTTATGAATTCTCGAATGTTTTATGCTTCTTCCGATGCAGCATCCTCGTCCTGTACCGCGGACATATGCGGCTCTGAAACGAGAACCACTACGGTATCCGGACTCGTACTCAGCTCGATATCCGGGTTGGACGCGATCGCAAGGTCGCCCACTTTGATGGAGTCTCCCGGCCGCATTTCACCGACATCGATCTCCACCTTTTCTACCAGAGCGGATGGCAGCGCCTTATAAGGTATTTCCTCGAGCGCAAGCTGAAGGATTCCCGCCTGAATTTTATCATGGTTCAGGAGAACTACTTCCGCAACCGAATGGACTTTTTCACTGCTCACGAGCGCCTGAAAATCCACTTCTTCATATTGATTTTTCATCGAATTGTAATGAATTTCCTTAATCAGAACATCCATCGTCTGCCCATCGACATTCAGATAGAGCTGGCTGCCCTTCTTCTTTTCCCGGAAGGTACGTTCCGCTTCCTGCTTGTCAATCTGGATGGGAATAGAGCCTTCAATCTCCCGGCCAAAAATGTTGCCGGTCACATAACCCTCCCGGCGAAGTTTCTTTGCTTTTACCGACATGTCTCTTTTCTCAGCTTTTAAAGTATCCATATTATCTCTTCCTTTCTTTCTGCTGATTGTTTGCAGACTTGTCACGCTGTAATAAATGTATGATATGGTCTGTAGACGTCTTTTGTTACAAATGTATTATAACACGGAAAACAATGAAAAAATCGCCAAAATTGCATGTTTTTACTCCCAGATATATGAAAAAATCCTTGCTGCCGTTCACAGCACGTTCACAAATGACGGAAAACAGAATAGATGAAATGACAGGGAAGCGCTGTCTTTTTTTAAACGCTTTTTCATATATTGGTAAAAACCAGAGATTTGGGTGTGCAGGGTGTGGAAAGTAAAAGCAGAAAGGGTATGAAACTGTTTCAGTATTTTATGATTCTTGTCGTATTCGCAGCGGCGCTGCTTCTGCCGGGATACGCGGCAAAATGGCAGGCGGCGAGCCTTTTGAAAAACGAAATGTCCGGGACGGAAAACACGTCGGAGGAGACGACGGAGGTACAAAATGGACAGACGATTGTCATTGACCCCGGACACGGCGGAAGTAAGTTGCGGGGAATAAGAAGAAAGGCAGCCGCTGTCCCATATCGAGCTGACAACCGATTCGTTTACAGTTGCTTCAAGATATCTATACTGGATTATCGAAATCGGTGAGCTTGCCGGTATGAAGAAAGCTGACATCGACAAGGTGAAGGCCTTTGTCTCCCGCCAGGATGATAAATACAGAGCCTCCTTCGGCAGACGTGTTACGCCGCATCCGAGACAGTGCATTTTCTTCGGCACAACCAATTCCGAGAACGGCTATCTGCGTGACATCACCGGCAACCGTTATCCTGTTCAACCTCGGAGAAGTGTCCGCCGGGTTGGACATCCATCTCTATCCGAAGGACGATATGTCAGATGGAAGTGTGGAGCTGTCCCAGGGCGCAGGCGGTCACAAGGTGTTTTTTCCAAAGGCGATGTCCGCCGGGGATGATGTGGCTCTGCTTGCCACTACAAGGGAATGCACGAAAAATGATGAGACATTTACGAAGAAGGGCTTCCACCAGTACAGCGCCGCCTGGGATTCCAAGCACAATGTAACGCTGGAGGATGGGAAGTCGGCACGTGTGCTGTACACCATCCAGCAGATGCAGGAAGGAGTGAAACGCTGAACTTGATAATAATTTTACGGATTGGACACGGCGCTGTCTTCCTTTTCTTGTCCCTGTATGGTATACTAATTATTGGATACGAGTACAAATCGGCATTTTGAGAAGGGCTGGCTATAAATGTTTGAGGATATTTTTAAGAGAAGAAAATCAGTCCCATCAAAACTATTAGAATATGGTTTTGAGCAGAGGGATGGCAAATATCAATATAAAATTGGCATTATGAATGGCGAATTTGCGTTGCTCATCACTATTGATGCAGACGATAATGTCGATACTTTCCTGTACGAAAAGGAAACCGGCGAGGAATATGTACTGTACAAGACCAACGCAGCAGGCACCTATATTGGAGAAATACGAACAGCCATTACCGATATTTTGCAGGACATCTCCTCAAAATGTTATCAGCCGTCTGTGTTTAAGGCACCGCAGACATTACGGATGATTGATTACGTTTCTGATGCGTACGGTGATGAGCTTGAGTTCCTTTGGACGAAATTTCCTGACAATGCCGTCTGGCGAAGAAAGGATACCATGAAATGGTACGGAGCCATCTTAACCGTGCAAAGGAGTAAGCTGGGCTTGGATTCGAATAAACAGGTTGAAATTATTGATTTACGCATTGCTCCGGAGCAAATGGCTGAATTGCTGAAAAGAGAAAACTTTTATCCTGGCTGGCACATGAACAAGAAAAGCTGGTATACTGTGATATTGGATGAAAGCGTCAGCGATGAGGAATTGCTGTCACTGATACAGGACAGCTATGAACTTGCCGCAAAATAATTTAGAGCGGCTCGACACCGACTATTTGGAATTGGAAGTATGAGCGATGAAGATAACAGATAAATCTATAGATGGCGGCAAAACCTTTGATTGGGGAAGAACATCCAAAGATTATGCCAAATACCGTGACATTTATCCGCGGGAATTTTACAATAAAATCGTAAAACGAAAATTGTGTATAAATGGTCAGAATGTTCTTGATGTTGGCACGGGTACAGGAGTTATCCCTAGAAATATGTATCAGTACGGCGCTGATTGGACAGGAACTGATATATCGGAGAATCAAATAACTTATGCCAGGCTGCTATCCCAAAATATGCATATCAAATATCTTGTGTCGGCTACAGAAAACCTTGATTTTTCTGACAACAGTTTTGATGTTATCACAGCCTGTCAGTGCTTTTGGTATTTTGACCATAAGATAACGTCCGCTTTATTCGATAAAATCCTTAAAGACGAAGGGAGATTGCTTCTTTTATATATGGCGTGGCTACCATATGAAGATAACATTGCCGGTGCAAGTGAAGACCTGGTATTAAAATATAGTCCGAAATGGAGCGGCGCTGGAGAAACCATGCATCCGATTGCGATTCCTGATGTTTACGAAGATAGATTTGAATTGATTTATCATGAGGAGTATCCGTTAAAAGTGCATTTCACACGTGAGAGCTGGAACGGCAGGATGAAAGCCTGTCGGGGCATAGGCGCTTCATTGAGTACAGATGAGATTGCAGAATGGGAAAAAGAACATATGGAGTTATTGAAGAAAATCGCTCCAGATGAATTTGATATTTTACATTATGTAGCAATCGCAGAACTGAAAAAGAAACCGTCAACTCCAAGTTGATCGGTCTGAATGATTTTCAGGATTTTTTACAGCAGAATTAGCCTCGTAGAGTTTTCTGTAAATTTCCTTCACATATCGAATCCTTTTTGTTGTCCAACATTTATCAGGAATAAATGCACTAAATAGGTTATTAAAATACAGGGGTTGAATATCCAAAAAGATAATCGTACAATAGATGTACTGGTCATGGATAGATTCCAATTCGCATTCGACGGGTAGAGAGTTTATACACCGGGCTGGAATACGAATATAAGGAAGGAATATTCTATGTCAGTTGAGACAAATAACTATCTTGAAACGGAAAGTCTCGGAAAGCTCATGCGAAAATATGCGTTTCCCTGCGTAATCTCCATGCTGGTAGCGGCACTTTACAATATTGTCGACCAGATTTTTATCGCAAACGCATCATATCTTGGCTCTTATGGAAATGCGGCTAATACGATTGTATTTCCTATGACGGTGGTAGCTATCGCCATTGCGGTTATGATTGGAAACGGTTGCTGTGCTTTTGTAAGTCTAAGCCTTGGCAACAAAAAGAAGGAGGATGCTGCAAACGGTGTCGGCAATGCCATTGTTTCCGTTGTTGTGGTCAGCCTTGTACTTACAGCAATTTACCTCATATTTCAAACTCCAATTCTGCGCTTATTCGGTGCAGATGTGAACGAAGAGACTTTCCGGCTTTCAAAGGAATATTTTTTCTGGATTACGTTAGGCATCCCATTTTATATGTTCGGTCAGGCAATGAACCCAATCATCCGTTCGGACGGTAATCAGGGTTATGCTATGGCTATGCTTCTTGTTGGAGCAATATTTAATATCGTTTTTGACCCCATTTGCATTTTTGTTTTGAAATGGGGCATGATGGGTGCGGCTGTCGCTACAATTGGAGGACAAATTTTATCCGCCGCTCTTGCGTTAGCATATCTTTTCCGAATGAGGATAACCCCTTTGAACAAACAATGCTTTACATTGCAAAAACGATTAATTGGACGAATTCTTTCGCTGGGGGTATCTGACTTTTTATCTCAGTTCTCTATTGTTCTTTCTATGGCTGCCACAATTAATATGGCCGTAAAATATGGAGCGCTTGATCCAGTATTTTCTCAGGCAGAATATTCGCAAATTCCAACTGCCATTGCAGGAATTGTGTCAAAGTTCTATCAGGTCATTATTTCGGTTTCAGTTGGACTCGCAGCTGGCTGTACTCCAATTGTCGGCTACAATTACGGCGCAAAAAGGTATGATCGTGTACGCGGTGTTATGATACGCCTTATGGCGGCGCAGGCGCTGTTTGGTTTGGCTACCTCTGCCATCTTTCTTGCTTTCCCGAATCAATTAATGCTGATATTTGGTTCGGCAAAAGAAAGTACATATTGCACGGAATTTGCTGTTTGGTTTATACGGTGTCAGTTGTTTCTCCTCCCGCTCGCCTGTGTCAACAAAGCAAGCTTCATCTTTCTCCAGGCACTTGGAAAACCAAGGCAGGCATCCGTACTGTCAGTATCAAGGGAATTCATCTTGGGTGTTGGATTTACATTGCTTCTGCCTATGATAGGCGGGCTTTACGCACTGCCGTTCTTTATGCCGGCTGCAGATACTGTAACTTTTATTGCCGTTGCGGTTGTTCTCCTGCGGATAAAGAAAGAACTGGGAAAACCAGTCTCCATGAAAGAGCAGAATGAAGAAAAATTCATTCCCTCCGCTGAGCCGCCGCTGACAGATTACATCATTACAATTGGACGCTCCTATGGTTCCGGCGGCCGCTCTGTTGGGAAACTTCTTGCAGAAAAATTGAACATTCCATATTATGATGCGGCATTACTGGAAGAAACGGCGAAATACTCTGGGTTAAATCAGAAGTATCTTGCGAGCATGGATGAAAAATCTGTGGGGGCAAACGGATTATATCAATACATGGGATTCAATTTCGGACATGACATTAACTTTGAAAATCTGGCAAGCCAGGCGCAGCAGGAAGTGATAAAAATAACGGCGCAGAAGGGTCCATGCATTATCATAGGACGCAGAGCTGACCAGATTCTGCATAAGACAGATAAAATGCTAACTGTTTTTATTACGGCTTCCGTTGAAACAAGAGCCAGGCGCGTATCCGAACGAGATGGAATCTCTCTTGAGGAAAGCAGAGGTAAAATTGCTAAGGTCGATCAGGAGAGAGCAGCTTACTACAATCAGTATTTCGATTCAAAGTGGGGTTCTGCAAACACCTATGATTTGTGCTTGGATACCGATAAATTAGGCATCGAAGGGGCTGTAAATATCATTTTAAATGCAGTTGAGCAATTAAATGCCTGACCCGCAAAAGTCCCGTTTTTTAACTTTATAAAAGAGCGACTACACAGCCGCTCTTTTTTCATGCCCATCTGGAGGTGATTATAGTGGATTTACTCAAGGGTAAAGAGATAATGGTCTGGACATTTATGGGCAACACCAGAATGTATCAGGCGCTCCGTGATTACGGCGACCGTATCAGCTGGTATATGTCCGCATAATAAAAAGCCGGGAACTTCCGACTGCCTGCACACCCTAAAATCTCTTTGCACACCCCTATGCACACTCGCGCACAGCTCCGTTGGATTGTATCAAATATGCGGGATAAATATCGATATAAATACATTTGACCTGTCCTTCATATCGGGGCAGGAGTGATTTCAGCGCTTTCAGATTATCCCCATGGATAATCATATTTTCGCTGCCATTGTCTTCAGAATGCTGCCCATCGGAATCATAGCTATACTGTCTTTCCAGTACCCGGTATGGCACGTCCTGATGATGATTGATTACTTTATCTTTTCCTATCCAGTTGAGTGTGGGCATATAAAGCTCCCCCCATTTATTATGTAAAAGGATTTTAAAGTTGAAGTTTGATATAAAACAGGTATCTGCCTTACATATTATACTTGAATCCTTTGCTTTTCTCAAGGACAAGAAAAGTTCATTTTCATGATATGTATAGAGTCAAGTTATCATACATGCGTTATAGTCAAATAAATAAAGAAAGAAATATATTCCCACAGCGAACCGCAGTGATTTTTTTGAAAAAGTCTTGCGGCTTTTTTTGCGCCCATTTTTAAAAGACGCCCTCCGCCGGACAGCAAAGTCCGCAAAAAATATCAGTCCGGGGTAGCCAGTGCCCTGATTTTTCGGCTTAAGGGTAGAGGGCAGTCACAAAAGAGCAAGATTCTACCACGGTGCCAAATTTCGCTCTACGCTCCATTTTGCCCCGCGGGAATCTTGTTGGGGAGTGCCTTCCCCAAACCCTG
>JAJPXU010000153.1 GCA_021205305.1 Lachnospiraceae bacterium
TCCTTAAAGGAATATATTACAAGCGGATATGATGGATTAAAAGATGCGATCGTATTTATGCTTGGGGGGCAGCGGATTTCGGTTGATACGGATACCTTTCAGAATGACATGACATCAATCAGCAGCAGAGATGATGTCCTGACGCTGTTGATTCATCTGGGTTACCTGGCTTATGATGAGAAGAAAGGAGAAGTGTATATTCCGAATCTTGAAGTTACGGATGCTTTCAAAACTGCAGTCAGGGGTACAAAATGGGATGAAGTAAACAAAGCGTTATCCCAGTCGGAAAAGCTTTTACAAGCAACGATAAACGGTGACGCGGAACTGGTTAAGGTAAAAAAAGAAAACATCATACATGTATTATAGAAGAAGTAAATGGAGAATTGCGATAAAATTTTGCGTGAGGCAGCCGTTTGATTATGCTGCCTGACAGGCAGGGGGATTTGGCATGGAATTTAATCGCTGCTTTGGATGTATGGAGGAATGGTCAGGGGATGGCATCTGTCCGCACTGTGGGTATGATGCGCGCCTGGCTGCCGCGAATCCTGATCCGCTCAGGCTTCCGGAGGGGACGGTTCTGGCGGGGCGCTATGTCTCGGGAAAGATTTTTGGAATCGACAGCACCGGAAATACCTATATTGGCTGGGATCTGAACATGGAGCGAAAGGCGGCGATTCGCGAGTATTATCCTGAAAACCTTGTCTTCCGGAAAAAAGAAAATGGCAGAAGTCTCGTCCTTCCCAATAAGGGCAGCGAGAGGCTTTATCAGGAGGGAATGCAGAAATACATCCACGATGCGAGGACATTTACCCGTTTCTTGCGTCATCCCAGGATTGGCGGGACCCGCGATGTCTTTTTGGAGAATAACACCTCCTATGTGGTGATGGAATATATCGAGCGCGTGAAAACCAGGGTGAACGCGGACGATCGGGTCGGCGCGACAATGCGGATGATGGAGGCGGATGTACCGCTTGAAGTGATGATGGAGGAGAAGTCGCAGGTGAAGCCGGTCGGGGATCTGCTTCTTCAGAGACTGGGGAAAAAGGATATGTCTGTGGATACCATGTCACAGCTCGCGGGCTTAAGCCGCGCGGGCGGCTACAAGCTCATCCGCAATCAGGGGAATACCACGCAGGACACGCTTCTTCGGATTGCTTTCGTACTGGAATTTTCCGCAGAGGAGACGCAGACCCTTTTAAAAAGCGGTCATTGTGCGCAGCTGACCGCGGCCAGGCGACGCGACCGTGCGATTATCTATGGCCTGAAAAACCGTCTGACGCTGGGGGAGATGGATGAAGTATTGGAGAACTTTGACCTTCCGACGCTGGTGCCGCCCGGAAGGTAGAATTGTGACCTGCTGTTTGGAACAGTTACAAATTGTGAAGCCTGCCATGCTCGTTGCTTCGCGGGAATAAAGGAATCAAAAAGCCGCCTGTACACTGTGAGTGGAAAAATCAGGAGGCTTTTTTGATACACTTTCCTCATCAGAAGGGAAGGTGGCAGTGTATGAAAACAGGCGGCAGAAAAAAGAACCATAATGAATGCGCACCCATTGTGGCGGAATGGAAGCGGATCAGAAAGACCTGGCTGCGGGCGTTAGAACAGGACGATCCGGGAGCGTTTTACCGGTTGGGTGTATATTATCTGAAGGAATTTTCACGCCGGAACGTCTGCTGCCAGACGTTATGGCATCGTGGAACCTCTCACAGACCGGAACCGGATATCCGGATGGCTCATGCCTGCCTGAAAAAAGCGATGGAGCTGGGAAGCGAGGATGGATTCCTTTTGTACCACCGGCTGTTTTCCCGCGGGAAAAAGGTCATAGAGGACGATTCCTACGCGCAGATGGTAAGGGAGTATCGGATTTGTCAGGCAGCTGACCGGAGCGCAGGGGCAGAACAGAGAGATCACGGAGCTTACGGGTACAAGGAGAGATTGAAACGCTACCTGGCGTTGGGAACAAAGGCGCAGAAGCGGAAAAGTGAAAAGAAAGCGCAGAAACGGAAAAGCGAAGAAAAATCGCAGAAACAAAAAAGCAGAAGCTAAGAAGCAAAAGCCGGAAATAAAAGAGCAGAAAAGGATTGCAAGAATATCCGGAATGTACTAAAATGACGAGTGAGAATCAGTGCCGGGAGCATTTTGAAAGGAAAACGGCCTGCCCGGCGGGAGTAAATGACAGAGAACGACATGGAGTCGTTTTTCATTGGACAAAAGGAGAGAGCGAAATGAAAATTGCATTAATCAATGAGAACAGCCAGGGCGCGAAGAACGCGATGATCTGCAATTCCCTGAAGAAGGTCGTAGAGCCGATGGGGTTTGAAGTATTTAACTATGGTATGTATACGGCAGAGGATGCGTGCCAGCTGACTTACGTGCAGATCGGCATCCTTGCGGCGGTGCTTTTGAACTCAAAAGCGGCAGATTATGTGATCACCGGCTGCGGCACCGGCGAGGGCGCGATGCTGGCCTGCAATTCCTTTCCGGGCGTGATCTGCGGACATGTGGAGGATGCGCTGGACGCTTATACATTCGCACAGATCAATGACGGCAATGCCATCGCGATTCCGTTTGCGAAAGGCTTTGGCTGGGGCGGCGATCTGAATCTGGAGTATATTTTTGAGAAGCTGTTTGTGGAAGAGAGCGGCCAGGGCTATCCGCGGGAGCGTGCGGTGCCGGAGCAGCGCAATAAAAAGATTCTTGATCAGGTAAAGACGGTCACCTATCGTCCGCTGACGGCTATTTTAAAGGAGCTGGATCAGGATCTGGTAAAGGGTGCTCTGAGCGGAGAAAAATTCCAGGAATACTTTTTCGCGAATTGCCAGGATGAGGAGATTGCGGCAGTGGTGAAAGAGATTCTCGGACTGTAACGGATAAGTTCGTCAAGACGGGTGATGGATGCGTGCCGCGGCGGGTAATAGCAGGAAGGATAAGTGTTATGACGGAGGAAACGATTAGAAATGCGGTATTAAGGCTTATTCCTAAATATCCTATAAAAAAAGTAATCCTTTTTGGATCCCGTGCAAACGGGACATTTCGGGAGGATAGTGATGTAGATTTAATTATGGAGTTTTCAGAACGCATATCTTTGCTTGTACTCTCAGAGATCCGAATTTTTCTGAAAGATGCTTTGGGGGTAGATGTTGATGTGATTCATGGTCCGATACAGGATACTGACTTCATTAAGGCTACGGAGGAGATAGAGCTGTATGCAGCATAGAGATTATATTGTGATCCGGAAAGTTTTAAGTGAGATCGACATTGGCCTGGAAATGCTGGGGGATACAGAATTACCGGACTTTTTGGAAGACGAAAAATTAAAACGTGCTGTTGGCATGACGGTAATTAATATTGGCGAATTGATAAAAAATATTACACAGGATACAAGAAATGAGTATCCCCAGATTCCATGGCGTGCGATTGCCGGAATGCGGGATCTGGCGGCGCATAAGTATCAGACGCTAAGGATGGAGGATGTTTTTCAAACTGCGAAGAGCGATTTCCCTTCGCTGAAAAATCAACTCGAAAAGATGATAGAGAATGAGCCGCAATGATGAATGAAAACAGCGCGTATCAG
Source organism: Lachnospiraceae bacterium (assembly GCA_021205305.1). Lineage (GTDB taxonomy): Bacteria > Bacillota > Clostridia > Lachnospirales > Lachnospiraceae > Choladousia. The sequence goes on from JAJPXU010000153.1 coordinate 3,575, forward strand.
AGCAGGTATGGCGCTGTTTTCTTTATGCATACGGCTGCGTATGGAAAAATGTCAAAACCAAACGAAATGGATATGGAAAAGTGTTATTTTCGATGAATCATTCATTGCAAAAATGCCGGACTGATGCTACGATGCAGGAAAAGAAGGCCAGGAGGACTTGCCATGCGAATTGGAATGGGATATGATGTACATCGTCTCGTGGAGGGACGGAAGCTGATTCTCGGCGGTGTGGAGATACCTTATGAAAAAGGATTGCTGGGACATTCAGACGCGGATGTGCTGCTGCATGCGATTATGGACGCGCTTCTCGGCGCAGCAGCGCTGGGAGATATTGGAAAGCATTTTCCGGATACGGATGAGCGCTATCGCGGGATTTCGAGCGTGGAGCTTTTGAAACAGGTCGGCGATATGCTGGATGAGCAGTGTATGGTGATTGAAAATATTGACGCTACGGTGATCGCGCAGCGGCCAAAGCTGCTTCCATATATGGAGCAGATGAAGCAGAATATCGCGGAGGCACTGCGGCTTGAGTCGGGGCGGGTAAACGTGAAGGCGACGACAGAAGAGGGACTTGGCTTTACCGGAAGCGGAGAAGGAATCTCCGCGCAGGCGGTGTGTCTGCTGCAGCCTCTGATGGATGGAATTGCGGACGACCGGATGCGCGCGGCAGGCAGCGTAGATGCGGCTGGGTGCGTCGGATGCAGGGGATGTGATTTAAGAGATGGATGATGGGTGAGAGTATGGCGAATCTTTCGATTGATGAGATTTTGAATCGTGTGGAGAAAATATGCCGCGGCTATCAGGTCGAACATCTTTATCTGTTTGGTTCTTACGCGACCGGGATGGCGACAGAGACAAGTGATATTGATCTTATCATAAAAGGCGGCAGGGACATTTTTTTGTTGAAAGAAGAGATTGATCGGATTCCGACACTGAAAAAAATTGATATCTTTGAATATGATCGATGCGAAAATGTACACTTAAAGGAGGATATGGATCGTTATGGAAGAAAAATATATTAACCGATATCATAGCTTCTGCGATAGTCTGAGCAGCCTGGAACGAGCCAGGGAAAGGGATCCGGAGGATGAGTTTGTGCTTAGCGGCACTGCTTCGAAATTTAGTCTTACTCTTGACATCTCCTGGAAAGTGATGAAAGATATCATTGTGAAGTATCATAAAATTCAGAATTTTGCTACGGGGTCGCCGCGGGAAACGCTGCGGACGGATTACAGTGTCGGGCTGATTACGGATGACAGATGGATGGAAATGCTGGATTTGAGGAATAATCTGGCGCATGATTACGACGGCAGTATGGTGAGAAGGTCTTTTGACAGGATTGTGAATGACTATGTTCCGCTTTTTGCACAGTTTCGGGAAAGAGCCGGCATCTATATGGAAAAAATGCAAGTGGAACAAGGCGTGTGAATCATGATTGCTGATGCAGAATAAAATAATTGACAAACGAAAGGTTTTTGCATAGACTGTTGGCAGACAATGTTGAAGTGGCGTAAGGGTTCAGAACAGCATTGAAATTGTTCTGAATTGCTACAAAATGGATCGTCAGATGGAGTGAAAGAGGGATACGTGGATCGTATCCTGCGCAGAGAATGAGGAGCGAATATGAGAGTTTACAATACACTTTCGAAAAGAAAAGAAGAATTTGTCACACTGGAGCCGGGCAAGGTGAAGATGTATGTATGCGGACCGACGGTTTATAACCTGATCCACATTGGAAATGCCCGCCCGATGATTGTGTTTGATACGGTGCGCCGGTATCTGGAGCATAAGGGCTATGAGGTCAATTATGTGTCGAACTTTACCGACGTGGACGATAAGATTATTGCCAAGGCGAATGAGGAGGGCGTTTCCTCACAGGAGATCTCGGAGCGCTACATCGCGGAGTGCCAAAAGGATATGGAAGCGCTGAATGTGCGCCCGGCGACGACGCATCCGCGCGCGACGCAGGAGATCGATGGGATGATTGCCATGATCCAGACGCTGGTGGACAAGGGCTATGCTTATGATGTGGATGGCACGGTCTATTTCCGCACTCGAAAGTTTCAGGAATATGGCAAGCTTTCCCACAAGAATCTGGATGATCTCCGCTCCGGCAACCGCTCGCTGCTGGTGACTGGCGAGGATCAGAAGGAGGATCCGTTGGATTTTGTCCTCTGGAAGCCGAAGAAAGAGGGCGAGCCGTCCTGGCCGTCGCCGTGGAGTGACGGGCGTCCTGGCTGGCACATTGAGTGCTCAGTGATGTCGAAGAAATATCTCGGGGAGCAGATCGACATTCATGCGGGCGGAGAGGATCTGATTTTCCCGCATCATGAGAATGAGATCGCACAGAGCGAGTGCTGCAATGGAAAAGAGTTCGCAAAATATTGGCTGCATAATGCTTTTTTGAATATTGACAACCGCAAGATGTCCAAGTCCCTCGGCAATTTCTTTACGGTGCGGGAGATTCTGGAAAAATATGACCCGCAGGTGCTGCGCTTCTTTATGCTGAGCGCGCACTACCGCAGTCCGCTGAACTTCAGCGCAGATCTGATGGAGGCGGCAAAGAATGGACTGGACCGTATTCGCAACGCGGTTTCGAATCTGAAATATCTGATGGACTGCGGCGCAAAAGCTGCGGAAGCGTCGGATTGCGGAGCTCAGGAAACGGCTTCCGGTATGACCATTGCGGAAGAGGGTCTGCTTGCCGGCATGAAAGGCTACGAAGAAAAGTTCGATGAGGCGATGGACGACGATTTCAACACGGCCGACGCGATCGCGGTGATCTTTGAACTGGTGAAATTTGCGAACAGCAATCTGACCTCGGAGAATTCCCGGGCGCTGCTGCAGGCGGTATACGATGAGATTGTGAGCCTGAGCGACATCCTTGGACTGATCGTGGAAGAGAAGGAAGATCTGCTGGACGCAGACATTGAGGCACTGATCGAAGAGCGCCAGGCGGCGCGCAAGGCAAAGAATTTCGCGCGCGCGGACGAGATCCGGAATCTGCTGGCCGAGCAGGGGATTACGCTTCTGGATACGCGGGAAGGCGTCAAGTGGAAACGCGCTTGAAATGTATGCCTGCTTCATAATCACCTGTGTTTCGTACCAGGCGAATTTTCAGGTACCGTCCGGTGCCGCACAGGAGCCGCAGCGTGATTTTGAAAGAGCAGCATAAGCTGTAAGGATGAAATAGCGGAGTATCATAAGAATGCAGAAAATAGAAGCGGAGATGGAACAAAGGACAGAGCAGAACCTGACACAGATTCTGGATACCACGTTCGCACTCCCGTCAAAGGACTGGAAACAATATGCGCCGCTGACCCTTGCGTATATCGGGGATGCGGCGTATGAGCTGTTGATTCGGACGATTCTGGTGAAACGGGAAGACACCCAGACACAGAAGCTGCACCAGAAGGTGACCCACTGTGTCAGCGCAAAAGCGCAGGCGCGGATGATTGCGGCGCTGTTACCGGATTTGAGCGAGGAGGAAACGGCGATTTACCGGCGCGGGCGGAATTCGAAGCCCTACACAAAGGCGAAAAACGCGACTATGACCGAATATCTGGAGGCGACCGGGTTCGAAGCACTTATGGGGTACCTGTATCTGGATAGACAGTTTGCGCGGATGACGGAGCTGGCTGCGAAAGGGCTGGATGCTCTGAATGTGAAATGAAGTCGGACTGCAAGGGTGCTTTTGACTGACCTGGCGCAGAAGAGGAAAAGGCCGCAGACGGGCGGTTGCCAGATGAAGACAGATAAGAAGCAGGCAGTTGAGGCCTGCATATGGAATAGAAAAGAAAGGCAGTGCGGAAAACATTGTGAGAGAAGAAAGAAATAATAATAAGGGAAACAGCTACGGTGGATATGGGAGACAAGAACAGACCGGAGAGCGAGGAACGGAAAGAGCATCAAAAGACTGGCGCACGGATAGAAAGGGATACGAGAAGAACAAGATGCGCAGCAGTCGGAGAACATCGGACAATGAGCGTAGACAGCGATTTGAGCACAGAGAAAGCGATAAGTCATATAAGGACAGCAGACGGAACGAAGTGAGTGAAGTTATCGAAACGGGATCAGAAAAACCTATTGAAATCGGCGAAGATACCGGCATCATCGAGGGCCGCAATGCCGTTCTCGAAGCGTTCCGCGCCGGGAAGACGATCGACCGTCTTCTGATTCAGGACGGCTGTCAGGACGGTCCGATCCAGACGATCAAGCGGGAGGCGCGCAAGGCGGACACGATCATTGATTTTGTGCCGAAGGAACGGCTGGATCATATGTCGGAGACCGGACGCCACCAGGGCGTGATTGCCTGCGCGGCTTCCTACGATTATGCGGAAGTGTCGGACATTCTTGCGGCAGCACGGGAAAAAGGCGAAGCACCATTTTTAATTTTGCTGGATGGCGTGGAGGACCCGCACAATCTGGGCGCGATCATCCGTACCGCGAACCTGGCGGGTGCGCATGGCGTGATCATTCCAAAGCGCCGCGCGGTTGGTCTGACAGCGGCAGTCGCGCGGACATCCGCCGGGGCATTGAACTACACACCGGTTGCGCGGGTGACAAACCTGGGGAATACCATAGACGAGCTGAAAAAAGAAGGCATCTGGTTTGCCTGCGCCGAAATGAGCGCAGAGCCGATGTATCGCGCGAATCTGACCGGACCGATTGGCCTGGTGATTGGTGCGGAGGGCAGCGGTGTGAGCCGTCTTGTCCGGGAAAAATGTGATTTTACGGTATCGATACCGATGAAGGGTAATATTGATTCTTTGAATGCGTCCGTCGCGGCGGGGGTTCTGGCATTCGAAATTGTGCGGCAGAGAGAGTATCTATAGGAATCAATATTCGTAAGAACCAGTACTTGCAACTTTGAAATTTACTCTATTCGCCAGAAAAAGCCGGGAGGAGCAGGTTCATCCTTTGTGGATATGGAATGACTGGCAGAGGATCATTTATGTGGATCAGGAGGAAGGATAATCATGGGAAAATATTTTGGCACAGACGGTTTTCGCGGAGAGGCGAATGTAAAGCTGACGGTGGAGCACGCGTTCAAGGTGGGACGCTATCTGGGATGGTATTTTGGCTCCCCGCACCGCAGGGCGCGGATTGTCATTGGCAAGGACACACGCCGCTCCAGCTATATGTTTGAGTACGCGCTGGCGGCAGGCCTGACCGCGTCGGGCGCAGATGCGTTTCTGCTTCATGTGACGACGACGCCGAGCGTTTCCTACGTGGTGCGCACAGAGGACTTTGACTGCGGCATCATGATTTCCGCGAGCCACAATCCTTACTACGACAATGGCCTGAAAATCATCAGCGGCAGCGGAAAGAAGATTGAGGCCGAGGTCGAGGAGAAGATTGAAGCGTACATTGACGGTGAGATGAATGAGATTCCGCTCGCGACGGGGGAGCGGATTGGGCGTACCGTAGATCATCAGGCCGGACGAAATCGTTACATTGGTCATTTGATTTCCCTTGCGACGCGCTCTTATAAAAATACGAAGGTTGGCCTGGATTGTTCAAACGGCAGCTCCTCCTCGATTGCGAAAAGCGTGTTTGATGCGCTGGGTGCCAAAACCTATGTGATCCACAATGAGCCGGACGGCACCAATATCAACCGGGACTGCGGTTCGACGCATATCGAAGAACTGCGGAAGTTTGTGCTGGATAACGGCTTGGACGTCGGTTTTGCCTATGACGGCGATGCGGACCGCTGCATCGCGGTGGATGGGAATGGAAGAATCATTGATGGCGACCTGATTCTGTATATCTGCGGCAAATATTTTAAGGAAAACGGTCAGCTGTTTAACAACACGGTCGTCACGACCATTATGTCTAATATTGGGCTTTATAAGGCCTTTGACCGCGAGGGCATCCGTTATGAGCGGACGGCGGTCGGCGACAAATATGTCTACGAGAATATGTGCGAGAACGGACACTGCCTCGGCGGCGAGCAGTCCGGCCATATTATTTTCTCCAAATATGCGACCACGGGCGACGGCATTCTGACATCCATCATGATCATGGAAGTGATGATGGATAAAAAAATGAGCCTCGCGGCGCTGGCCTCGGAGGTAGAGATTTACCCGCAGCTTTTGAAGAATGTGCGTGTCGCGGACAAAGCGGCCGCCCTGGCTAATCCGGCGGTAAAAGACGCCATTGCGGCGGCGGAAGCGGCGCTCGGCGACGACGGACGTATCCTTGTGCGGCAAAGCGGCACCGAGCCGGTGATTCGCGTGATGGCGGAAGCGCAGACCGACGAGCTGTGTGCACGGCATGTGAACGCGATTATCGAGGTGATGAAAGAGCAGGGGCTGGTGACGGAGTAGAATTTCCAGTTCATCTGGTTCCACACCATTTGAAAAACGCGGATACGCGCTCCGTACGAGTTGGAGATGAAAAGGCCATACCCTTTTAGCGCTCAACCATAGTATGAGAAATTAGAAGAAGAAAAAGAAGAGAAAAGAGAGAAGAGAAGAAAGAGGAAGAGAAAAATGGAACACAAATGGAAGCGGCTTCTGAGTTATTACAAACCATATCTGGGCCTGTTTCTCTCGGATATGTTTTTTGCGATCCTGGGAGCCGCAGTAACGCTGGCCATCCCGCTGATCGTTCGCTATATCACCTACAATGTCATCGAACTGCCTTCGTCTGAGGCGGTGCCGATCATCGTAAAGCTGGGGGCGGCCATGCTTGTGATGGCGGCTGTGGAGTGTTTTTGCAATTTTTATATTGGCTACTATGGGCATATCATGGGCGCAAAGATCGAGCATGATATGCGCAACGAGATTTTCGGGCATTATCAGAAGCTTTCGTTTGCCTACTATGATAACCACCAGACCGGGCAGATGCTCTCGCGCATCACGGCAGATCTCTTTGACATCAGCGAACTGCTTCATCATGGTCCGGAAGACATCTTGATCTCGCTGATTAAACTGATCGGCTCCTGCGTCATTCTCGTGCAGATTAACTGGCGGCTGACTCTGGTGACCTATCTGTTTATTCCGCTGATTGCCGCCTATGCGATGTTCCTGAATAAAAAGATGAAAGTCGCGTTCAAGGAAAATCGCCGCCGGATGGCGGACATTAACGGTCAGATTGAGGACAGCCTCTCCGGCATCCGTGTGGTCAAATCTTTCGGCAATGAGCATATTGAAGAGGAAAAATTCCATGCCGGCAATGAGCGCTTTGTGGGGGCGAAAAAACTCAGCTACAAGTTCATGGCCATGTACAATTCTGGTCTGGGCATGATGACGACCCTGGTCACCATCGTCGTGCTGCTGGTCGGCACCGGTCTGATCACGACCGGCCTGATGGCAATCGCGGATCTGGTGACGTTTCTTTTGTATATCAACAATTTCACCGAGCCGATCAAAAAGCTGATCACACTGACGGAGCAGTTCCAGAATGGTTTCTCCGGATACGAGCGTTTTCTTGAAGTGATGGACATTGAGCCGGATATCCAGGACGCGCCGGACGCGGTCGGTATTGATACGGCAAAGGGAGATATTTGCTTCAAAAATGTCTCATTTAAATATGAAGAAAACCAGGACACCGTTTTGAGCCACATCGACCTGGATGTGAAGGCAGGAGATTATCTGGCGATTGTCGGCGCGTCGGGCGGCGGGAAAACGACTCTCTGCAGCCTGATTCCGCGTTTCTATGATGTGGACAGCGGAGAGATTCTGCTTGACGGGAAAGATATCCGCAAAATAAAGCTCTCTGACCTGCGCCGCCAGATCGGGATTGTGCAGCAGGATGTGTACCTGTTTACCGAAAACATCATGGAAAACATCCGCTACGGCAGGCCGGACGCGACCGATGAGGAAGTTATCGAGGCCGCGAAGCTGGCGAACGCGCACGAATTTATTTCCCAGCTGCCGGACGGCTATTATACCAACATCGGTCAGCGCGGCGTGAAGCTTTCCGGTGGGCAGAAGCAGCGGCTCTCCATTGCGCGTGTATTCCTGAAAAACCCGCCGATCCTGATTTTCGACGAAGCTACTTCCGCGCTTGACAATGAGAGCGAGCGTATCGTGCAGCAGTCTCTTGAAAAGTTGGCTAAGGGGCGCACCACTTTTGTCATTGCCCACCGGCTTTCCACAATCCGCAACGCGCAGAAGATCCTCGTTCTCACGCCAAAGGGCATTGAAGAGCAGGGAACGCATGAGGAGCTGCTTGCGAAAAACGGGGAGTATACGAAGCTGTATGAGAACCGGTAAGAAAACAATCTGCTGTTTTAACTGAGAATGATAATAAGACAGCATAGATATTTTAACTGGGTTTTTCCTGGCTGGAAAGGAAAATATGTAATTATGAAGACATGGGAGTCAAATATCCGCAAGGTCACGCCCTATGTGCCCGGCGAGCAGCCGAAGCGTGCGGATGTGATTAAATTGAATACAAATGAAAATCCGTATCCCCCTTCACCGAAGGTGGCGGAGGCGCTGCGGCAGATGAGCACGGAGCCGATGCGCAAGTATCCGGATCCGGAGGCGCGGATGCTGGTGGAGGCGATTGCCCGGGAAGAAGGCGCTGCCCCGGAGCAGGTGTTTGTCGGTGTCGGCTCGGACGATGTGCTGGCGATGATTTTTATGACCTTTTTCAATTCATCGAAGCCTGTTTTTTTCCCAGGCATCACGTATTCCTTCTATGACGTGTGGGCGGATATGCTGCGGATTCCTTATGAGCAGAAACCGCTGAATGACGCGTTTGAGATCGAGAGCGGGGGCTACTATCCGGAAAACGGCGGTGTGATTTTTCCGAACCCGAACGCGCCGACCGGCGCGCTGCTGGGCCTGGATGTGGTGGAAGATATCCTCGCGCACAACCAGGATGTGATTGTCGTAGTGGACGAGGCTTATATCGACTTTGGGGGGACGACCTGCACAGGGCTGCTGGAGCAGTATGAAAATCTGATTGTGGTGAAGACCTTTTCCAAGTCGCGCTCGATGGCCGGTATGCGCATCGGATACGCCATCGCGAGTGCGGAGCTCATCCGCTATCTGAATGATGTGAAGTATTCGTTTAACTCTTACACGATGAATCAGACAGCGATCGCGCTGGGAACGGCAGCGGCGGAGGATCACGCGTATTTTGAAGAGACCAGGCAGAAAATTATTACCACCCGTGAAAGCGCGAAAATAGAATTGAGAAAACTGGGTTTTTCTTTCGCGGACTCAATGGCAAATTTCCTGTTTGTGACCCACGAGCGCGTTCCGGCGGCAGAACTGTTCGCGGCGCTCAAAGAGCAGGGGATTTATGTGCGCTATTTTAACAAGCCGCGGATTGATAATTATCTGCGCGTCACAATCGGGACGGATGAGGAAATGGAGCGGCTGTATGCGTTCCTGAGAGAGTATCTCGGAACGCATTAAAGTCTGTATTAGTACTTTCAGCGTAACTGTGAAGGTACTGAACAGTTACCTTTCAGCAGGTCGAAGCAGGGGACGAACAGTGATATGCTATCATGATGCGTGAAGGATTACACACAGGCTATAGGAAAACGAATGGGAACGCATGGAAGGGAGAAATTATGGCATCTTACGAAAGCTTTGCCCGGGTCTATGATATTTTTATGTCGGACATTCCTTATGATGAGTGGTGCGAGTATCTGCACAGCCTGCTGCTGCGCTATGGAGTGGCGGATGGCCTTGTGCTGGAGCTTGGCTGCGGCACCGGGCAGATGACGGGGCGGCTTGCTTCTCTCGGCTATGATATGATCGGCGTGGATAACTCGCTCGATATGCTGGAGATTGCCCGCGAGAAGCTGGCGGAGCAGGATATTCTCTATCTGCTGCAGGATATGCGCGAATTTGAGCTTTACGGCACGGTGCGCGCGGTGGTAAGCATCTGTGATTCGATGAACTACATTACGGAGGAAGCGGATTTATTGCAGGTCTTTCGTCTGGTCAATAATTATCTGGATCCGGGCGGGGTATTTATTTTTGATCTGAATACCCTTTATAAATATGAAGAGATTCTTGCGGAAAACGTATTCGCGGAGAATCGGGACGAAGGCAGCTTTATCTGGGAAAACTGGTATGATTCCGAGACACAGATCAATGAGTATGACCTGACTTTATATATCAGAAGTGAGAGTAATGGGCTGTGCGATTGCAGTGCAGTATGCGGTGGCGGCAATGTAAGCAGCAACGCTGTAAACGGCAGTGCGGATCTATGTGGCAGAGAAGATTCATATGAACGGTATGAGGAGGTACATTACCAAAAGGCATACGAGATTAATCGTGTGAGTGCACTGCTCAGAGAAGCGGGGGTGCAGCGGGAGGCAGTCGACGATGCGTTTACGCTGGATGAGCCGCGCCCGGAGAGCGAGCGTGTATATTTCGTTGCGCGGGAGACGCGGAAATTACAATCTGCGCCCAAAAAAGTTTCGCATACGTGATCAGATGAGCAGGTATGCGAAAGACTCTGATCGATACGAATTTCGCTTCAGGATCGTGTGCGGGTATCATGTGTCGAGCTTCGGCACTTCGTAAGTTTCGTTGTAATTGAACTCGCCTGCGTCGATATCGGTGATCACACTGTCCTCCCAGGTGAAGCGCAGATAACGGTAGATGACTTCATGTGCGCGCAGGTAGGTGGAAGAGCTCAGCAGGGAATACAGTTCCTCGTCTTCAATCTCATTTTTTTCACAGATATCCTCTTCTGACATGGGTTCCTCATCAATAAAAAAGTTCGCGATGAGTGTCGAAATATTTTCATCGTAGGGAATTTTGTTTATAGACATCACAAGGTAGCTGGAATCAACGTCTGTGTAGGCGGCCTGAATGACATAGTCGCTGTAGGCTTTGATAAACTCAGATTTTCCATCGCCGATGGCGACCCCGTCGTGCGTGATGCCGTTTTCGACCGTGAAC
>JAJPXU010000104.1 GCA_021205305.1 Lachnospiraceae bacterium
AATAAGTTGTTTTCATTTTTTTTGAAAAATACAAAGGAGCGCTTGATAAATCAGGCGCTCCCGTGTATAATCTACTCAGAAAGGTTGATCGGACACAGGTTCCGACTGCCCTCTGTATTAGATATTTCTATAAAGAAATAGCATCCTCTACTTGGGCGTTGGGATGCTATTTCTTTTTGTTATGATTGTCTATGTAAGACAGAGCCGCGAAAACTACTAACAACAAAGTCAAAACTTCCATTGTGTTCATAGGGCATCACCCTCCTTAAAATTCAGAGGGCATCTAATCAGAAAATGCATCCTGCTTTCTTTTCAATTATACCGGCATAGTTTATCACGTCCCATGCAGGTTTGCAAGAGACGCGATAAACTACTTATAGCTCACCAAGCCACATAAAATCAACTACTCACTACAATTATTTCTTCATCACTTTATCAGGCCGTTTTTCTTTTTTTCAGGGCAACTGCCACGAGCAGCGCCGCTCCCGCCATCATTGCCAGAAGCGCCGGAAGATAGCGGAATCCATCGCCGGTATTCACAGATGATGACGTAAGCGAGCCCGATAAGCTGCTTGTACTGCTCTTTCCGGTCAGGTCAACCGTCGCCTCTTTGGGTGAATCGTACATCGTGACATACTGGTCTTCCGCCGAATCAACCACTTCAAACGTAATGGTTTCTGCCAGCTCATATCCATCCGGGGCTGTCACTTCCGTCAGCGTGTATGTCCCCGACTGCAGCCCGGCAATGGTATGCCCTTCTTCCGTTGACGTCCACTCATCCACAATATTGCCATCTTCATCTTTTACCACCAGGGAAGCACCTGCAAGTTCTTCCTCATTTGTAATATCTTTCTTACTGATAATGACAATGTTCTTCGGCATATGGCTGTTGATGATGGTAAACGTATAGTCGTCTGCGCTTGTGTCAATGGCTGACTCATATCCTTCCACTTTTTCCTCGGTAACCGTATAAATGATCTCCTCGCCCTCGTTCATATAAACCGGAAGTCCGGTGAGAATCTCAACAAAACCGCCTTCCTCGGTCAGTTCCAGATCGTACACACTGCCGTCTGTCCCGGTCAGAGTTACAGAAATGCTGTCCGGCCTGATGCCATCACGGTCATTGTAATCTGCCCATTCCTTACAGATAACCAGGTCAACCACCGCAGGAATATGGTTATTTGTCACCGTAAATGTGTAACCATCCTCCCCTTTCAGGATTTCATCGGAATAACCGTCCACAGCAGTTTCCTGCAGGGAATAATTAATCTGCTCGCCCTTGTTCCAGTAAACCGGCAGATCTGTGAAGGTATACGTCCAGTCGGTTTCTTCTGTAAGCACCGCGCTGTAACGGCTGCCATCTGAACCGGTCAAAACCACTTCCACCTCATCCGGACGGACGCCGTCCTGGTTTTCCGCGTCCTCCCAGGTCTTCGTAACTGTGATATCCGTTTTTGCGATTTCATGGGTGTTGGTAAAGGTAAAACCATAGCCATCCTCTGTCGTTACAAGCTCCGCTTCATAATTCGCCGTATCATCCTCGGCAATCGTATAAATGATCTTTTCCCCATGGTTGAAATACACAGGCAGGTTGGTAATCACCGCCGCCCAGCCAGTTTCCTCGGTCAGGTCGGCTTCGTAGCATTTTCCGTCCGAACCGCTTAAAGTGATATGCAGGAAATCCGCGCGGACACCGTCACGGTTGTCATCGTCGTCCCAGATTTTTTTCACATTCACCTCGGTAGTCTCCGGTTCATGCGTATTTGTGAGCTCGAAGCTGTATCCATCTTCCCCTGCTGCGATCTCCGTCCCGTATCCGTCCACCGTTATTTCTTCCAGGGAATACTCTGCAAGCTCGCCTTCGTTGTAATACACGAAAACATCCTCAAAGGTATAAGCCCAGCCATTTTCAGCAGAAAGCTCCGCCCCATAGCTTACACCGCTGCTCGCTTTCAGAGTCACCGTAATGCTCTCCGGGCGCAGGCCATCCTGATCATCGTTATCATCCCAGGTTTTCGTCACAGGGATGGAAATTGTCGCCGGTTCATGCGTATTGGTGACTGTAAAAATATAACCAGTCTCATCTGCGCTCACCGCAGTTTCATATCCTTCCACAGCATCCTCACTTACCGAGTACACAACGGTTGTGCCGTGGTTGTAGTACACGGGCAGGCCGGTGAAAAGATGCGAATATCCGTTTTCTTTCGTCAGATCTGCCTCATAGCTTCCTCCATCCGTGCCGGAAAGCACCACATGAATTGTTTCCGGGCGGATGCCGTCACGGTTGCTGTCATCATCCCATGCCTTTACGATTACCGCATCCGTCACTGCCGGGATATGGTTGTTGGTCACGGTAAAGCTGTAACCGTCCTCACCCGCAATGACCTCGTCTGAATAGCCGTCTACCTCTTTTTCCTGCAGCGAGTAAGTGATAACCACACCCTCATTCCAATAAACCGGAAGACTTTCAAACATATAACTCCAGTCCCCGGATGCTGTCAGCACCGCTTCCCGTACCGTGCCGTCTGACCCGGTCAGAACCACGGTAATCTCTTCCGTGCGCACGCCATCCTGGTCGTCCGCGTCATCCCAGATTTTCTCAACCGGAATATCAATAGTAGCGATCTCGTGGGTATTCGTCACCGTGAAATGGTTCTCGCTGTCTGCTTCGCTTACCGCACGAACATAATCACTTACCGGGCTTTCTTCCAGCGTATATTTGATTTTTGTCCCCTCATTCCAATACACCGGCAGGTCGGTAAATGTATAGTTCCACCCGTCATCCTCCGCGAGACGCGCCACACGCTCCGACCCATCTGAGCCGATCAGCTTCACTTCCACGCTGTCCGGGCGCACGCCGTCGCGGTTGCTGTCATCGTCCCAGACCTTGGAGACGGTGTATTCTGTGGTTTCTGTTGTGTGGGTATTGGTCACCACAATACGGTAGCCATCTTCCCATGTGCCATCCAGTGCCGAGTAAGATGCCGTATATCCGGCAACCTCTTCCTCCGTTACGGAATAGGTAACTGCTTTCCCGTAAGCATAAGCCGGCAGGCCAGTAAAAGTCTCTTCCTGCTTCGCGGCATTGGCGCGGATTGTCCCGTACTTTGTCACGACTGTGACTGTCTCCCCGTTTTCATTTACCACTGTCCCGGTCAGGTTGACCGTCACATCCGTGCGCAGTCCATCCTGGTTATCGTTATCCTTCCAGGCTTTCTCCACTGTCACGGAAGTCTCTGCAATCTCGTTTTCAATGACCAGTTCCCCGTCCAGTGTTTCACCATCAACCGTGAGGTAGCTCACCCAGCCGCTCTCTGATGTTTTTCCAAGGATTTGTATTTTCCACGTCTCCGCAGATACCTCATAGCCATCCGGCGCCTGGTATTCCACAAGGGTATAAGTGCCAAAAGGCAGACCGTCCACCGCCAGGGTCCCATCTGTCCCAGTCGTCAGCTTGCAGGCTGCGCTGACTTTTTCCTTCGTCCCGGAATAGATTCCATTTTCAAAGGTCAGGTACTGCCCATCTGCGTTTTTCAGCACAAAGACTGCGCCACTAAGCGCCGTCGCAGTGCCTTTTTCCACTTTCTTCAGGGAAAAGCCAGATGTAAATGCGATCAGGCCCGCGTCATTATGGCTGCTCTCATAAAAATAAGCATACATCTCATCCAGTTCCGGAAGGGTAATGCCGCTGATATAAGCGTACGCAATCCCGGAACCATCCTCATACACCGAAGCGGTCGCGTCCGAATCCACCGTGTCATCTTCCCCGGCATCCTGCACGGTCAGGCCATAGCCATCCATCCCGGAGAAAACTACATAGTATGTCCCAGCTTCGAGGTCAGTAAACTGATAACTGCCATCCTTGCCTGTAGTGACCGCAGCCACCTCATTTCCAAGGACATCATATGCCGTGTAAAGCTTCACGCCATTAACCGTCACTGCCGCTTTCTTCGATGACGCATATCCGGAAGCGTTCGTCCGGTACAGCGTAGCGGTAACTCCGGAGAACAGAGCCTCTGTTTCTCCACGGATTCCGTCGCTGTCTGCGTCCACCCAAGCAAGGCCGCTGACCGTGCGCTGCACAACCTGCGCCGCAACCGTGTTGCTCTCTACCATGGCCACCTGTCCGGTCGCGTACTCATAGAAAGAGTTCGCGTAAAGGTCGCCCGGATTCTGTGACAGCCCATTTGCATCCGTCAGGAAATTACCGGAGCCGTCCTGCACGGTCAGCGTCACAGTGATTTTCAGATATTCCTGTGCTTTCACCGTACCGATGTCAAACAGCAGCCCTGCCACATCACTTAACGCAAGACTGGAATAAATAACCGTCGTCCCATCTGCGGAAGCACCGCTTACAGTCTTCCAGGAAAGGCTGTCCGTCCCTTTTATAATCGTCTCTGCCAGGGATGTATCCCTCGCGGACTCACTCCCTGTCCAACGGATTTCCAGGCTGTCCTTTACCGTACTGTAAGTTTCTTTCGCATTGGAAAAATCTACTGTGATGCTGTCAACCGCATAACTGCCGCTGAACGAAGTATCCCTGCCGTCCCCGTTGTATGGAAGAATATCATACAGGACAACGCCATCCACATCTTCCTCCGCACTGTTTCCGTAACGGATGATGTAAGTGATCGAATCGCCTTCTTCCACCAGGGCACTCTCCACTGCCTTAGAAACGGATGATGTTGCCAGCTTGATCACACTGATTGTCGTCTCCGAATAATTCCCATGGGCAGTATTAATGGAACGGTCATCCTTGTCAGAAGTAATCGTCGCCGCGATTGTAAGTGTGTCATTGTTCTGTACATCATTTGCAGTTCCGGCCTCACCAATCAGGCAGGAAAGCGTAATATCCTCCATCGCCTCCCCAATCGTCTGGTTCTCCACCAGCCAGGTAATGGTGCTCGTCCCGTCCTCGTTTTCCACCACGGAAACCGGGGCAAGGCTTGCGCTGTTCATGACATAACTCAGGTCAGACGGCAGGATAGCCGTAATGGTCACGTCCGTCGTATCTGTGGAAGACTCCACTTCTGTGTTTGCTGAAACCACAGACACGGACGGATGGATCACATAAGTCACCGTCCGCTCCCCGGCATCCAGGTCATAGACAGCCTTGGTGGTGGTCGCGCCCGCTGTGGTAGTCGTCGTGTCCGCCACCTGAATGGTCACACCGGTCTTGCAGCCAATGATCAGGCAGGAATTTCCAGCGATATATCCGCCCGCGTGCCCGGCCACAACATTTCCGTTCTCGTACACAATTTTTCCGTAATTTGTATACAACATATAATCCGGAGTCGTATAGCCATCCACATAGACGCCTTCTGTCCAGCCGCTGCTTCCCAGGCCGAAAGCGCCGCTGCCATAAGAAAAATCCGTCCAGGAGATGACATCCGCATCGGTACTCCAGGCGCGCAGGTCATTCGTGGTCTGATAGACGCTTCCGATCGATGCGCTGTCCTTTACCGTTACCGGCATATAAATCACGATGGCCGCTGAATCTGTAGAGCCGCGCAGAATCGAGCATTCGCGGAACTCATACAGGAAGCCGACACAGGTATACCCCGCCGCGTTCAGGGCGTCTATGCTCTCAAAATAAACAAGCTCCTCCTCCCTGGCGGCGTTCATCTCCGCGTCACTTTGCCACCCGGTTTTATCCGGCTTGGCGGCGAACAGCACCCGGATGGTACCGACAACACTCTGCGTGTTCCGCACGGAAATCGCACTGTAAGTAGTCGTACCGGCCGGCACCTCAAAGGCCTCATCGTCGATCTTTTGCAGAAGGTTCATGGATGTAAGGCAACCGTCCCCGGAAAAGTCCGCCACCGATACTACCAAAATCTCCTCCCCCTGGCTTGCGTAAAAATCTCCCGAAGACCATAAAGAAGCCCGGTTCACATAGCTGGTCGTATTATAGTGGTTCCGCTTCGAGATCGACCCGACCGGGTAGAGGGTCACATTCATGCCGCTGCTGTTGTCTGAAGCCACCTGGTCGGTTGTCGTAGACTGTCCGGACAGGGAAGAAGCGGCAAGATTTCCTGCTTCCACCAGGAAATACAGGTTTGATGTAGTATCTACGCTCCTCGCGAACTGGACGACAACTTCCACGTAGCCCGCGGAAAAGCAACCGATGTTCGCGCCATAGGTATTTTCGGTCGCATTGTCACAGCTGGTGTTCGGAAAACTCAGATTATCCAGGTCAAAAGCGTAGCCGGATACCGTCACATGGTAGACATTTCCATTTCCCTCATCCTGCGCGATGCTCCAGCTGCCTCCCGAATAGCAGGCGCGTATGTCTGAGGCGCCGCCGCTGTTCCACGGCTGGCAGTGGGTGCCATACGCGCTGGCGAGCGCTCCGCCCGCCACCATTTGCCGGCCCAGCTTTCCAACGGTATCCAGACTGGCAGAGGCATTTTCCCGGTAATCCCAGAGGATGGGGGTGTAGTCTTCTTCCGTACTCACATCCTTCTCATCCAGAGTCTCCGTCAGGGTCAGGTCAAAGGTAATATTCCCGGCGGGAAGCTCGATCCCCTTGAGCCCCTTGTCCGCGGATGTGTTGTAGAGCTGTAGGGTCAGCGCGTAGCCTTCGAGCCGCCCGTAAACAGAACCGTCGGTATCGGTCGCGCTGATGGTTCCGGCATCGGTATCGAAGTATCCCAGGTAATTGCAGCTGCCATTTCTCACAAGGGCGATGTTATAGCGCGGCTCGGCGGATACCTGGACGGAATCTGCCTGTATCGTCCGGTACAGGCTCTCCTCATTCCCCTCCATCCAGACCGTGAAGGCCGGCTGGAGCACATCGCCGTTCTGCGCCGCTTTTACATAAATGCCAACACTCAATGTACCAGCACCCGGAATCGCGTTGCTGTCACCGTTTTGGGACAGGTAGCGTTTCCCGGTCAGGATCTGTGCGGTCACCGTTTTGCTGCTGTCCCAGGAAGTAGAAGTTGTCCCGTCTGCATACACATACGTGATCACCCGGTCCACGCACCAGTTCAGCGTATCCGTGTTAAACTCCGCCTTTGACGGGTCGCAGTCCAGGGTGAACTCCACTATCATATACGCCTCATCTACCGTCTGGGACGTATCCATCAGGGCGGTTGTGTACTCCAGCGTATAATTCACATAATCAAAAGTACGCACGATGTGGTTGCTGGCGCCGCTGTCATTGCCCGCCTCATCATCCGAATCAAATGGCGAGGTTCCATCCTTCAGGCTCTTGACCGCCAGACCGGAAACATAGCTCTTATTCTCATTCAGGCCGCTGCCGGTGTTTTCCTCTTCCAGGGAAAGGAGCATTATTCCCCCATCCAGTGACTCTTCCGTCTCTGTCTCCATCTCAGATTCCAAAGTGTCCGTACTGCCATCCGCTCCTGATTCCGTATCCACAGCCTCTGTCTCAGCTCCAGTTTCATCGGATTCCTGGTTCATGTCTGTCTCAGCCGACGTTCCCGTATCTGATGCCTGATCTGTCTGGTCATCCCCCGCTGTTTCAGCAGTAACCACTGTATCTGATTCTGACAGCCCTGCCAGGGTATCCGATTCCGTGGATGTTTCCTCTGACACAGATGCTGTGTCAGATTCTGATCCTGCTGATTCTGTTTCTTCCAATATAGCCTCCGCCGATACATCCGCACTGGAGTCTGCTGCGGTTACACTGCCGGAAGCAAAAGCATTCTCTGTGGAGACCTCAATGCTGCTTCCTGCTGTGCTTACCTGCGAATCAGGGTCACTGTCATCGGAATCCTCCCTGCCGCTTCCCTCATCAGAAACAGCACTTGCACAGTCTGATTCTGGTTCTTTTACCGTAATTACATGGGAAATCTGATATACAGGATTCCCGCTTACTGGCTCCACATAATAGACCGCCTGGTATATGTCAGCACGGCTTGTCGTGAAAGCATACCCAATCTCACTTTTGGCTTCATGGAGCGTAATCTTCACCTTTTCTTCCTTATAAGAGAGGCCATCAAAGTCCTCCTCTGGGTTAAAGCTGCTGCCGTACCCGACCACAATATCCTCTGCGGTCACTATCTCATCCTCATCCAGCTTTTCCAGGACATCTTCCAGTTCCGGAACCTCCGCCTCCAATGCGGATGAATCATTTGTGCTTCCCGCTGCATACGCCATAAGCGGTGAACCCACCAACGAAAAAGCGCTCACTACGGAAAGAATCCCGGCAAGCGCACGTCGAATCTTCTTTTTTATCAAGCTGCTCATAAAGTCCTCACTTTCTCTCACTCTGTGGTCAACCGCCGCATCTTTTTACAACAGTTCAGAACAGCATCGAAAAGAAAAAACAGACTGTGCAGGTTTACCTGCTAAAGGCTGTATTTTCTTTTCGGGATGGGCGGAACGCCCATCAAGCCTCAGACATATGACGCGTAAGCGGCATATAGCCTTCGAAGAAGGCGGTCTGTGGCCTGCTGTTCTGAATCAGTTACCTTACTCCAGCTCTCTTCTGCCGGACGCTTCGTTTACATTTTCCACCACTCCTCTCTTTCAGAACCGGACGTCAATCAAGCAAAAAAGGCAAGAAAAAAAGACTGCCGCTACAGTCCTCTTCTCATGCCTTTTTTCTCTCAGCTCCGGTGACCTGTTGGATTCGCAGATGCCTGACACAGCCCTGCCATCCCTCAGCCAGCTGCTGTCAGCATATATACTACCACACTTTTCGTTTCAGCGGGTTTCAATTTGTTTCAAAAAGTTCCATCTGGTTTCACAAAGTTTCACGGAGTTTCATCTGTTCAGCGGACGGGATGAAAACCATTAATGGGCGATTTGATCAACCACAAAATTTGACCATAAAATGGGCAACGGGAACAGCGTTGAATATATTGCGCTGTTCCCGTTCATCTTATACTATTCTCTTCTCCACTTACTCCAGAAGGCTGTCTATCTTGAAATACCCCAAAACTTCTTTTGATTCTTTCAGCTGCTCAATCCCAAGGGACAAGCCATATCTGAAATACTCTTCGCCGATCACACCTGCTTCACTGAGAACCAGGTCATGAAGTTCCGTCAGCATATCCATTTCTTTCATCCCAATCCGGGGTTCCAGTTCATTCATCACGCTGTCAATTGACTTTTCCATTTCACCAACTTTAGGTGAAGCTGTTACAACCTGTTCCAACGGATCTACCTGTCCGGTAAAGATAGCTTCTATAACACTCATATTCGTATTTTCTCCTATTTTTGTTATCGTTCAATAGCTGTATTCGTATTACCATATATCACATTTTTCTTTACAGCTTTGCTGATTCTCCATATATTATCTGTAATGAAAAAGCATGGACTAATCCTTTTCAGTATCTCTGCCTTTATCTGAACAGAATTGAAGATCGTGAATGACCTCCTGCGATTCCTGCATAAACTGCAAGCCGAGCGAAAATCCGCATTTGAAATATTCCGCACCCATAATTTCAGCCTCCGTTGCAAACAGGTCATGGACTTCTTCAATCTCACTATAAGCCAAAGCCTCCAGCGTTTTCTCCATCCCCATCATCTTCTGACATATCTTCTCCGATATATTTTTGCATCTGGGGGATTCTGATACCACTTGTTCCGCCGGATAAAGCTTTCCATTAAAAAATTCTTCCATAAGATCCAGAATTTCTCTGCTCATAATTGACTGCCTCCTCTATACCTGGTTTACGCCTGGTTTTCTGTTTTCTCTTCTCCCAGTTCCAAACCATTTTCAACCTTGAAATAATTCAATACATCCTTTGATTCCTTTGTCATTTCGATCCCCAGAGACAAGCCGAATCTGAAATATTCTACGGCAATCACATCGGCTTCCTGAAGGAACAGTTCACGGATTTTCGTCAGCCTGTCCATCTCGTCATTCCCTATCCGGTTTTGCAGTTCATTCGTTATACCATCAATCGACTTTTCCATCTCACCGACTTTCGGCGGAACTGCTACAACCTGTTCCAGCGGATATACCTTCCCGTTAAAAATAGCTTCCATAACGCTCATATTCTTTATCCTCCTACTGTTTATTGCTGCGATTTCATAGTTACTGTAGATATTATGCAGTTTCTCACGGTAGCTGCGTCTACTATTACGCTGCCATTATTGCGCATCTGTTTCATATTTGCAACGATGTGAAACAAAATGTGCCGATAATTAATCGAGTAGGAGGCGGCTTGCCGAATCCTACTCGCCGCGCGGGCTGCGTCCGGCGGCAGCCGGAAAATACCTTACGCAGCCCTGCGCATAAAATCATTTAAAAACCGGTCTGATACCACAACAGTATCAAACCGGTCAGATATGATCAAAAAATTTATAATACTAAGCTTCTTCGATAATACAAGAATGCTGTTTTCGCTTTTCCCCTCTTGCTTCTTTGTCATAATTTATACCTACCAGCAGCAATTTTCCAGCAAACCCTTTTAGTTTTCCTCCATAGCGATTATCGTGGATTTGTTGAATTGCTGTATCGGCAGATTTATTATATTTTAATTCGATAATCATTGCCGGCTTATTCGTATCTTTACGCGGCACAAATGCAAAATCTGCAAAACCTTTTCCAGATGGCAGTTCCCGGAAAATTTCATAATAATTCCTGGCAGTATAATATGCCAGTTGAATTGCGCAGCTTAATGAATTTTCATCATTATATTCCAGGCTTGAAGCACAGGTTTCATGAGCCAATTCCAAAGCTTCCGCCACCATTTCCGAATCACCGTTGATCGTTGCATTTAAAAGCTTCTCTGACTGGGACAGAGCCTTATTCACTTCATCCCATCCACTGCCTTTTACAGCTGTTTTAAATGCGTCAGTAACCTCTAGATTAGGAATGTAAACCGTTTCTTCCTCTTCATCATATGCCAAATATCCCAGATGAATCAGTAAGGTCAACACATCGTCCCTACTTTCGATTGATGTCATGTCATTCTGAAATGTACTTGTGTCAACTCCTATTCGCTGGCCGCTCAGCATTAATACAATTGCGTCCTTCAAGCCATCAAATCCACTCGTAATATAGCTTTTCAGTGATGTAAAGCTTTCTGATGATTTCCAGTAATTTCTGAATTTCTTAAACAGGACAGCATTCATAACGGAATGAGGACTGTATACAGATTTTATATCTGAAAATGAATATCCATCATACCATTGTTTCATCTTTTCAAAATCAACTTCGTATGCGGCACATAAGCCTTTGACTTCTTGTTCTGTAAATCCAATATATTCTGATAGCGCCAATGGTTCAATCATAGTATATTCCCGAAAATCTGTCAGCGCCGATTCTGTTCCATATTTTTTTATTGGAAGGATTCCGGTCATATATGCACCAATAATCATCTCATCTGTCGCAGTTCCACCTTTAAAAAGTCCCCGGAGCAATTCAACATATTCTTCCTGTGTTTTTCTATCTTCTTTTGCTTCACGAAATAAAGCATCCCATTCATCAATAATCACAAAGAATTTTTTCCCTGTATTACGACTGATGCTAAGGAGAGCATCTGGAAGATATATTTCATTTACATGAACACTATCAGGAAATGTCTCTCTTAATTCAGCAATAACTGTAGTTTGCATATCTGAAAGGACGTCTGTCTTCCTGGTTTTTGCACGTGAAATAAACCAGGTAATATCCAAATAAATTACGTTATACTTATTCAAATGTTCCTTAAATGAATCTTTTTTTGATATTGCTAAGTTTTTGAATAATAATTCTGAATCACATGAGCAATCGTAATACGCACACAACATTTTGGCAGCAAACGATTTACCAAATCTCCTTGGTCGGCTGAAACTCGTCAGTTTCAACGGTGTATCAAGAGTTTTGTTGACATAATCAATCAGACCAGTTTTATCCACATACAGGCCTTTTAATATTGTCCTAAAACCTTCATTTCCCGGATTTAAATAAGTCCCCATCTCTTCCCCCGGCTATCTGATTCATATTTACCTGTTATTCTGTTGCATATCCACATATATGACACCCAACTGTATCCCAGTCAGGTGTCAAAAAACTAATACCCAGTAGTATCAAACCGGCTTGACAACATATAAAAAATAACAATATCCTGTGTACGGAACACTTTACAATTGAATACAAACTCATAAATTAAAGTTTCGCCGCATACTCTGTCCTTTTAGTCTCAGGCACCCTGAGTGCTGCCATTGCCTGTTCTGCAGTCCATTTCATTGTTACCATAAGACTGCGAATATCTTCCAACAGAGTTTTCTCAGAGCCTTCCGCTATTCCTTGTTGCATTCCTTGTTGCATTCCCTCTTGAATACCCTTTTGCCATACGCCTTCGCTCAGATTACACATTGATGAAATCCCCCGTCTATTACCCAGGCAGATCATAACTGTAGTCATCAGATCGTAATGTTCTACAGCCTCTACATTACCGGTCAGCATTTTTCTCTATCATGACGTTATCATAGCACAATAAGTTCAGATATTCTACAAATATTTTTATAAAGGACGTGCTGATCAATTGCCAAAAACCTTCATACCTCAGCTCTGCCACACCTGGGTTCCCTGTACCACCAGGCGCGTAGCACTATTCCC
Organism: Lachnospiraceae bacterium; assembly: GCA_021205305.1. Classification (GTDB taxonomy): domain Bacteria; phylum Bacillota; class Clostridia; order Lachnospirales; family Lachnospiraceae; genus Choladousia. Next base: position 12,527 of record JAJPXU010000104.1, read on the forward strand.
ATTACAGGTCGACAGTGTTACCACTTTCTTTCCGACTATGGCTGTAATGCCCGTATCTATTTCAGAAGTGTCCAGCATCTCATAAAACCATTCCGTATACCCTTCATATCCATCAAACTCCAAAGCGTAGGCGTTGCCATCTGCATCGACAGAATGAACCGAAAAGATACGGTACAGATAATCCCTGTCTGGTGTATAAATCCAAAAGTATGGGCAGAAGACCAGAACTTCTGAATCCTTGAATTGCTTCAGCTTTGCAAACATACTCCCGTCCCTCATGTTATGCCCGTAAATAACCGTATTGTAATCTTCCAGGTAAGAATCGTTCTGATAATCCATGAAAATACTTCCGGCGTATATGTAATTGCCATCTGGTGAGCGGTGGAGGTAATAATCATTATCCTCTGCCTGCATCACCGGATAGGAAATCTCCACTGCCGGAATCTGTATCCATGCGACACAATCATCGTAACTGACCGACAACGCACCCCAATCTACCGTAATGCGCTCCGGCGCGTCTTCCGGAAGAGACTCTGACCCGGTTTCAGATATGGAATTTTTTTCCATATCATCTGTTTCACTGCCTGTCCCATCCCCGGTGGCAGATTCTTTATCTTCACTTTCCTCTTTTGGATTGTCACTGGTAAATGCAGCTTCCATATCGTCATACGCTTCCCTGCCTTTCTGGTAGGTGAAGTACACCCGCAAGGCCATTGCAATTCCCGCAATTAGCAGGACAAAAGCAACGATTCCACAAATCAATTCCGTTTTTTTCATAATCAGTCCATCCTTTCACTCTCGGTTCCTTTGTTGCTGGCAAACCGGCCATTATACAGCTCCAGAAGATTTCCCATAGCTGCCCTTGTCCTGCGGCTTGCCGTTGCTTTGCTGAAATACTTTTCTTTTGCGTAGGCCACCTGGCCCTCCCCTTTCACGTAAACGTACAGAATCAATTCCTCCTGGTCCTGCGGAAGAGATCGGATGCAGAATCTCACATAATTCAGTTTTTCCTGCCCTTCCGTGATCTTTAATATTTGCTGCGCGATCTCCCTCCCCTGCCGGTCCATGTCGCTCTGCACGGAACACAGGATGTTATAAACGGTATCCGTTTTCGTACTATGCGACTGGCTTCCTGTCCCCAGTTCTGAGACGCCGCTCCGAAACGACCTGCGGCGAATGCATTCCTCAAACGATTCAAGTTTCGAGTATTCCTCCCGCAGCATTTCCTGTATCCTTTTGTCCATGCATTCCATCTCCCCCAGATATTCCATCATGTCCCCCTCGTCCATTGGCTCAAAATCCAAAAAATGCATCCTGACCACCTCTCCCTATGCAGGTATAGCACAGAGCGTAACAGTTCCATATCTTCCCAGTTACCACAGCGTTACATCTTCGGCAGTATCTTGAAATCCGCTTTTTTTCCTGAATGGAGCGACATCCGGCTGACCACCAGCAGGCTGTCCGGCAGGTTCTTTACCACCAGCCAGTTCTCCGGATTTAACCCATGCTTTTTCATGATTTCCATATGTTCCCTTGTCGGTTTTTTCCCGTTTTTCATTTTTCCTCCACTTCTTCACTTACGCGCCGGATTCCGCATATATCCCCTGCCTGGCTTCTGCCCGATAATAAGCATCCATCATGGTCGGCGCATTAAAGATACAGGCAAGCACATAAGCCTTGATATTATTTATTTTTTCCCTTTGCTGCTTCAGACAACTCATTATGTACCGGACATGAAAGTAGCCCACCCGGAGAAGCTTATTCACTACATACGCATAGGGATATTCCGCCCTGGCGACAACCACTGTTTCACATCGTGCCCCAATCGTCTCTGCCATCAGGGAGACGATCATGTCAATCAGCTTCCTGTTGTTATCCTGCACTTTATTTGACCCCAAAAAGGCCACTTTTTCGGAAAAATA
>JAJPXU010000002.1 GCA_021205305.1 Lachnospiraceae bacterium
ATTTTAAAGGGCCAGAATAGGGGGGGTAGGGAGTTTATGCCGAAATAATTGACTGAAATACTTGAATTCATTACTAAAAAAAGTGCAATGCACAAAAACAAGGAGTGGATATGGAGATTAATAGGGATGCCTATCTTCAGAAACTGATATCCTTTTAAATTCGAATAGCCTGGAAATTCATTCTTGACAAATGAGCAGGAAATGGCTATACTTTCACAAAAGCGAGGAAGGGAACAAGTAAAGAGCAGCGGAAAGTACAGAAAGTTACCGGCAGGGGAAGACCCGAAGATGAGAGGTGCACGCGGAAGCTGTTTTTGAATACATCCCGGAGCTCCGCACCAAACGGAATTAATTTTTAGTAGGCTGCGGCGGAGTGACATCCGTTATCCGGTGTCAGAGTATAGAGGGATCTGTTTTTCCTGTACTCAGTGAGGCGGACAGTGTGAGCTGTCTGTGAAATAAGGTGGTAACACGGGACTTACAGCTCTCGTCCTTATAAGATTAATTATAGGGATGGGGGCTTTTCTTTATGTTTTCTCCCTAACCTGGATAAGCTGGAAACAAAGTAAAAACGAAAGTGAGGAAAAACCAATGCAGATTTATGACGAACTGGTGGCAAGAGGCCTGATCGCGCAGGTGACAGATGAGGATAAAATCCGTGATCTGATAAACAATGGGAAGGCGACGTTTTATATCGGGTTTGACCCGACGGCGGACAGCCTGCATGTCGGCCATTTTATGGCGCTGTGCCTGATGAAGCGGCTGCAAATGGCGGGAAATAAGCCGATTGCGCTGCTTGGCGGCGGTACGGGAATGATCGGAGATCCGTCCGGGCGGACGGATATGCGTCAGATGATGACGCCGGAGACGATCCAGCACAACATCGACTGCTTCAAGGTGCAGATGAGCCGTTTCATTGACTTTTCGGATGATAAGGCGCTGATGGTGAACAATGCCGACTGGCTGATGAAGCTGAATTATGTAGAGCTGCTGCGCGAGGTGGGAGCGCATTTTTCCGTGAACCGGATGCTGACCGCGGAATGCTATAAGCAGCGCATGGAACGGGGCTTAAGCTTCCTGGAATTTAACTACATGATTATGCAGAGCTATGATTTCTATATGCTCTTCCAGAACTACGGGTGCAATATGCAGTTCGGCGGCGACGATCAGTGGAGCAATATGCTGGGCGGCACGGAGCTGATCCGCCGCAAGCTGGGCAAGGACGCATACGCGATGACGATTACCCTTCTTCTGAACTCCGAAGGAAAGAAGATGGGCAAGACGCAGAGCGGCGCGGTATGGCTGGATCCGAATAAAACCTCTCCGTTTGATTTTTACCAGTACTGGAGAAACGTGGCGGATGCAGACGTGCTGAAATGCCTGCGGATGCTGACCTTCCTGCCGTTGGAGCAGATCAACGAGATGGACAAATGGGAAGGCAGCCAGCTCAACACGGCGAAGGAAATCCTGGCGTACGAGCTGACGGCTCTGGTTCACGGCGAGGAGGAAGCGAAAAAAGCGCAGGAAGGCGCGCGCGCACTGTTCGCCGGGGGAGGAAATGCCGCGGATATGCCGACCGCTGAGATTACGGAAGCGGATCTGGATGAAAATGGCGCGATTGAGCTGATTTCTCTGCTTTTGAAAGCCGGACTGGTACCGTCTCGCTCCGAAGGACGCCGCGCAATTGAGCAGGGCGGCGTGACGGTGGACGGCGAGAAGGTGACGGATGTCAAAGCCGTGGTAGCCGGAGAAAAGTTTGCGGATGGCTTGGTGCTGAAGCGCGGAAAGAAGAACTTCCGGAAGGTGCTGCTGAAAAAATAAAACGATATGCTCTGTAAAATTTGTGCCGTTTCAGATGAATCGGTATATTCGGCTGATTAGAATGAAATGCACATGATGGGGTATAGATAGAATAGCGAAATGGGAACGTCCCGCACCTGTATTTTTCTGTGAATTGTTTCATATAGTAAATAGACGGAAAACAGGGCGGGACAGTATGAAAAAGAATTTTCCGATGATCGTTTTTTCCTGCATGACAGCGGTTGTTTTATTGATTTGTATATATAGGAGTCTGCCGCGGGAGGATGCGGCGGAGAAAGTTCCCGAAATTGTGGATGCAGTTTCGGGAGCAGAAAACGTGCAGACGGATGTTCCCCTGGAAGGAACGTCTACAGCAGATGTGACTCCGGGAACGGTAGCGCCAGCAGATGTGGCTCTGGAAGCGGAAGAAAAGGATGCAGCAGTAGCGGCGGACGCAACGCCAGAGACAAAAGAGACCGAAACAGAAGCGGCGTGGGAAACAGAAATTGCTCAGGCTACGGAAGCAGAATGGGAAAATGAAACGGAATGGGACGAAACCAAACGTGTGGCGCTGACGTTTGACGACGGCCCGCATCCAGTCTATACGGTGAAATTGCTGGATGGTCTGGCTGAGCGCGGCGTACAGGCGACGTTTTTTGTGATCGGTGAGAATATTCCTGGCAATGAGGAGATTATTGCCCGAATGGATCAGGAGGGGCACCTGATCGGGAATCATACCTATGACCATGTGAAAATTACAGATCTGAGTGTGGAAGAGGCCTGTGAGCAGGTAGAAAAGACCAGTGCCCTGGTAAAAGAAATTACCGGAAAGGATACAGAATACGTGCGTCCGCCGTTTGGTTCGTGGCGGAAGGACCTGGAGTGTTCTTTTGAAATGATTCCGGTGCTTTGGGATGTGGATCCGCTGGACTGGACGACGTGTAATGTGAGTGATGTTGTGCGGCGGGTACTCGAAGCAGTCGAAGCGGACGACATTATTTTATTGCATGATTATTATGAATCCTCAGTGGACGCAGCGCTTTTGATTGTGGACGCGCTGACGGAGCAGGGATATGTGTTTGTGACGGTGGATGAGTTGATTTTGGAGTAAATCTGTTGGAAACAAATGCATTTAAAGTGGAATGGGAGGTAGTCATATGAAAGACGAATATGATATTGAAAAATTAAATCCACGGAAAAATCCTTACTCGAATCGTTTAAAACGGCAGATTACGATTAATATAGACGAAAGTACAATAAAATATTTCAAGGGACAGTCAGAGATTGAATTGAAGTGGAAAGAAGAAAGTAATGGATTTATTTGAATACGCAAGAACAAAAACAATGCAGGAGGACGCTCCGCTGGCGTCGCGGATTCGCCCGCGGACGCTGGACGAGATCGTCGGACAGCAGCATATTATAGGAAAAGATAAGATGCTGTACCGCGCGATACAGGCGGACAAGCTGAGCTCCCTGATTCTTTACGGACCGCCGGGAACAGGCAAGACGACGATTGCGAAGGTGATTGCCAACACGACACAGGCGGAGTTTACGCAGATCAATGCGACCGTGGCCGGGAAAAAGGACATGGAAGAGGTCGTGAAGAAGGCGAAGGATTACCTTGGCATGTATGGAAAAAGGACGATTCTCTTTGTAGACGAGATTCATCGGTTTAACAAGGGGCAGCAGGATTATCTGCTTCCGTTTGTAGAGGATGGGACGCTGATTCTGATCGGCGCGACGACGGAGAATCCGTATTTTGAGGTCAATGGCGCGCTCCTTTCTCGTTCGGTGATTTTTGAACTGAAGCCGTTGGAAAAAGAGGATATCCGCGCTCTGATTCATCGCGCTGTCTATGACGAAGAGCGCGGCATGGGGGCGTACAATGCCGAGATTGACGCGGACGCAGAGGAATTCCTGGCGGATATCGCGGATGGGGACGCCCGGCGGGCGCTCAATGCGGTGGAGTTGGGAGTTCTTACGACCTCGCCGGATGCGGACGGGAAAATCCACATTACGCTGGAGGTTGCTTCGGAATGTATTCAGAAGCGGGTGGTTCGTTATGACAAAGATGGGGATGCGCACTATGACGTGATCTCTGCCTTTATCAAAAGCATGCGCGGCTCCGATCCGGACGCGGCGGTTTACTATCTGGCGCGGATGCTGTACGCGGGCGAGAGTGTGACATTTATTGCGCGGCGGATTATGATCTGCGCGTCAGAGGACGTTGGAAACGCCGATCCGCAGGCTTTGCAGGTGGCGGTGGCTGCCTCTCAGGCAGTGGAACGGGTCGGGATGCCGGAGGCGCAGCTGATTCTGGCACAGGCTGCGATCTATATCGCCTGCGCGCCGAAAAGCAATTCCGCGACGAACGCAATCTTTGGCGCGTTGGAGGCGGTAAAACAGACGCCGGCGGCCGTCCCGCCGCATCTGCAGGATTCGCATTACAAGGGTGCGGCGAAGCTGGGGCACGGGGTCGGGTATGAGTACGCACATGACTGTCCAAAGCATTTTTCAAGGCAGCAGTACCTGCCGGATTCTATCAAAGACCGGAAATTTTACGAGCCGTCTGAGAATGGGTATGAGCAGAATATTCGAGAATATCTCAGATGGGTACGTGAATCATAAAGCTGACGAATACCTTTTGGCATACATCCATATAGAAAAACACTGGAGGTACACGATGATATCTCCAGTGTTTTTTATGCGCAGGGCGGGGCAAGGTGTTTTGCGGCTTAAGCCGCCCCGGCCCGCGCGGGGCGAGTAGGAGCCGACAAGCTGTCTCCTACTCGATCGCAGATCTGCTTCGATTATCAGCCCTGACAGACTTTCTGATGTTTTTTCCATGTACAGACGCAAAGCACCGCGAACAGCGCGGCCGCGCATCCGGCGACGGCCCAGGATATCCATCCGGCCGTCAGAAGACAGACACCGTCTTTCATCGTGGTAAATCCGAAGACCGCAAAGATCACGAATGCCAGCTTATCCAGAAAACCGGCTGGCATTTTGCTTTCGATCAGATGACCGATCAGCATACCGATCAGATCTGCGGCGAACAGGCCGATGGAGCAGGCCAGCCAGACCAGGATGGCATTGTTTACTCCTTCGTTTGCGGCAAAGGTGATGGCGGTCAGCTGTGTCTTATCGCCCAGCTCCGCGATGAAAAAGGTACCGAAGACGGTCAGAATCGGCGGAAATTTGGATTCTTTTACATTTTCCTCTTCGCCGTCTTCCACCTTGCATAGTGTCGTCCACGCGAAATAAAAGAATGCGAGGGCGGCGATGATTTTGATCAGCCAGGTAGGGATAAACTGACTAATCAGCGCCCCTAAGCCCACCGCGATCGCATTCAGCGCCAGAATCGAGGCGCCGGCACCGATGATGATGTCCCGGAGCTTATAGCGGGAGGTCATGGCGATCATCAGAAGCTGTGTCTTATCGCCCATCTCGGCGATAAACATGGTGAAAAGAATTTGCAGAAACAATAGCATAATGTTCCTCCTTTGTGCTGTGCTGCCCATAAAAAAACTCATGTATGGCAGCCCTATAGTACCATACATGAGTCTCGTTATTTCATACAAGCCAGATCCCTTTTGATAGAACAGGAAAGGAATCAGTATGTTGACTTGCAACACGCTCCAAAGGGGTGCCAACTACTCCCTCATGTCGTTTTAAAATAGCACGATTTCATGAAAAAAGCAATCCCAAAACGAGAAAAACAATTGTTTTTTCGCAGGGGCGGGGAAAGGCATACGATGAAAGCGGTAGTCCATAGCTTCTGGCACAAATCAGAGAGGACGGAGGCTATTCCCGCGTCAGATCACAGAATACCGCCTGGCAGGCCTTCTCATAATCCTGCGGCGTAAGTGTAAGCTGCAGGCCGATTTTCCCGCCGCTGACGGCAATTTTTTCATGGAGAAGTGCGGACTCATCCATAAAAACCGGATAGTTCTTTTTCATGCCGATTGCGGTGCAGCCGCCGCGGATGTAGCCGGTGACGGCCTGGATGTCTTTGACATGGATCATCGCCAGGGATTTGCATCCTGCGGCTTTGGCGGCTTTTTTCAGGTCAAGCTCCTCGTCAATTGGGAGTGCGAACACAAAGTACGTGCGCTCAGAGCTAACGGTGACGAGCGTTTTAAAAACGATTTCGTGCGGAAGACCGAGCAGGTCGGCGGCGTGCTGGCCGTCAATAAACTCTTCGCACTCATAGGTCTGGAATGTATATGGAATTTTCATGCGGTCGAGGATCCGCATGGCATTTGTCTTGATTTCCTTTTGTTTTGCCATTTTGTAATCCTTTCATTTAACAGTGTATGGCGAGCCGGACATCTGCTGCCAGATTTTGCCGGAATGTCTTTCGGTTTGTTGATTTGGCTGCGATCCTATTCGAGAAAGCTGCGGTCGGTGCAAGTATACCGCAGTTGATTGAATTTGTACAGATTTTCCTGCATCCCACACTTCATGCTGAATGCTGCGCCTACGTTTTTTGCTATGCACTCTCGACAAAACATTCTACGCATTATGCACAAGGTCTTCCGATACAGTCTACTAGTACCTCGTCTCCAAATTATCTCGACTTTATACTTGCCTGAATTTCCATCTGCTTCGTTGTCATCAGTCGACGTAGCCACCGCTACGCCTCCTTCTTCCGCCTTGCATATGAAAATTCATTCTGCGTCTAAAGTCGAGCTATTTGGAAGACGATGTACTAGTCACAATCCGACCACGCACTTGCTGCGGGGTCAGGTTGTGACCAGTAACAGCCCCGGCGCATATGATAGAGAAAAAGAATCCAGAGGCATCTATGGGCTATATTAATAATAGAAGAAACTCGTTTAAAAGACAGAGTGAAGGGCACCTGCCGCCGTATCGGGAGCCGTTCCTGTGCGCGGAGGAAATTGAGGGAAAGGAGTCTGAGGGACGGGAAACGGAGGACAGGAAATCGGAGGAAATGAAACCTGCAGAGAACAAATCAATAGAAGAGAAGCATGGACAGATGGAGTTCTCGTCAATCATACCGGTCGATTTTTCCAATCCGACGGAGGAAATGCAGACGGAGCGGGATTTTCGGGCATTACAGTCAATGTATCCGAATATAGCGAAGGAACTGCTTCCTTTCATCGAAGAGGAGTGCGACCGGATGGAGTATGAAGGAAGCGCTATGTTTGATGAATATCCGGATTTCACGACCGTCTATACCTTACAGAAGAAAATCGCGGCAGCGGTACGGGGGCGAGTGACAGCCGGGAAAAAGGATGGAGCTGCGGATCGTCATTTGGATTCCGACAAAAGCGCGATCACGAATACGAAAGAAAACGGAAATGCGGCGGAAGAAGCGGACGATGTGTGTGTACCGCTGGAGGATTTGATTCGGGTGATGGTGCTGCAGGAAATGCACCGCAGGCGCGGGCGCTACCGTTCTTATCGGGACAAACGCTAAGGCAGCGGGAAACGCTTCTGAAAACCAGCTGCAGTGGAAAACCGACGGATGGGTGAGCAAAAAAGACTTGTTCAATCCGGTTCCGGATAGTATACTAAGGAAGATTCATCGAGTAACACCAGAAGAGAAACAGGAGAATCATTTATGCAAAATATACTGAAGACGGTACGAAATCTGATCATTCACGTTCTGGTTCTGCTGATCGTGTTTGTCGTGGCGGTGTATGTCTTTGCGCGTGTGCTGAATCAGGCGACACCGAATACATCAGAGGCGATGTCTGACTCGACATTTCCGCTGGTCTATATGCAGAACGACGGAGTCAGCTACAATTGCCTGCACGGGTATGCCTATGAGATGGATGTGAACTATATCCGCGATACGGTGACAATTCTTGACGCGAGCCATGAGCTTTCGATTTTGGTGGATCCGTTCGATTCGAATGTGGAAAGCCTTTCTTACGAGGTGCTGACACTGGACGGGAGTGAATCGCTGGAGAATACGAGTGTGCTGAATTACTCGAAAAATGATGATGGGTATCTCGAGGCGACACTGACAATTCAGAACCAGATGCTCCTGAATCAGGAATACATTCTTAAAATCCAGGTTTCTGCCGGCGGACGGGAGATTTATTTTTATACCCGACTGCTTTTGGAGGATGGTCTGCATCTGGATGAATATCTGGATTTTGTGACTGGATTTTACGCGAAATGTGTGAATAAGACGGATCAGGATTCGCTGGGTGTGGTAGTGGAGCCGGATGATACGACGGGTACGAGTCAGACACTCGCCTCGATGGATATTCACGACACCGTTGACCAGCTGATGTGGGGTTCTCTGAACCCGCAGATCGCCTACAAGCCGACGCCGAGCCTGGTTGACATCAACGGCACGACCGCTTCGTTTGTGTTGAACTACCGTATTTCGGCGGTAGATGACGAGGGTGTGACGATCACGTACAATGTCCGCGAATTTTACCGTCTGCGTTATACAGATACGCGCGTTTATCTGCTGGACTTTACGCGGACGACGGATCAGATTTTTAATACAGACAGTACGGTCCTGGAATCCGGCGGTATCAACCTGGGCATTACGGACAGCGATGTGGAGTACGCGTTTGATGAGGACAAAACGGTAGTGGCTTTTGTGCAGGAAAATGAGCTGTGGACGTATGTGATCAACGGCGGAAAGCTGACGCGGGTGTTTGGTTTCCCAGAGGAGGATGATGTTGATTACCGCGATTTTTATGACCAGAATAATATTAAAATATTGAACGTGGAGACGAACGGCGACGTCTGGTATGTCGTTTCCGGCTACATGAACCGCGGCGACCGCGAGGGAGAAAATGGGATTGCGATTTATCATTATGAGGCTTCTTCCGCAACATCGGAGGAACTGCTGTTTGTGCGCACGATGGAAGCTTATGACAGCCTGAAGCTGGATATTGACGATCTTGCTTATCTTACCGATGATGGGCAGGACTGTTATATTTTATTGGAAAATATTGTTTACCGCATTGATATGGCGACCGGTGAATATGAGAGTGTGATTACCGACGTTAATACCGGCTGCTACGTCAGTTCGGATTCCAACCGCTATTTCAGCTGGCTTTCGGAGGGGGAGCGCTATGATTCGCAGACCCTTTGTACGATTGATTTTGAGACCGGCGAGACATGGGAGATTACCTGCAGCGACAGCGAGCGCATCCGTCCGGTCTGCTATATGGAAGAAAATCTGGTCTATGGGGTCGCTATGCTCGCGGATATTGACAGCTCCAGCGAGGGCTCTGAAGTATTTCCCATGTATACGCTTGTCATCACAAGCGGCAGCGGGGAGACGATCAAAAAATATACGCCGACGGGAGCCTATGTGACGGAAGTGATCCAGACCAACAGTCTGCTGACACTTACCCGTGTGGCGATTGTGGACGGCGAGTATGTGGAAACAACTTCGGACACCATTGTCAGCACGGATACGGAAGACAATGTGGACTATGGCATCGCGACGCAGACCGACGGCGTCAAACAGACGGAGATATTACTCCGTGTAGGAACCACGATCACAGATACAAGCCCTCAGGTGATCAATGGGAAATTCGTGTCGGAGGGCAGCGGCATAACCGTGCAGATACCTTCTAATACAGAAAAAGAAAAGCTTTATTATGTGTACGCGGGGGGCAGTCTTGACAGTGCATGGCCGACTGTAGTAGAGGCAATTCTCCGCGCGGATGAGATGGTTGGCGTGGTCATCAATGACGCCAAGGAATACGTATGGGAGCGCGGCAACCAGGCGGACGAGGCCGCCATCAGCCTGGATAATATTCCGGATATCGTGAAAACCGGCATTATGGATGTGGACGTGCTGGAAGAAAGCCTGCAGCAAGATGTGGTCGATCTGACCGGCTGTACACTGGAGCAGGTACTCTACTTTGTCAGCGAAGGAAAGGCCGTTATTGCCGCTACTGAGACAGGCAGCGTCATCATCACCGGTTACGACGATTATGGTAACCTTATCTTGCTCAATCCGGGCGAAGAGGAGACTTACTATTACGGACCAAATGACAGCCTGGCCTTGTTCGAGGCTGCCGGGAATCAATTTATTTCTTATTTAAATACGGAACTGGAGTAACTGTGATCGAGTAGGAGTCGGCGTGCCGAATCCTACTCGTTTGCGTTGGCCGCGTCTGGCATTAACCAGAAATATTCCTTACGCGGCCGTGTGCATATAGACGGAGATGTCGTTCACTTGATTTATCAGAAAATAAATAAAAAAGTCAGATAGAAACAAAGTCACAAATTGTCATGAGACGCGAAAGATGAAAAAAATCAAAGTAAACCTGCACAAAATCAGCTGTGCTTTCTCAGGGCAAAAAACAGGGAAAGAAAAGGTTATCCCCGTTTTATTCACACCCCGGTGGATAAAAAAATGCGCGAAAACGGACTTATACACTGAGTTATCCACATTATCCACATTTTAGGGTGTGGAAACGGGTTGGTTTACATATTTTTTTTCAAGAACGTCCGTTTTGTGGATTTTGATAAAATGAAAAAAACAGTCAAACTTTGTCGAAAAAAGATTGACAGATGAGAAATCTGTATTTCAATAACAAAATCAGAAAATTCAGAATTTTCAGGCGAAAGACACAATTCGAACACGGGAATGCCTGGAAGAGCATTCGAAAAACATTGGAAAAACAAGGCAAAACGACAGACATTGCCGCTTTCCTTTTATAGAAAGATGTGTTAGAATCAATCTTGAAGTGCTTGATAAAAAATATGTTTTCCTATTTGTTTGCGGGAAGGAGAAGTAAGGTTATGAGCAGGAGAAATTTACGTAAAAAAGCCGGAATCCTGGCGGTAGCGCTTAGCCTGACGATGGCAGTCGCGCCATGCGTATACGCAGCAGACGAGACTGCTGTAGAAACGGCGACAGCGACCAGCGATCTGGAAGCGGCGAAAGCGGCGGTTGACGCAGCGCAGAGCGCAGTTGATGTGTCCGGTGAGGCGATGGTGGCTGCGGCAGCAGCTGCGGTAGAGGCAGAAGAAAATGTAAATGCGGCAATTGCTGCCCTGAGTGAGGTAACGACGTCGACTGCCCTGAGTGAGGCTGCGGCTACTCTTTCCGCTGCGGCGGAAGCAGTGACGGCTGCAGAAGATGAGCTGATCGATGCGCTGTACAGTGTGGAAACGCTGAGTGCGGGACTTGACGAGGCGGAAGCAGCGCAGAGCGAAGCGGAAGCGACTCTTGAGATGGTGCAGGCAGAGTATGATGAAGCGGGCGTGTCGGAAGAGACGATTGCGGAAGCAGCGGAAGCGTCTGAGACTGCTGAGTCTGAGGCCGAGGCGGCAAAGGCTGCTTCTGAAGAAGCGGCTGCGGCGGAATCAGAAGCGTATGATACGTATCAGGATGCATTGACGTATTATGCGGCGTCAAAAGCTGCATATGCGTCTCTGAATGATTCCTATAAAGAGGCATATGAAGTTTATGAGGCGGCGGCAGCTGAATTGGAAGCTTTGACGGAGACGGATGAAGGCTACGAAACTGCAAAAGCTGCATATGAAACAGCGTTAGCAGATTTGAATGAAGTGTATGAGTTGTGGAGTGAAGCAGCGGCTACTGTAATTGATTTTGCAAATGATGTAAATGAAACAAAGGAAGCTTATGAGGCGGCTTCGGCGGCAGCGGAGGCAGCGGCGGAAGCGGCAGAGGAAGCCGAAGAGGCGGCCCTGGAAGCACTGGGTACTTATATTAACATGGTAGTTCTTTCCGATGCGCTTTCACTTGCGAAAGCGGAAGCGGCAGCCGCAGAAGATGAATTTATAACAGCTGCGACGATGTACACGGCTGCATATTTAGCATCAGAGACTGCTCAGACAGCTTATGATGAGGCAGCAGCAACTTATGAAGCGGCTCTGGCAGCTTATGAGGAAGCATACGAAGCGGCTCTCGCGGATGACAGCGAGCTTACAGAAGAAGAGGCGGCAGCGGCGGCAGCTCTGGTTGCAGCGCAGAAAGCTCTGGCTGAGGCCGAGGCGGCAAGTGATGCGGCGGAAGAGCAGTATAATGCTGATGTGGCGGCCCTGGAGGCAGCGAAAGCTGCATACGAAGCGCTTCTGGCTGTGGATGCAGAGGGCACTCTTGTTCTCGGTGAAGATGATATCTGGTATTATTATGAGGACGGTGCCGCAGACACTACATTCAGCGGAATTGTGGAATACGAAGGCGGCTATTTCTTCGTAGCGAACGGCGTGCTTTGCAGTGAGGCAAACGGCCTGCAGCTCTATGGCGATACCTGGTATTTCCTGGCAAACGGACAGATCCAGACCCAGTGGACCGGCGCGGCGGAATATAACGGTGAGTGGTTCTATATCGTAGATGGTGTTCTGGATACTTCGAAGAATGGCCTGGTAGAATATGACGGTGCGAAATTCCTGGCAGCGGAAGGCCGCTTCCTTTTGGACAGCAATGGTCTGTGGCTGAATTCTTCGGCGATCGGCGGCGATGACCAGTGGTATTTCCTCGCAGCTGGCAAGGTGCAGGCGGTATCGCAGGTTGTAGAGTATGACGGAGCGTTCTTTGTTGTAGAGAATGGAATTCTGAATGCAAGCTACAATAGTACGATTGAATACGATGGCGCTACGTTTACGGTTGTGAACGGACAGCTGTGCGAATAAGGCGGATTTTCATTAGAGGAAATGCGTTTGCGAAGCATTCAGAATAGAACGTGAAAACATTTTTCAGATCAGGCATGCAGCCTGTGGGTACTGTTCGCGGTATCCACAGGTTTTTTTGCCCAACACTATCGGACAAAAATTTATAAAAACCTTCCGGGAAGGCGCTGAACGTCCGGTGGACGTTTGTTTTGCGCCGACCGAAGCGGAGCGTAGAGCACATGCCGCGCCAGAGAACAGAGAAAACTTTATCGATTTATAACCCCCGGTGGGGCTTGTGCGGGTTTTGACTCTGAGTTATACTCTTGAAAGCTTGAGAAAGCAGCCGCAGGCAGCAGAACAGCCGGATTTCTTGTACGGCCGCGTGCATAAAACAGAGACAGGGGTAAAGCGATGAATGCGACAGTGAGAAAAAATAATCCGTCTATGCTTTGGGAGATCGAGGAATATTGGTCAAAGCGCGCCCAGAGTTATTCGGAGGAAGTACGTTTCGAAATGGCGCACGAAAACGAGCGCAATTGGATGGAAGTGCTGCAGAGATATTTGCAGGGAATTCCCGGGAAAAAAGTATTGGACATTGGAACCGGTCCGGGCTTCTTTGCGATTGGCCTTGCGAAGCGGGGGTATCAGGTGACCGCGGTAGACTATACGTGGAATATGCTTGAAGAAGCAAGGAAAAACGCGGGAGATCTCGCGGATAGAATTGAATTTTTGCAGATGGACGCGCAGAATCTGGAATTTGATGACGCAAGCTTTGATGCGGTGGTTACCAGAAACCTTACCTGGAACCTGGAGCGTCCGGGAGAAGCATATCGGGAATGGCACCGGGTGCTGAAAAAGGGTGGTGTGCTGCTGAATTTTGACGCCGGGTGGTACAACTATCTTTTTGATCATGAGAAAGCAGACTCTTTTGAAGCAGATCGCAGGCGGGTCAAAGCAGCCCAGATAAAGGATTTCGAGTCTTACGCAGAGAGTGACAAGATGGAAGATATTTCCCGCAGACTCATTTTAAGCCGCTGCGAGCGTCCGGCCACCGATATTGAACTGCTGCGCCGCGCCGGATTTAAGCTGATTTATACGGATGAGGAGATTGGGGAGCAAGTCTGGGATGAGACAGAGAAACTGAACTATGGTTCCAGACCGATGTTTATGCTGCGGGGCGTGAAATGAGCGTAAGAAAGATATGACTTAGCTTGCGCGGATATTTGATTAGGACATGAAAAAACACCGCCCCCGAGCTCTCCCGCAACACGGTGTAATCAAAGCCAGAGACAGGATTAGAGATTGTTTCGGGCTTTTTTCATGGCATGAAAAAAACACCGCCCCCGATACTCATGGTCATCGAAAACAGTGCTTTCAGTGCGCGATCAGGGGCTCGAACCCTGGACATGGACGAAAAAAGCCGCGAAATGGAGGGATTCGCACATCGTCAGTGCGCGGTGTAATCAAAGGTGTAATCAAAGATGCAGGCATGAGATAGCATAAGGTTCCAATCGAACCAGTGGGCACTTCCGGAATTGATTCGGAGGTGTCCTTTTCATGTTCTGCGGAAGCATAGAAAAAATCGTACGATGCTATTGACTAAATCGTCCGATTCTGCTATGCTGATATTAGAAATAAACAGGAAGGAGGCTTTCATATGTCTATCACTGCTACAGAACTGAAATCAAACCTTAGCAGGTATTTGCTTTTGGCTGCGACAGAAGATGTGTTTATTACTCGTAACGGGAAAACAATCGCAAAGCTGACATCACCGTATCAGAATAAGCTTGATATTGTAGACTCCCTTTATGGCAGCATTCCGTCGGATATTACCATGGAGGAAGCTCGTGAAGAAAGGCTGGACAAAATATGAAAGTGTTACTTGATACCTGCGTCATCATTGATTTCCTGCAACGCCGGGAGCCATTCGATCAGGAAGCTGTGCGCATTATGAGACTGGCAGCGACAAATCAGATTTCAGGCTTTATTACAGCAAAATCGGCGACAGATATCTACTATCTCAGCCACAGAGCTACGCATA
>JAJPXU010000098.1:0-7385 GCA_021205305.1 Lachnospiraceae bacterium
ATACATGCCACACGGAAGGTGCCAGCTGCCTCTTCCGGCCCCTTTCCAGCATTTTCTCACAATATGCCATACTCGCGGTTTGCGTGAATACCAGATTTGCGCCCGCTATGCCCATCACTGCATTTGGCAGGCCAAAAAACACCTGACCGCACTGATAAGTCACACGGGTCGCCACTGCTACGATACAGTTCTGCACCTGAAAACTGCCCATCCCTTCCTCCTCGCGCATCGCTGCCTGAATCAAATCCAGCGCCCGCATTTTCTGATTTGCCAGTGAGCTCATATTCAGCAGAATTCTCAGATAATCCGTGTAAGATAGCCGGTCATTTTTCCCTGAGCTGCCTGACTGCAAAATTTCTGTTAAATTACTTAAATTCTCCAACGTCAAAGACCAGGAAGCGGCGCTTTTTGCCAGGGGAACCTTTCCTCCATCCAGCAAAACCCGCACATCCACCAGGCTTTCGCCGTAAGCCCAGGCTAGCAGCAATGCATGCTTTGTCGCGCTTGTCAGCGCAGGTATTCCTAAAAATCCGGTCAACGCCGTCGCCAGCGCTCCGGCCTGAGAATTCATAGCAGCATCCTGTGCGCAGTATGCGTAATTCATGCCCTCCCGTATGAGCAAAAGCCGGTTCACCACATACTTCAGATTTTTTTGATCTGTCGCCTTTCCTCCAAGAATATATTCCAGCTGATAATCCAGCGCCGCGCCATTTTCAGCACTGACAAAATTCGGAAAATATCGAACCAGATATTCGCGAAACAGCACGTTCGACACCAGACCGCTGTGCTCGGTCTCAATATCCAGAGTTCCTTTCCGCAGCGTGCTTTTTGACGGCTGCGCGCTCAGTGTCACTTTCTTTCCGGAGAGACTTTTTCCCCAGGTCACGATTTCCAGTGTGCTCTTCGAGCGTAGCTTTGCGATCTCTGTGAGCGGATTGGATACCGCCTCTGTAATGGCTTCTGTACTTTCTCCTGATTCCAGCGCTTCTGATTCCAGGGCTTCCAGCTTTTCCTGTTTTTCCGCTTCCAGCCCGGATAACTGCCCGTCGCTGTTGCTCTGACTTGTCTCATATGCTTCCTGTCTCTCCTCTATCTCCTCTGTACTGTTCGCCAGATTTAACAATTCTTCCAGTGCGATCACACCGATATTGGCCTCCATATAGGAAACCGCCTGCTGGTAAAAAGCTTCTCCTTTATTATCGGTCAGCAGCGCGTAACCGGTGATTTCCGTCTTCTGCACTTCAAGATTCCAGGGATCAAAGGCCAGTGATTTTAGCAGCCCATCCTTCGGGTTGGCATTTTGGGTTACAAACTCTTCAAATCTGCTGTTTACCGTCTGAATCTGAAAGCCGCCTGCCGAGGCTCCGTCAAGCGAGAAAATCTCATACTTCTCCAACAGCCCCTTCTCAAATTCACTCAGCAGCGAAAAGGTTCCCATGCCCGTAATATTCGCCGACTGTGCCTTTGCCCCCTGAACTCTTGCGGATTCCGTAACCGCACAGATCAGAGAAAGGAACAGAATACAGGCCAGGCTTAGAAATACAGTGATTGATCCCTTACAAGTGTTTCTGTCCATACATTCTCCTTCCTGCGTCGGCCATCAGCCTTTCTCACCGGCTGACGCTGCATCCTTTTTTACACACTGTTGCTTTGACTTACAATTTTGCTGAAAATGGTATTAACGATACTGGTGAGCTGCTCTTTGAAGATCAGCACCAGGCTGATCAGTACGACAAGAATCAGGATAATCTCAACAACTCCGACTCCTTCTTCTTCCTGCAGAAATGCATTCACATGATTCATCGCTTTTCCCCCTTTTCCTTTGTCGCACATCCGCTTCGCGAATGCGCGGTCTCCCAGTTTCTTTCAGAAAGACAGGAACGCCGGCACCATGAGAATCGCGAGGACAATCCCCAGCATCAAAATCATTGGCAGCAACAGCTTTGTACCCGCCTGCTCCCCGATTTTCCTGGCATGATTCTTACGATCATTCAGGGAGGATTCCGCCTCAGCTTCCAGAAGAGCAGTCAGCCCTTTCGCTCCTTTTTTCAGGTTCTGCGAAAGAACTGACCCGATACGGATGTATTCCGGAAGCTGGCATCGCCGCCCAAAACGTTCATAAGCCTCTGCCTCCCCTATCCCGCACTGCATTTCAAAACAGGTATAGGTAACTTCCTCATACACGTATCGAATTCCCTTCGCTTTTCTTCTCCTTCGGGATGTTTCTTTCTGACTTCTTGCGTATTCCTCCGCTATTCTCGTAAAAACACCCCGGATACTCATGCCCGCACCCAACAACATTGTCATTTTCCACATCAGATCCGGATAATCCAGCAGCAGCTGCATTTTCCTTGCTTCTGCCTGCTTATGTACCTGATTGTCCATCAGCAAATAGACACAAAGTGCCACAACCAGCGTCAAAGCCAGTACGGAAAGAAACGGATTGTCCGATTCCTCCAGCCAGGTCAGCTTCTTTCCTGCCGCCGTTGCCGGCAGTATAAGCTCCTCCTCATGGCTGCTATCCTCATCGGCCCGTGTCACTTCCTCTCGGATCGCCGCCAGCAGCTGCTCTTCCTCGGTCCTGTCCGGCGGAAAAACATTCACACAGGCACTGTAGATCACTTCCAGTCCGCTACAATTCAACGCAGCCTGTATTTCCACCAGAGTCCCTTCTTCTTCGTCCGCCGAAAGAATGCTTCCGTCGCCACCGATCACCCCATAGGGCGTCGTTGACCAGCTTATCGTCACCGCCCCATCCTGCAGGCTCTCGGGGAACGTAAGGCTCGTCTGCACAAAATCCGGCGACTCATTTTCCCCCAGAAAAAGCTCCTCCAGTTCTTCCAGAGCCAGATTTAAAAATTTCTCTTTCTCTTCATCCGTGTACTTTCGCTCCTGAATCGTGACCTCCAGCTCTTTTACCTCATCTTCGTCTTCCACCTGTACCGACAATGCTGTCTTCCTGTCTCCCTCCCCATAACCGGGCCGCAGCACAGACGCCAATTCGCCTGGTCCTCCGCTCAGACTGTACGCCAGGGCGCACACTACAGTCAAAACAAATCCCACGCCAAGAATCGCCAGAACGGATACCATTTTCCGGACATAATAATTCTTCACCGCTGATTTGCTTCCCGCTGACAGTGCGGTCAGCTCCTGCTGCAGCCGCAGTTTTCCCTTTCCCGGCGCGTCCAGCCGAAGCCGTTCTACCAGGAACACACCCATTTTGTTAAAAAAATTCCCGATTTTCCTTTCCCGCTCCATTCCTCTCGCATTTCTTTTTATGAAGCCTCGCATTCAGAATAATCTCTCCACTTTTCTCTCAAATGCCAAATCCTTTTTACATCTGTCACAATTGCCCTAACACTACACTTCAATCCGCACAATGCTCTGTCCCCAAAAATAGGCTGCCAGATACACTGCAAAACACACACCCATCACCGCAACCCCGACCGGAGTCTCATACATCACGTCCAGAAACTCCGGCGAAGACAGTTTCACATACACTAAAATAAACACAGGAATCAGACTCATGATGTTCTGCTCCATCACTTTCCCCGCCATACAGGTCTCAATCTCCTGCATGGTTTCCTGCTTCTGCCGAATACAGGACACCGTGTTCCGTATAATGGCAATCAAGTCTCCTCCTGTCCGTTTCGCTGTCAGAAATACCTCTGCGAAGCTCAAAATATCCGGCAAATCAGACCGCCTGCCAAAATCAAGCAAAAGTTCTTCCAGGTTCCGGCTCATCCGCATCTGCGCGTCCATCCAGTGAAATTCCCGCACAATCGCCGCATCCGGCGAATAGATTTTCTGAAGCTCTTTCTGAGACTCCCGCAGCGCGTTCTCCGGCGAATATCCCGCCTGCAAAGCAGCCAGCATCAGCTGTATCGCATCCAGAAACTGCCTGGTAAGTTCCCTCTTCCGCTTCTTCACCAGCGACGCTTTCAGCTGTATCAAAAACAGCACAGCGCCAGGAATCAAAATCAAAAACGCACGAAAGGAACGAAAGAACAAAAAACTGATACAGCCATCCAGCAGTGCATACGCCCCCAGATATTCCAATAATTCAACAGGAGATAGAACATACACCGAATAATCCATTCCCAGATGATCTTGGGCATGCGTTCGCATACGTTTCCTTTTCGGTCGATCCCTGGCACGCTCTCTCCTAAATTTATTTAAAGGCCGATCCCTGGCGCACTCTCTCCTGATTTTATTTAAAGGTCGATCCCGTGCATATCCAACTCCGCATCTGACATCTGCTCTGCTTCCAGGATCCGGTTCCGGCGCTCCTTTTGCACACATACGTTTCTTACCCTCTGCTTCTTCCCACCTGCATCCGTTGTTTTTCAAAACATTTTTCATACGCTCCCCGTCTGAAATCACGTTCAGCTTCCGAGCCGAAGTCCCGCCCGCTCCAGCTTCTGACGGTTTCGCAATTCCTCTCTCTTTTGCAGTCTTCCCGCTACCCTCTCGCATATCTCCGATCCTTCTTCCTCAAACTCATACAGTGGCTGAGTCAATATCTCGTCTTTCTCACTGTCATAGCCCAGTATCTCTATAATCTGCAGCACCTTCCTCGTACGGTCACGCATCCTCCCTACATGTACGATCAGGTCAATGCCGGAAGCAATCTGCCGCCGCACCGCCTGCACCGGAATCTCCATCCCCATCAGCACCATTGTCTCAATTCTGGAGAGCATATCCTGCGGACTGTTGGCATGTCCCGTGCTGATCGAGCCGTCATGCCCGGTATTGAGTGCCTGCAAAAGGTCAATCGCCTCACTCCCGCGGATTTCACCTACAAGAATTCTGTCCGGCCGCATCCGCAGGCTGCTTTTTAGCAGATCTCGTATGGTTACCTGCTTTTCCCCTTCCGCATTAGCATTCCGCGCCTCCATACGCACCAGGTTCTCTACCCCCTGCAGTTGCAGTTCCGCATTGTCTTCAATTGTAATAATCCGCTCATCCTTCGGAATGTAATTCGACAACGCATTCATAAATGTCGTCTTTCCGGAACCTGTCCCGCCCGATATGAATATATTGTAACCGGCACAGACCATAGTCTTCAGAAAATCCACTGCCTCCTGCGTAACCGTCCCCCAGCGAATCAGCTGATCCATCAGAATCGGATTGTCCGGAAAACGACGAATCGTAATCACCGGACCATTCAGCGCAACAGGCGGCATGACAATATTCACTCTGGCTCCGTTATCCAGTCTCGCGTCCACGATTGGTGTCGACTCATTCACCATCCGGTTGCACTTACCGACAATCTGCTGCGCAATATCTTCCAGCCGCTCTCTTGTGGTAAAGCGTTTCTCCCAGCGCGTCAGCCGTCCATCCCGCTCCACATAAATTCCTTCTGTTCCATTCACCATAATCTCCGTAACCGTATCATCATCAATCAGTTCCTGTAAGATATCCAGCTTCCGCACCGAATTAAAAAGCTCCTGACGTAAATTAATCCGCTCTCCGAGCCGTATGTAATACTCCATCCCTGACTCCAGAATCAGGTCATCGATATTCTGGTAAATCTCTTCATCCTGCAACTCCCGTGTTCCTTCCAGATTGTCCAGCAGCTTTTTGCGCATACTCGAAAATCTCTGTTCATCCATCGCTTCTCTCCTCTAATCACAAAATTTCCTGCTCTTTTTCCCTTTCCGTCATTTCACCCGTCCTCTTCCGCATTTTCCCACAACAGCCGCCGCACAAAAGTCCCCATCTCCCCCCACACCAGCTGCTGCGTCAGTTCACCCCCATCCCGCTGAAGCGGCTGTACCGGAGGATGGATGCACAGTGTTTTTTCCTGCACGTCATCCAAATCGAGCATATGCAAAAGATGCTCATACTGCTTCATCTTTGCCTGGGAAATCATGTCGTCCTGCACCGGCATATAAATTCGATCACATTCTTTCAAAATCCGAAACAGATCATCCACCTGTTCACTCAAATCCAGAATAATCACATCATATTCCCGAAAATCCATTACCTCTTTCAGAAACGCCAGCCATTCCTCACCACTCACATCGCGCACGTCCGCGGGCGAAAGTGCCGGAGGAATGTATTCCAGCTCATGGAAGGTCTGAATCACAGAATTGATTTTATAGACCAGTCCGCCTTCCTTCTGCCTGGAAAAATAGATCAGATCCGAGAGGTCCAGGCGGTATTTCACCTGAAACAGTTCTTCAAATCCCGAATACTCCTCAAAATTCAGATAAAGTACCTTCTTCGTCTCCGCCAGGATTTCCCCCAGTGCCAGAGCAAACGATGTCTTTCGGGTACGGCCGATCGGTGAATACACTCCATAAAGCTTCGTCTTTCTGGCGCCAAGCGAGAGAATATGCGGCTGCGGATGATCCTGCACATAGTATTCCATCACCTCAGAAAGAATATCGTCAGAAGACTGGTATTTGTAAACCAGAGGATAACCAAGATCCGCAAGCTGCTCTCCCTCTGACAGAATTATCGTCCGATTGATCGGCAAATCCCGTATCTCATTGCACATAGCCCTCGTCGAGATCAGCAAAATCTCAATCTCATGCTCCCTGGCAAACTTTTCCAGACTCTCCACATTGGTAAACGCCTGCACCTCAAATGGTGTCGTCTTCCGCTCATTCAGATATTCTGTCAGATTACACGCGTACGAAGCCTCCAGATCGCAAACCGCAAATACACTTTTTTTCATACAGCCCTCCCAGATTTCATTTTTTTAATCTTATAAACCACACAAAATCCCAATCAGCACCGGAACAGAAAAACAAAATTTTGCCCTCTCATCCACGCCGTCCATGTAAGGTTTCCACTGCCCGGTCGCCGAATAATCCGTCACATACTTCCAAAAATAGAGCAAGCGGCTCTCCAGCGTATGATTGCGATACAGAATCACAACCGAAATCACTGCGGCGGCAAATACGGAACGCACAATACAGGAAAATATCCCCGCCGGCCCCAGAAAACCACCCGCCACACAGAGCAGCTTAATGTCTCCCGCACCCATCATTCGGAAAAAATACAGTGTGCCAAACAGCAAAATCGGCAGCATCACTCCACCCAGATATAAAATCATGCCTACGAATCCCTCCGCATACAGCTGATAAACCAGTCCCATCGCCAAACCGACGAAAATCACCGCATTGGGGATCCGCTCCGTCCACAAGTCACAAAGTACCGCTGTCACCGCAATGCCCGTAAGCGAAAGCATCTGAATTTCTCTGTAAATAAAACCATCCTCCTCTCCCGGCTAGTCCTACGCTCCAATCCCCGGCCATCTGCTTCTCCCGGCAATTGGCGCAAAACGCTTCTGTTCTTACTTCCGTTTTTACTTGTGTTCTTTATTTAGTTTCTTTTCTCATTCTCATTTGTATTTTTATTGATTTATGCACGAT
>JAJPXU010000098.1:7395-14423 GCA_021205305.1 Lachnospiraceae bacterium
GTATAAATCAGCTTTATGAAGTGTTGTAATGCGATTATATCACGTTTTTTGGATTTGTAAATATGATAAGTTGATTTTTTGCAGATTTGTGAGGTGCGCACAAAAAAACCGGGGGTTCGCACCCCCGATTTTTGTAAAATTATGACAATGAATTTTAGTAACCGTTTAGCACCGACCAGCGCGAAGCGGAGATCTGTGGCCTGCTGTTCTGAAGAGTTACGCGTTTTGTATTTTCACAGGAATCAAGATTCCCGCTCCATATATTTCATATAACTCACGACCATCATCGCGATCTTGAATGTCAGCGCGTCGTCAAACACGCGGATATCAAGCCCTGTGCTCTTCTCCAGCTTCTCCAGACGATATACCAGCGTATTCCGGTGAATGTACAGCTGTCTTGCCGTCTCGGAAACATTCAGGCTGTTCTCAAAAAATTTATTGATCGTCGTAATAATCTCTTCATCAAACGTATCCGGTGTCTCCTCGCCAAACACTTCTTTCATAAACATCTGGCAAAGCGGAATCGGAAGCTGGTAGATCAACCGTCCAATGCCCAGTGTATTATAAGCGACGATCTGCTTCTCCTCATAGAAAATCTTGCCGACATCCAGCGCCATTTTCGCCTCTTTATAGGAGCGGGACACCTGACGAATCTCTTTCACGATCGTACCATACGCAATCTTTACGCTCGACATCGCCTCCGTATTCAGCATATCACGCAGCATTTTCGCCGTGCGCTCTACATCGTCATACGTATCCTTCTCATCCAGCTCCTGCACCAGAATAATACTCTTCTCATCGACCTCTGTGACAAAATCCTTCGGCTGGTTACCAAACAGGCCCTTTACAATTTCCTTCGCCGTACTGTCTTTCTCGTACTTCGTCTCAATCAGATAAACAATTCTGCGCGCTTCCGCATCGATATGCAATTTCTTCGCCCGGTTATACACGTCCACCATCAGCATATTATCCAAAAGCAGATTCTGGATAAAATTATTCCGGTCATAACGCTCCCGATAGGCCACAATCAGATTCTGTACATGGCTGACCGCCACCCGTCCCATCATATAAGCGTCTTCCGTCTTACCGCTCGCGATCAGGACATACTCCAGTTTCTTATCGTCAAATACTTTGAAAAAATGGGCATTCTGTACTACCTGGCTGTCTGCCGGAGAATTCACAAACTGCATAACCGCCTCCGGTTTTACACCTTCCGCGTCCATCGTCGAGACAACCTCATTCCCTTCCGTATCGGTAATCAAAAAGTCCACATGGGTAATCGTGTGCAGTTCCTCGATCGTATTCTGTAAAATCTGGCTTGAGATCATAACTATCCATCCTTTTCTACACTATTTTCGCTCTTACAAATATGAGCGGCAGCTTAAATTCATCTTTTCTTATGCTTTCTGTCATAATAAACTATTTTACACTTTTTGACAAGAAAAAAGAAAGAAAAAGACAGCCTTTCATCGGCCGAAACCGAACAGGCTGTCTTTTCTTCCCCCAAAACAGCAGTCAAGCAAACGATAAAACCCTCAGCGCAGTTAAATCAGAACTTAAAAATCGCCACTCCATATCTTGGCAGATCATACGCAAAGGAGAACGGTTTTCCATCACACTCCTGCTTAACGGCCTTATAAACCTCCGGCTGCTCTTTTCCAGTGCCGCCAAATTCTGCCGCATTGCTGTCCAGCACCAGCCGATACTGTTTTCTGCGCATAACGCCAACCCGGTAGTCCGGACGGTCCACCGGCGTAAAGTTAATGACAAACAGCAGATTATTTTTCCCGTTCGCCGAATGACGCACAAAGCTGAAAATACTGCGGAAATTATCATCCGGATTGATCCATTCAAAACCGGCCGGTTCACAGTCCAGTTCATACAGGCAGGCATTCTTACGGTACAGCTTCAAAAGTGCGCGGAAATAATTCTGCATCTGCGCATGGCGCGGCTCCGAAAGCAGGAACCAGTCCAGTTCACGCTCTTCGCTCCACTCTCTGAGCTGCCCAAAATCCTGCCCCATGAAAAGGAGTTTCTTACCCGGATGCCCGATCATGAACGAATAACCACATTTTAAATTCTCAAATTTATCGTCATACAATCCCGGCATCTTATTCACCATCGAACACTTCAGGTGAACCACCTCGTCATGCGAAAGTGCCAGAATATACTTTTCCGAATACGCATAGGTCATCGCAAATGTCATTTTGTTATGATTGTACTGACGGAAGTAGGGATCCAGCTTCATATACTCCAGGAAATCATGCATCCAGCCCATATTCCACTTCATCGTAAATCCAAGCCCATCGTCCTCCGGACGTCCCGTCACCTTCGGCCAGGCCGTCGACTCCTCCGCAATCATCATAAAGCCCGGATACCGGCCCACCAGAACACTGTTCAAATGTTTGAAAAACTCAATGGCCTCCAGGTTCTGGTTTCCGCCGTATTTATTTGCCACCCACTGACCGTCACGTCTGCCGTAATCCAGATAAAGCATTGAAGCCACCGCGTCTACGCGCAATCCATCCACATGGAACTGCTCAATCCAGTAAATCGCACTCGCAATCAGGAAATTTTTCACTTCATACTTGCTGTAATCAAATACCTTCGTACCCCAGTCCGGATGCTCGCCTTTGCGCGTATCCGCGTACTCATAAAGGCAAGTGCCGTCAAACTCTGCCAGTCCCTGCGCGTCACGCGGAAAATGCGCCGGCACCCAGTCCAGAATCACGCCAATCTTATTCTTATGCAGATAATTTACAAAATAAGCAAAATCCTCCGGCGTCCCGTAGCGCGATGTCGGTGCGAAATACCCTGTCACCTGATAGCCCCAGGAACCGTCAAACGGATGCTCCGAAATCCCCATCAGCTCCACATGAGTATAGCCCATGTCTTTCACATAAGCCGTCAGGTCATGGGCGAACTCACGGTAATTGTAATATCCGCTCTCATCCTCCCCATGCGGATGACGTTTCCAGCTGCCCGGATGCACCTCATAGATCGCGATCGGGCTCTTATCCTGGTCAAATTCTTTTTTGCTTTCCTGCCACACCGCATCCGACCACGAAATCTTCCTCAGATCCGCGACCCGCGAAGCTGTACCCGGCCGATACTCCGCGTAATTTGCAAATGGATCCGCCTTATAAAGCTTCCGTCCATCCGGCGTCACAATAAGATACTTATAAATCTCTCCGGCACCCACACCTGGCATAAACCGTACATAAATCCCCAGCGGCTCCAGCCGTTTCATTGGATGGCTATACTCATCCCAGTCATTAAAAGAACCAATCAGCTGCACCTGCTGCGCATGCGGCGCCCACACCGCAAAATAAGTGCCCTCTTTCCCCTGCCAGGTCATCGGATGCGCACCAAGCTTCTTATAAATATCATAATGCGCCCCTTGCCCAAACAGATACTGGTCAAGCTCCGTGATAAATTCTTGCTCTTCTGCGCCGGATTGTTTCTGCGGCTCCGCCGCTGCACTCTTTGTTCTCCCTGCCATATCCGTACCTCTCCTTATATCATTTTCCATGACACCGCTGACCCCTGGTACCTCGTCTCCAAATTAACTCAACTTTATACCTGTCTCAGTCATCCCGTCATAATTTGAAACATTTTATGTGTAAAACCGCTCTTATAACCATAATCCAAATATACACTTTATTTGTTCATTACGCAACCAGTTTCTTTTGTTCTCGATTTACTGCGCAAATCGAACCTTTTTCTGCACAACTTACCTATTTTCATCGCTGCCATTCGGCTGCATAACACCGTATATCACTCCCATTTCGGCTCCGCACCGCCTGCCTTTCAAGCAGCTGCCCCAGTACCTCTGTTCAGGCCATTTCGGGCGTCCAGCTCACGGTTCCAGGATGAAAATTCTGCCTTCTCCCGGCCCCACCTCAGCCGTCAGTCTTCCATTCTCCGCATAATAGGTTTCACCGGTTGCCAACTCGGTAATTCGATTCGCCGCACATGGCAGCGGAACCGAATGTGTCGCCGGATTCTCATCATTATTCACCATTACCACTGCCGTCTCGTTCTGCCCAATTCGTGCAAACGCATACTGTCTTGTGGTCAGCATCAATTCCCGATATGTCCCCTCTCCGATCACCGGATGCTCTCTGCGGCATCTTCCAAGAAATGTCACATATTCTGCCAGCCCCGGTACCGGAGGATTCGTCTCCATCTCTTCCAGATTCAGGCACGGCCGCAGTGCCGGATCGCCTCCATTCGACTTACGTCCTTCTACCCCCCCCACTCAGAACCATAATAAATCGAAGGCAGCCCTGGCAGCGTATACAGCAGCGTATATACTGACTTTATATGCCGCCTGTCATTCAGTTTAGAGATAATCCGGTCAACGTCGTGATTATCGACGAACGAATACAAAATTCTGCCGCGGCACAGACCGCCGTTCCCGTCAAACAGACGTCGGATTGTATGCGCGATCTCAAAGTAATTGTGATCATTGTGTCCCGAATACAATCCCTTATGCAGCTCATAATTCGTCACCGCATGCAGCATTTCCGGATTTACCCAGCGCGAGTAATCGCCATGAATCACCTCGCCCATCAGCCAGAAGTCCTGCTTCTCATTCCCTGTCATCCACCGCATTTCCCGCATAAAGTCAAAATCCAGGCAGTCCGCGCAATCCAGCCGAATCCCATCGATATCAAACTCACGAATCCAAAAACGAATCACCTCAAAAAGATAATCCTTAACTTCCCTGTTTTGCAGGTTTAGATTCACCAATTCAAAGCAATTCCGCCATGCCTCATACCCAAACCCATCATTATATGGATTATTTCCCCAGAAATTAATTCCCTTATACCAACCGCAATACCGCGACCCTTCCCGGTTCCGCTGAATATCCTGAAAAGCAAAAAATTCACGTCCGGTATGGTTAAACACACCGTCCACAACAACCTTCAACCCCAGTTCATGCGCCTTTTTCACAAATCGCTTAAAGTCCTCATTGTCTCCCAAACGGCGATCCACCAGCTTATAATCCCGCGTGTCATATCCATGTGTCGTTGATTCAAACAATGGCCCAATATAAATCGCTCCGCACTCCAAATTTCGAATATGCGGCAGCCATTTCTCCAACTCCACAAACCGATGAACAATCTGTTCCTCTCTGTTTTCAAACGGTGCTCCACTCATTCCCAGCGGATACATATGATAAAAAACTGTGTTGTCATACCAGACTGACATAATCTCATTCCTCCGTAAAAATATTCTGTCATATGTCCGTACTCGCGAAGCGAGTATGGACGCAGGCAATGTTCCGATTTTCGCAGAAAATCGAGAACGGTACTGCACCAATCGCGAAACAAATTTTCAATGCGCGGCGCTCCACCTATCACGAGAAAATCCCATACATAAACTGCCTTACCAATGCTGAAATCTGCTGCCGATCCACGCTCTCGCACTCGCCGGGGTCATGCTCATAATGAAGCAAAAAATACGAACTGATCGTCCCGACAAATCCAATCGCGAACTGGCGCTGCCGTCCATACATATTCCCAAGCTGATCGGCCGCACGGTCAAATACCCGTACCACCATATCATAAAACTCAACCATATAAGGCTGAATCGTCTGATAGGCTTCATTCCCTCTTGCTGAATAAAACAAGGCCATCATCAGCATATAAAAATGCCGATCCTGCTCAAAAAAACCACAGAAAATATCCGCCAGCCAATTCAGCGCTTCCTCAATACGCAGATTTTCCCGCTCACTGAGTCCCCGATACATACCGCGCAGACATTCAAACCGCTCCGAGACCAACGCCTCAAGCAATCCTTTTTTACTGCCGAAATAATAATAGAGAGTAGGCTTTGTCAGCCCCGCCCGGGCTACGATTTCCTGTACACCCACTGCGTCATATCCTTTTTCATAAAACAACTCATTCGCGCACTGCAAAAGCCGGCTTCGGTTATCCATGGTCTCCACATTCTCTGCAAAATCCGTCTTTTCCATATATTCTCCATTTTTTTGCATTTCTTTCCTATTATACCGTTCGGTATATAAAAAGTCAATTAAAAAGTGTGTTTTGCACACACTCGAGATTAATCAAACATATACCTTACGCAGCCCTGCGCATAAAACAAAAAAACGTCTCATAATAAGACGTTTCTCTTTCCCAGAACTACGAAACATAAACCATAAATGAGACATCGGGGATTCGAACCCCGGACAACTTGATTAAAAGTCAAGTGCTCTACCACCTGAGCTAATATCCCATCTGTTGCCATCTCAGCAGCTATAAAACTATCTGAGAATAAACAGCATGCCCAGAGCCGGAATCGAACCAGCGACACGAGGATTTTCAGTCCTCTGCTCTACCAACTGAGCTATCTGGGCACATATACGGCAGAATCCCACTGATCCTGCCAAGTTGCGGGAGCAGGATTTGAACCTGCGACCTTCGGGTTATGAGCCCGACGAGCTTCCGGACTGCTCCACCCCGCGATATAAAATTATAATGTCAAATAAATGACAACTGGGTGGGGAAGGATTCGAACCTTCGAAGTCGTCGACAACAGATTTACAGTCTGCCCCCTTTGGCCGCTCGGGAACCCACCCATATAAGATTTATTTGATTCAAAAGCCGATGATCGGACTCGAACCGATAACCTGCTGATTACAAATCAGCTGCTCTGCCAATTGAGCCACATCGGCACGAGAAATTCTTTAACTGGGGCCTATAGGGCTCGAACCTATGACCCTCTGCTTGTAAGGCAGATGCTCTCCCAGCTGAGCTAAGACCCCATATATTAAAGAAAACGACCCAGATGAGACTCGAACTCACGACCTCCGCCGTGACAGGGCGGCGCTCTAACCAACTGAGCCACTGGGCCTTACTTCATCGTACCTTCAAAACCACACACAGAAATCTTTATCTTCCGAATTTGCAACTCTTTTTTCAGCCTTTTTTAGTTCTCGATTTTCTTCGAAAATCGGAACATAGGATAAGCTTGCGACCTATTAGTAGCAGTCAGCTCCGTGCATTGCTGCACTTCCA
>JAJPXU010000143.1 GCA_021205305.1 Lachnospiraceae bacterium
GAAGTACGACGAGCAGCGGAAGCACGACAAGCAACGGAAGTACGACGAGCAGCGGCAGTTCAACAAGCAACAGTTCAGGAAGTACAAGTGACGGATGGGTTGTAGTCAATTCCGACGATAATATCACAATCTGGTCGTATCAGGGGACAAGCGGAAGTTCTGATTCCGGCAGCACAAGCTCTGGCAGCTCGAGCTCCGGTTCATCAAGTGGCTCTGTCTCATCAGATGTGTCAGTTAGTGATTCGGATACGATCATTTCAGGAATCAGCAGCAGGTATATCAGTGAAAGCGAACTGTATGGGTATAGCCTGAGTGAACTTCGTCTGATACGGAATGAAATCTTTGCGCTGCATGGAAGGATGTTTCAGTCTGAGGATTTACAAGAGTATTTTAATCAAAAGTCGTGGTATACGGCTTTGTATACACCGGAAGAATTTGATGCCAATATGTTTTCTTATCTGAATGAGTATGAGAAAGCGAATCTGAATGTAATCATTGCGTATGAGGAATCGCTTGGCGGCTGATAGGGGACAGAAGATGGAACATCGGAAGCATTTGCAGGAAAAGACACGAAGCAGGTGCGGACAAAGGATGGAGGGTTGGCATGAAAGTATTTCGAAGATTATTGATTAAATGTATCATATTGGTGCTTGTAGTGGCCGTTTTTGGCGGGGCTTCTTATTTGATCTATTATTACCCGCAGAGCGTTCCGGAATCCGCGCTTGAAGAATATTTGACGCTGCTGGTTGAGAGCAATACAGAGAAAGCCTATGAATGGCTGGATCAGTCAGAAAATACGCAGATGACACTGGAAGAGTATGAGACGGCGGTTCAGTCGAAAAAATATGTGCTTTGTGATTCTTATCAGGTAGAAGAAATATCCAGCCGACAGGGTACGAATGGAGATTCGTATGTGGATTATCATGTCGAGTTTTTGGATGCATCCGGAAATGTCCAGAGCGAAGATGACTTTACAGTCAAAAAACAATCAGAAGAAATATTTGGACTGATGGCGCAGTGGCGGGTGCTTGCGAGCCACTGCATGGTGACAAATCTTCGGGTGACGGTTCCGGCTGGCTCGACGGTATATCTGGATGGGGAGGAAATGGGTGCGTCCTGGCTTACGGAAGAAGACGTAAGTGCGTCGAAGGATTGCTATGTGATTCCCAGTCTGCTGGCAGGAACAGCCGACGTGGTGATCCGAAATCCGATTCTGGAGTCCTATGAGGTGATACTTGAGACGGCAGACGGGGATGTGGATTACTGTGAGCAGATGGCTTTGAAAGAAAGCGCGATGTCTGCCTGCGAGGAACTGGCAGTGGAGGCACTGAAGCAGATTTATAAGGCAGCCGTATTGGAAGGCCTTGAGACGGAGAATACCGAAGATACCGACAGCGAGGCGGAAAACACAGATGATACGGAGAATACCGAAGCATCTGAAGAACTTACGGCATTGTTTGCAGCTTGTCTTGATGATGTTCTGGAGATTATAGAAAGCCAGTCAGAAGAGTTTTACCGGGAAAATTCGGTTACGCATCCGGAGTTTGAGAGTGTGGGTATTTATGATTACGAAGCAGATTTTGAGAAACCTGTTTTTTCAGAGGCGGAAAATGGCGCAATTACGACGGTCATGACGTTTTCGTACCGCTATATCGTGAGAAATACGGAACGTGTTGAGACGGGTGAAATATGGGCGGATGGTACGAATGCCTGGGAATTTCAGACGGTTCCGTATACGGGAAAAGCGACTGCGGAATTTACTTTATCCTGGTATGAGAATGCGTGGCACATTGATTCGGTGACGCTTCCGATTATTCCCGAAGCGGCGGAAACGGAAGAAAGCGAATCATGAAAAGGAACCCTGGAAAAAGCAGGGAAGAATGGTAATTGCCAAGAACAGTTACGATGAGGTTATGATTGGAGAATGTTATGGCCTGGATATTTTATGTGCTCTCTCCGGTACTGATTCATCTGGTATTTTCAGAGGGGATAACCATTTTGGCAGGTGATATTCTCGACAGCGCGGCTTGTACCGCGCTGTCTGCATTTCTGGTGCTTCCGGTGGCTATATGGATGTATTGGCAGGATGCCGGCAGAACTGTGTGGGAGTCAGACGGAGTTCTCAGACACAAATCATCTGGTGATGCACAGCGGGCAGATGGAAACAAAAAAGACCGACGCGATGCGGTCTGTGGAATGCCGCGTGTGGGATGGTACACGGTATGTTTTTTGGGCGGCGGGATTTTGAATGTGATCTGGAGTAGACTTCTTTTTTTGCTGGGGGTTTCTTCTGCTTTTTCCAACCAGACACAGGAAGCGCTGCTTGGCAGCCGGATGGCAATGCAGGTTTTGGGGCCTGGATTTCTGGTTCCGATTGCAGAGGAACTGGTTTTTCGGGGACTGGTTTACAGAAGAATGAGGTCTCGGCTTCGTGTACGTCAGGCTGCCTTTTTTTCGGCATTACTGTTTGCACTTTACCATGGCAATCCGATTCAGATGATCTACGCGTTTCCTATGGCCCTTTTCCTCGCATTGCTCTGTGAACGGGAAAATAGTCTGATTGGTCCGATTCTGTTTCATATGGGGGCAAATCTGGCTGCGATTCTCTTTTCGTGATGAGCGCAATCACAGGCTCTGTTTGATTTCCACGATAGCATTCGGTAGAAGCAAATGTTTTACAAGCGGCAATGGAAATAATTGTGCCGGATAGTCCCAAAAATGAGAAGTAATTCAAGAAAAAGACAGACAATAATGCTGATAAATAGCATAAAATCAAATTATCTGAAAACTTGCAAAAAAGTTGTTCTTTACAGATGCGAAAAACAGGTGTATGATACAGAAAGCAAATGCAGAGCGCCTGTATGATGATTCATTTTGCTGACGGAATGCCAGTCGGATGGATAAGTCGCATGGAGGCGGCATTGCAAAATACGAGGAGGAAGATTGAGGAGGGATTTCGGATGGATTCCAGAGTACATTCTGAATCTGTCTGTAGGGAACCCGGATTGTACCGGCCCGAGTTTGAGCATGATAACTGCGGGATCGGCGCGATCGTAAATATTAAGGGAATTAAGACCCATCAGACAGTGGCGGACGCGCTTAGTATTGTAGAAAATCTTGAACACAGAGCAGGCAAAGATGCCGAGGGAAAAACGGGTGATGGCGTAGGAATTATGCTTCAGATTTCGCATAAATTCTTCTCCAAAGCTTGTTCCGACCTTGGCATTTTTTTAGGCGGAGAGAGAGATTATGGTATCGGTATGTTTTTCTTCCCGCAGGACGATCTTCAGCGCAATCAGGCGAAGAAGATGTTCGAGAGCATTGTAAAGAAAGAAGGATTAAAATTCCTCGGCTGGAGGAAGGTGCCGACTGTGCCGGAGGTTCTGGGACATAAGGCGCTGGAGAAGATGCCTTACATCGAGCAGGGCTTTGTAGAGCGGCCGAAGGATGTCAATAAGGGACTTGATTTTGACCGCAGGCTCTATATTGTCCGCCGGATTTTTGAACAGTCCAATGAGACGACTTATGTGGTGTCATTTTCCAGCAGGACGATTATCTATAAAGGTATGTTCCTGGTGGGACAGTTGCGTACCTTCTTTAAGGACTTACAGAGTGAGGACTATGAGTCCGCGCTGGCGATCGTACATTCCCGTTTCAGTACGAATACGAACCCGAGCTGGGAGCGCGCGCATCCGTACCGCCTGATGGTACATAACGGTGAGATCAATACGATCCGCGGCAATGCGGACAAGATGCTCGCGCGTGAGGAGACAATGTCCTCCAGATATATGGAAGAGGATATGCACAAGGTGCTGCCGGTGATCAACGCGAAAGGCTCCGACTCCGCGATGCTGGATAATACGCTGGAATTCCTGACCATGAACGGCATGGATCTGCCTCTGGCGGTCATGATCACCATTCCGGAGCCGTGGGCGAACAATGCGGTGATGACGCAGAAGAAGAAAGACTTCTACCACTATTATGCGACGATGATGGAGCCGTGGGACGGCCCGGCGTCAATCCTGTTTTCGGACGGAGATATCATGGGTGCTGTGCTTGACCGCAACGGTCTGCGCCCGTCTCGCTATTACGTGACTTCGGACGGCTATGTGATCCTTTCCTCCGAAGTCGGCGTGCTGGATATTCCACCGGAAAAGATCGTGCAGAAGGAGCGCCTGCATCCTGGCAAAATGCTGCTGGTCGATATGGTGGAAGGCCGCCTTGTGGACGATGAGGAGCTAAAGAGCCGCTACGCGGACCGCCAGCCGTATGGAGAGTGGCTGGATCGTTATCTGGTGGCATTGAAGGATCTGAAGATACCGAATAAAAAGGTGGAGACTTATTCCGATGAGATGCGGATGCGCCTGATGAAAGCCTTTGGCTATAGCTATGAGGAGTACCGCACTTCAATCAAAAATATGGCTGAGACAGGCGGCGAGGGCATCAGTGCCATGGGCATTGATACGCCGCTGGCGGTGCTTTCGAGCAAACACCAGCCGCTGCTTAACTACTTCAAGCAGCTGTTCGCGCAGGTAACAAATCCGCCGATTGACGCGATCCGTGAGAAGGTCGTGACGTCTAAGACGGTCTATGTCGGCGTGGAAGGCAACCTGCTGGAGGAGCATCCGGAGAATTGCCAGGTG
Organism: Lachnospiraceae bacterium; assembly: GCA_021205305.1. GTDB lineage: Bacteria > Bacillota > Clostridia > Lachnospirales > Lachnospiraceae > Choladousia. The sequence continues at coordinate 4,644 of JAJPXU010000143.1, forward strand.
CTGCAGATTCAGAATCCGATTCTGTCGAATACAGACATGATGAAGATCAAAAATATGAAAGTCCCCGGCTTTAAGGTGGCAGTCGTCTCGATTACCTATTATAAAAATACCGGACTGGAGAAGGCGATCGACCATCTTTATCTGGAAGTGGACCGTGCGTTCCGCGATGGAGCGAATATCCTGGTGCTGAGCGATAAGGGTGTAGATGAATTCCGCGTGCCGATTCCGTCGCTGCTGGCGACTTCGGCGGTGAACCGTTATCTGGTCAGTACAAAGCGCAAGACTTCAATCGCTGTGATTCTGGAGACCGGCGAGCCCAGAGAGGTGCATCACTTCGCGACACTGCTCGGCTACGGCGCGAGTGCAATTAACCCGTATCTTGCTCTGGACACGATCCACCAGCTGATTGACACCAATATGCTGGAAAAAGACTATTACGCGGCAGTAGAAGATTATACGAATGCGATTATCAACGGCATTGTAAAGATTGCTTCCAAGATGGGAATTTCCACGATCCAGTCCTATCAGGGCTCGCAGATTTTTGAGGCGATTGGTATCAGCGGGGAAGTGATCGACAAATATTTTACCAACACTGTGAGCCGTATCGGCGGCATTACGCTGAAGGATATTGAAGACGATATTGATTACCGTCATTCGAAGGCGTTTGATCCGTTGGGACTGAAGGAAGATCTGACGCTGGACAGCATGGGTTGGCATAAATCGAGAAGCGGCGGGGAGCATCACCGTTACAATCCGTGTACCATCCATCTGCTGCAGGAGTCGACCCGCACCGGCAATTATCAGATGTTCAAGGAATTTACCGATCTGGTCAACCAGGAGGAATCCGGCTGCATCCGCAATACGATGGATTTCATCTATCCGGAGAAAGGAGTGCCGATTGATGAGGTCGAGAGTGTCGATTCGATTGTCACCCGCTTTAAGACCGGCGCGATGTCTTACGGTTCGATTTCACAGGAGGCGCATGAGACGCTGGCGATTGCCATGAATATGCTCCACGGCAAGTCCAATACCGGTGAGGGCGGCGAAAGCCTGGAACGTCTGGTGATCGGACCGGACGGAAAGAACCGCTGCTCGGCGATCAAGCAGGTCGCCTCCGGCCGTTTTGGTGTGACGAGCCGCTATCTGGTCAGCGCAAAGGAAATCCAGATCAAGATGGCGCAGGGCGCGAAGCCGGGTGAGGGCGGTCATCTTCCGGGCAAGAAGGTGTATCCGTGGATTGCCAAGACCAGGCATTCAACGCCGGGCGTCAGCCTGATCTCACCGCCGCCTCACCATGATATTTATTCGATTGAGGATCTGGCGCAGCTGATCTACGACTTGAAAAATGCCAACAACCAGGCGGATATTTCCGTGAAGCTGGTTTCAGAGGCTGGTGTTGGTACGGTCGCGGCCGGCGTGGCAAAGGCAGGCGCGCAGGTCATCCTGATTTCCGGCTATGACGGAGGCACAGGTGCGGCGCCGCGCAGCTCCATCCATCACGCGGGACTTCCGTGGGAGCTGGGCCTGGCGGAGACCCACCAGACCCTGCTGATGAACGGTTTGAGAAATAAGGTTCGTATTGAAACCGACGGCAAGCTGATGAGCGGCCGTGATGTGGCGATGGCGATTCTGCTCGGCGCGGAGGAATTCGGCTTCGCGACCGGACCGCTGGTATCGATGGGCTGCGTGATGATGCGTGTCTGCAACCTGGACACCTGTCCGGTCGGTGTGGCGACCCAGAATCCGGAGCTGCGCAAGCGTTTCCGCGGCAAGCCGGAATATGTTGTGAACTTCATGCGCTTTATCGCGCAGGATCTGCGGGAATATATGGCGAAGCTGGGCTTCCGCACGATTGATGAGATGGTCGGCAGAAGCGACCTGCTCAAGAAGATGGACAACTGCACGAATCCGCGCGCGGATCTCATTGATCTGAGCAATATTCTGGATAACCCGTATGCGGGCGGCGGTCAGAAGGTGACCTTCGATCCGGAACAGGTCTTTGACTTTAAGCTGAATCAGACCAAGGATGAGACGGTACTGATGGCAAAGCTCGGCAGTGCTCTGGAGCAGGGGCAGAAGCGAAGCGTGGAGCTCGATGTTTCCAACGTGGACCGCGCGTTCGGTACGATTTTTGGTTCTGAGATCACCCGCCGGTATCCGGAGGGTCTCGATGAGGACACCTATACCATCAAATGCCATGGTGCGGGCGGACAGAGCTTCGGCGCGTTTATTCCGAAGGGGCTGACCCTTGAGCTGGTCGGCGATAGCAACGATTACTTTGGCAAAGGACTTTCCGGCGGCAAGCTGATCGTCTATCCGCCGGCAGGCGTACCGTTCAAGGAGGATGAGAACATCATCATCGGCAACGTGGCGCTCTACGGTGCGACCAGCGGCAGCGCTTATATCAACGGCGTTGCGGGCGAGCGTTTCTGCGTGCGTAACTCGGGTGCGGTCACTGTTGTCGAGGGCGTGGGCGACCACGGCTGCGAGTACATGACCGGTGGCCGGGCGGTAATCCTCGGCAGCGTAGGCAAAAACTTCGCGGCTGGTATGAGCGGTGGTATTGCCTACGTGCTGGATGAGAACAACGATCTCTACACCAAAGTAAATAAAAACATGGTATCCATCGAGCTGATTACATCCAAATACGATGTGCAGGAACTCAAGGAGATCATCAATGACCATGTGAAATACACGAACTCTAAGAAGGGCAAGCAGATTCTGGATGATTTCGGCACTTATCTGCCGAAATTCAAAAAGATCATCCCGCATGAGTTCAAGCAAATGCAGATGGCGATTGTACAGATGGAGGAGAAGGGCTTAAGCAGCGAACAGGCGCAGATTGAGGCTTTCTATGCCATCACAGAAGGACAGGATGAGTAAAGGGGGCGCGAATCGTGGGAAAACCAACTGGATTTATGGAGTATAAAAGGGAAAATGACACAGAAACCGCGCCAAAGGAGCGTATTCTGAATTTTAATGAATTTCACACCCCGCTGCCGCTGGAAAAGCAGAGGCAGCAGGGGGCGCGATGCATGGCATGCGGCGTACCGTTCTGCCAGGCGGGCATGATGATCGGCGGCATGGCCTCCGGCTGCCCGCTGAACAACCTCGTGCCGGAGTGGAACGACCTGGTGTATCACGGCAGCTGGGAGGAGGCGTACGACCGTCTGACTAAGACCAACTGCTTCCCGGAGTTCACCTCCCGGGTATGTCCGGCACTCTGCGAGGCAGCCTGCACCTGCAACCTGGATACCGAACCGGTGGCGTCAAAGGCGAACGAGCGCGCGATTATTGAGAACGCGTTTGCAACCGGCCTGGTAAAGCCGAATCCGCCGGAAGTGCACACCGGAAAGAAGGTGGCGGTCATTGGCAGCGGCCCGTCCGGGCTGGCGACGGCGATGCAGCTGAACAAACGCGGACATTTGGTGACGGTCTATGAGCGCAACGACCGGATTGGCGGCCTGCTGCGTTACGGTATTCCGAACATGAAGCTGGATAAATCTGTGATTGACCGCCGGATTGCCCTGATGGAAGCAGAAGGGATTACCTTCGTGACCAACGCAAACGTTGGGGAAAATGTCAGTGCGGAGGAATTACAGAAAGAATACGACGCGATCGTTCTCTGCTGCGGTGCTTCCAACCCGCGTGATATCAGTGCGCCGGGGCGCGAGGCAAAGGGAATTTACTTCGCGGTCGATTTTCTGAAAGCGACGACAAAGAGCCTGCTGGATTCCAATTTTGCCGATAAAAAATATATTTCGGCAAAGGGGAAGCACGTCATCGTCATCGGCGGCGGCGATACAGGAAACGACTGTGTCGGCACTTCGATTCGTTTGGGCGCAGCGTCTGTGACACAGCTGGAAATGATGCCGAAGCTGCCGGATACCCGCGCGGCGAACAACCCGTGGCCGGTATGGCCGCGCGTCTGCAAGACCGATTACGGCCAGCAGGAGGCGATTGCCGTATTCGGACATGACCCGCGCATCTACACGACGACGGTGAAGGAATTTATCATGAACAAAAAGGGCGAGCTTGTGAAAGCTGTACTCGTCAGCCTGGAGAGCAAAAAGGACGAAAAGACCGGGCGCATGATGATGGTGCCGATCGAGGGCAGTGAAAAGACCGTGAAAGCGGATCTGGTGCTGATCGCGGCTGGCTTCTTAGGGGCGCAGAAATATGTCACCGACGCCTTCAAGGTTGATCTGAACCCGCGCACAAATGTAGCGACCGCTCCGGGCAAATACGCATCCAGCGTGCCGAAGGTCTTCACGGCGGGCGATATGCACCGCGGCCAGTCTCTGGTTGTGTGGGCGATCCGCGAGGGCCGCGAGGCAGCGAAGGAAGTAGATCAGTATCTGATGGGTTATACGAATCTGTAAAACAGTAAAAAACGTCTTGAGTGGAATATTTCTCAAGGCGTTTTTTGGTTATGCGCAGGGCTGCGAGCGGTATTTTCCGGCTGTCGCCGGACGCAGCCCGCGCGGGCGAGTAGGAGCCAGAAGGCTGCCTCCTGCTCGATTATGCTATTGAAATATTGTCAGAAATGTAATATAGTTATAGTGTAGATACAGATAATTAATGAATCTCGGAATGGGGGAAAGGATATGGTGAAAGAAGTTATGACTGATAAGCAGATGCAGTTTATTGCGTGGCTGATCACTACAGCTACAGATAAGTGTCAGACAATAGATGAAGTAAAGGAAATGAATAAGGAGATTCGCAAACATTCAGCGGGTCTCACAGAGCAGGAGAAGAAAGAAACGGAAGAGTAAGCATAAATGGAACGGCGGAAACGCCGTTCTTTTTACATATTATGAAGAATTTTCGGCAAACTAATCTCAGCTTATAGTGAATGACAAGATAAAACGACCTACGTCGTTTACTAATTACAAAGGAGAGAACGATTATGCTGGGAAAATTTCAGATACGGACCGATCTGGCACTGGAAGCACGGGAGAGTTATGAGGATCTGGCGACACCTCCGCATCTGCGCTCGGCGTCTGACCGCGCCGCGTTTGGAGAATGTGAGGAGCGCGCAAAAGACATTGATGAACGGATACGCGGTGTAAAGGTAAAAGAAGATGTGGATGAGGAGCGGGAAATCTATACGACGACTGTGACGATTGAGACGGAGAATGGGGCAAAGGCGATGGGCAAACCGGTCGGAACGTATATTACAATTGAAGCACCCAATATGTCGACACCAGATGAGGACTACCACAGAGAAATATCGGAAGAGCTGGCGAAACACCTGGATCATCTGATGAATGGAAGAAAAGACTCCGTGCTAGTGGTCGGACTTGGTAATCGTGAGGTAACGCCGGATGCGTTAGGGCCGGATGTGGTAAATAATCTCCGCATCACGCGGCATATGATAAAGGAGTATGGGCAGATGCCCAAAGAGATGGAGACAGCAGGTGAGATCAGCGCCATTGTGCCTGGCGTCATGGCACAGACTGGCATGGAGACGCTGGAAATCATTCGCGGAGTTGTCGAAGAGACACAGCCCGGACTGGTAATCGCGATCGACGCGCTTGCCGCGCGCAGCACCAAGCGCCTGAACCGGACCATTCAGGTGACCGACACTGGCATCAATCCGGGTTCCGGCGTAGGAAATCACCGCGACGCGATCAATGAAGAGACACTTGGGGTACCTGTCATCGCGGTAGGGGTGCCGACGGTCGTAGACGCGGCAACCATCGTGAACGATACGATGGAGGAGCTGATTGCCGAGATGGACCGCTCGGAACAGATGCAGATGCTGGGCGGCACGCTTGGCACACTCAGCCGTGCCGAGAAACAGGAAATGATTCATGAACTGATTTCCCCATATCTGAATACCATGTTCGTGACGCCGAAGGATATCGATGAGACGGTAAAATATTTAAGCTATACCATTTCAGAAGCACTGAATCTTTCCTTCGCGGCGGGATGAACTTATCCGTACGGATTTTCCGAAACTGTTTTTAATAAAAGAGAATAAGCTCTGGCTGGATTTGTGTGCTTACAATCCGTTTTATAGTGAACGACAAATTTTTTGTCATTCACTATAAAGGATGCGCAAAAGAGAATAACGAAAATTTTAAAACAAGGTTATTCGCTCTTTACAATTTCCATGTTTTGCCCTATAATTTTATTTGTTAAAATAAAATTAAGGAGGGCGTATAAATGGCGCGCGAAAGAAGAACAAAAAAAGAAATTATCACTGCAAAGATTGAAGCGATTGATGAGAAGATCACCGGTTACGCAAATAAGATTGCAGCCCTGACCGATGAGAAAGAAGGACTCCAGGCAGAACTGGAAGAGCTTGCATCGGCGCAGAAGAAAGCAGAAGAAGAAGCAAAGACTAAAGAAGTCCTGAAGATTATCAAAGATAAGAACATTTCCATTGATGATCTGAAAAAATTAATTGAGAACAGCTAATGTGTTTTGACAGAATGATGATGTTGTTGGAGGGGCAACTATGAAAAATATTTTGTTTGTTACATCAGAAGCGACTCCTTTTATTAAGACTGGCGGGCTTGCTGATGTTGCAGGCTCTCTTCCCAAATGTTTTAATAAAGAAGAGTTTGACTGTCGCGTGATCCTTCCGAAGTATCAGTGCATGGCAGAAGAGTGGAAGAATAAGCTTGAGTACGTTACGCACTTCTACATGAATCTGTCGTGGAGATCTCAGTACGTAGGTATCCTGCACATGGAGTTGGATGGTGTTCATTTTTATTTCATTGATAATGAATACTATTTTTCCGGATCAAAGCCATATGGGAATATTTATCAGGACATTGAGAAGTTTGCGTTCTTCTCAAAGGCTGCATTATCCGCATTGCCGTCGATCGGATTCCGGCCGGACGTGATTCATTGCCATGACTGGCAGACAGGATTGATTCCTGTTATGCTCAAAGACAGATTCCAGGATGGAGATTTTTATCGCGGAATCAAATCCGTAATTACGATTCACAATTTGAAATTCCAGGGCGTCTGGGATGTAAAGACGGTTCGCGATATTACAGGATTGCCGGCTTACTATTTTACGCCGGATAAGCTGGAAGCGTATGGCGACGCGAATTATCTGAAGGGCGGCATTGTTTACGCCGACGCGATCACGACGGTGAGCGAAACTTATGCGGAAGAGATCAAGATGCCGTTCTACGGCGAGCGCCTGGATGGATTGATGCGCGCACGCGCGAATGATCTTCGGGGAATTGTAAATGGGATCGACTATGATGTCTGGAATCCGGAGACCGATCCTCTGATTGATTTTCATTTTAATGCGCGTAATTTCCGCAAGGAAAAGATTAAGAATAAGCGTGCGCTTCAGCGCGAGCTTGGACTGGAGCAGAATGATTCTGCGTTTATGATTGGTATTGTGTCTCGCCTGACGGATCAGAAGGGTTTTGATCTGATTGAGCACATGATGGATGAGATGTGCCAGAATAATCTCCAGATTGTGGTGCTTGGTACCGGCGAAGAGAGATATGAAAATATGTTCCGTCATTTTGCGTGGAAATATCAGGGTAAGGTGTCTGCGAATATTTTCTATTCGGAGCAGCTCTCTCATAAGGTATACGCGGCATGTGACGCGTTTCTGATGCCTTCGTTGTTTGAACCGTGCGGGCTGTCACAGATCATCAGTCTCCGTTATGGTACGGTTCCGATTGTGCGTGAGACCGGAGGACTGAAGGACACCGTGCAGCCGTACAATGAGTATGAGAGCACCGGTACCGGTTTCAGCTTCGCAAATTATAACGCGCATGAAATGTATTTCACCGTGCAGCGCGCGATGGCACTCTATCATGATAAGAAGCGGGAGTGGAATAAAATGGTCGATCGCGGCATGGCGATGGATTTCTCGTGGAACAGTTCTGCGAGAAAGTACGAGGAGCTGTATAACTGGCTGCTCGGCTGCTGAGTTTTTTGATGCGCAGGGCCGGGCAAGGAGTCTTGCGGCTAAAGCCGCACCCGGCCCGCGCGGGCGAGTAGGGGACAGGTCTCCCTACTCGATCTAAATCCAGAAGAGCAGGAGATTTCGGCTATGATCCGGAATGTCCTGCTTCTTAACAGAATACCGGAGGATAGAAAAATGAATGTACTGGTAATTAACTGCGGAAGCTCATCTCTGAAGTATCAGCTGATTAACTCAGATACGGAGCAGGTACTCGCGAAAGGACTCTGCGAGAGAATTGGTATTGACGGCAGACTGACCTATCAGAAGGCGGGCGGCGAGAAAGAGATTACAGAAGCTGCGATGCCGACACACAAAGAAGCGATTCAGATGGTGTTGGATGCTCTGGTAAATGAGAAGACCGGCGCGATCGCCAGCCTTTCTGAGGTAAACGCGGTTGGACACAGAGTCGTACACGGCGGTGAAAAGTTCGCCAGCTCTGTCGTGATTACAGACGAAGTGATTGCTGCGGTAGAAGAGTGCAACGACCTTGCACCGCTGCACAACCCGGCGAACCTGATCGGTATCAATGCCTGCAAAGAGCTGATGCCGGGCGTGCCGATGGTTGCAGTATTTGATACCGCCTTCCATCAGACCATGCCGGAGAAGGCTTATCTGTATGGACTTCCGTATGAATACTATGAGAAATACAAGGTGAGAAGATACGGCTTCCACGGAACCAGCCACAGCTTCGTTTCCAAACATGCGGCAGAGTTCCTTGGACTTGACCTTGCGGACAGCAAGATCATCGTTGCGCATCTGGGCAACGGTGCCTCCATCTCTGCGGTAGTCAACGGCAAGTGTGTCGACACCTCCATGGGTCTCACCCCGCTCGAAGGCCTGGTAATGGGTACCCGTTCCGGCGACATCGACCCGGCCATCATGGAGTTCATCGCCAAGAAAGAAAACCTGGATATCGCGGGCATCATGAACGTCCTGAACAAAAAGTCCGGCGTATACGGAATCTCCGGCGGACTCTCCAGCGACTTCCGTGACCTCGAAGAGGGCATGAATGCTGGCAACAAAAAAGCAGAAAACGCGATCGAAGTATTCAGCTACCGCGTAGCGAAGTACATAGGCTCTTACGTCGCTGCCATGAACGGTGTAGATGCCATTGCTTTCACTGCCGGCATCGGCGAAAACGCTCCGATCGTCCGCAAGAAGGTACTCGGCTACCTCGGCTACCTCGGCATCACCCTCGATGAAGAAGCCAACAAACAGCGCGGCGAAGACAACGTCATCTCCACCGCCGACTCCAAAGTCAAGGTTGCCGTCATCCCGACAAACGAAGAGCTCGCAATTTGCAGAGAAACGGTAGCGCTTGTATAAATAATGTAACGATTCAGAACAGCAGACTGTAGGTCTACGCTTCACTTCGGTCGTGCTGTTTCAGGTGAAGAAATCGTTCCACCAGGAAAATACTGATCGTGCACTCCCCCGCGCAGACGTCCACAGGGTACCTGAGGACTATTAAAACAACGCCGGTCCTTAGCGAGTCCAAGCCACAGGCGCAGGACGAGCTTAGTACCGCTGCGTTGTTTTATAAGCGAGAGCGTGTCCGAAGGTATCCTGTGGACGTCAAGCGTGTGAAGTATATGCTATGTGAAATA
>JAJPXU010000025.1 GCA_021205305.1 Lachnospiraceae bacterium
AGTGTAGTCACCTCTTAAAGAGAAGCAATTCTCGCCTGTATGGTGTAATGCTCCATTACACATATTGATAAATTTTTTCATAATCGCCTCCGGTATGCCAGATACCGGGGGCACTCCTCATGCAAAGGACCGGCAAGGAAGTCTTGCGGCGAAAGACGCGCCCGGCTCGCAATGAAAATTTTTATCAGCTGTCTCCCTTTCGTGTCTGTAGAAATTCCCACTCCTTTTGTCCGGCCTCATCGGTTGGATAATTCTCTATATAGACAGCCGCCTTTTCGGCCGCAGTCGAAAAATCCAACATCTTTTCGTACGTGACAATCTCATTGAAGTACAACTCCTGTTTACCGTCCGTCCCATCCAGGGCAAGGCCAAGGCTGATATACGTCAGCGCCGAATCATAATTCCCCTGCATCATCGCGCACAGCGCCAGTCCGTTATAACACTGGGCGCTCTCTCCAAATTCTTCCTGGATCTGCTGATAAATGGCAAGCGCATGGGTATAATCATCCATCGCCAGGTAAACCTTGCCAATCAGGTACATGGCCGGCTCATAGCTCTCCTCCACCGGGCCAATCAGCATCTGCTGCGCCTCGCTGTAATTCCCCAGATAATAATAAATCCTCCCCTGGTTATAATAATACTCGGTATCTTCACCAGTCAGGCTTTGCGCGGTCTGCAGATAAGTCACGCCGACCGCCGACAGATTCTCCTGTGCGTAACATTCATAAATATTCAGATATAAATCATAATCGGACGGTGAAAGCGCAACCGCCGCGTCAAAATCCGAAGCGGCTTTCTCCGTCTCCCCCTCGCACAGATAGCTCGCGCCGCGCAAAAAATACGCGTCCGCATTGCCCTCCTCCGAATCGTTCAGAATATTGTTGCAGGTGTCAATTACGTCCGTATAATTTTCCAGCCGATACTGAGCCGTGGCCAGATACAGACGGATATCTTCAATATTAGACGGCATGCGGGAATCCGTATGCGCCAGCGCTTTCTCAAACGCATCCGCCGCACTCTCATAATCTCCAAGCCCCATATAAGCCAGACCCAGCCCCCGGTAAGCCAGTACCAGTGTTTCCCCGTCCGCTACTGCTTCCTGAAAAAGAGTCTCCGCCTCCTGATAATTGCCCGCTGAGAGTGCCTCCAATCCTTCTGTGGTTTTCTCCCCAGATGCCTCTCCCATCGCGCAGCCGCCGGTAAACACCGCAAGCAACAGCAGCAGGGCACAGGCCATATAGCGAATTTGTTTTTTTCCCCTCATGAATCGATTCCTTTCGTCCTCACGCTTTTCACAGTTCGCGCAGACTTTCTTCTCAGCTCTCATATCAGTCTACGCAATTTTCATCTTGATTACAGGTCGTACCACAACCGAATTTATGTTATCTCAACCACTATAAGTGTGACCAACAATCATCTTACCACATTCATCAAAAATAGTAAATCACCAGACTACCATATTTCGCCGGATTATGCTATACTAGGCAGATGCAAACGCTGCCATACCCGATTGAACGCTTATATTTTAATATGTCTTTAAAGCGTCCTGCACCTATGCCTTCTTCCGGCAGTCTTCCTCTTTATTGCAGAGAAGCTGCCCAAACTTCTGCGAAAGGATTTTATTTATGCTGGAAAACTGGTTCTTTAACATTCAGGACTATATCGGCGACTCTGTCCCCCTTGTAGTCACTTTCTTATTAAAAGTCATCCTATGCATTGTCGTTTATCTGGTTGGCAGGAAAGTCATCGTCTGGCTGATGCGCGTATTCCGCCGAATGTTAGAGCGTTCTAAAATGCAGGAAGGCGCTGTCACCTTTTCCTGTTCCATCATCAAAATTCTGCTGTACTGTTTTCTGGTATTGTGGATCGGTATGCAGTTTGGCGTGACAGAGACCTCCGTCGCCGCAGTCGTCGCCTCCGGCGGTGTCGCGCTCGGCCTGGCATTCCAGGGCGGTCTCTCCAACCTGGCCGGAGGCTTTATCCTCCTGGTCTTTCAGCCATTCCACGTCGGCGATTACATCATCACGCAGGGGATGGAGGGTACCGTGCAGAAAATCGAGATTATGTACACCACCCTTCTAACCACTGATACCCGCCGGGTCATTGTGCCTAACGGGACACTCGCGGACAATGTCATGGTAAATGTCACGGCCGCCGACCGGCGAAAGCTCGAGGTGAAGGCAAGTATTTCCTATGAAGACGATCTGCAAACCGCCAAAGCCGTCCTTGAACGACTGATTCTGGAGAACGCGGACGTGCTGCATGAGGAAGAACACATTGTCTTTGTCTCCGAATTGGGAGACAATGGCGTAGTGCTGGGCTTGCGCTGCTGGGTCCCCACCAGCAAATATTATCCTGTGCTCTGGCAGATGAACGAACAGATCAAGATGGAATTCGACCGGGCCGGGCTGCACATCCCGTACCCGCAGATGGATGTACATCTAAGTGAAGAAAAACGTCCATAGTACCGTTCCATAACATTTATAATTATTCAGAACAACAGGCCGCAGGTCTGCGTTTCGCTTCAGTTCTGAACTGTTACCAACAATTTTAAGAAAGGATCGAAAATTCTATGTCCGAACAATCATTAACGAAAGACACTGGCCTCATCCATATCTACTGTGGAGACGGTAAGGGCAAGACTACCACCGGAATGGGGCTTTGCGCCCGGGCTGCCGGATACGGTCTGCGTGTCCTGATTTATCAATTTATGAAAGACAACTCCACCAGCGAACGAAAAGTGCTGAACCTCTCCGACCATATCACAATCGTAGACGGCCTTCCGCAGGAAAGGTTCAGCTTCCAGATGACTCCAGACGAAAAGACGGAGCGGAAGTCTTACTACGAAAATCAGCTCAGAGCCGTAGCGAAAAAAGCCGCAGATGAGAACTACGACCTGTTATTCCTGGACGAAATCATCTATACCATCCGGGCAGGTCTGCTCGATGAAGCACTCCTTCTTCAATTTCTCGAAAACAAGCCGGAGCATCTCGAGGTCATCCTGACCGGACAGGGGCCAAGTGAAGCGCTCATTGAAAAAGCCGACTATGTATCCGAGATCCGGAAAATCCGGCATCCGTTTGATCAGGGCATCCGGGCACGGGGCGGCATTGAGAGTTAAAGTCCGGAGCGTTAAAGTCCGTTTACTATGTTCAAAGGACGCTCTCCTTTGCTGACCTGCTCGAACGCACGCCAGATATTGCGGTGCCCTTTCCGAAACACACCTGTTGTCACACCGCCGATATGCGGGGAAAACAAAATTTTTTTATCCGGCTTATCCGGCAGCAAATGCAGCAGCGGATGATCCGCCGCGACCGGCTCTGGAGCAACCGTATCCAGACCGGCTCCGGCAATCCATCCCTCCGTGAGCGCTTTTTTCAGCGCCGCATTATCCACGATTTCACCGCGCGCAGTGTTAATCAGCAGCGCGTTGGGACGCATGGTTTTAAGGAAAGCTTCATTCACCATCCCAGTGGTATCTGGCGTCACGGGAACATGAATGCTGATAATATCGCAGCTTTTTAACATCTCCTCCCGCTCCATCCAGTTCACGCCATACTCCGCCTCCAGAACCGCATCCTTCCGGTGCGACGCGTTGTAAAAAACGTCACAGCCAAATGGAACCAGCCTTTTCGCGACCGCTTTCGCAATATCGCCAAAACCAATCAGACCCACGCGGCACTCGCCAAGCTCTGTAATTCCATTCACCATCATGTATTCTTTTCGCTGAATCTGCTGCCCCGCGCGAACTGCTGCGTCCCCTGCGGTCACACTTCGCAACAGGCCAAGCATTAGCAGAATCGTCTGCTCCGCTACTGCGTCCGCGTTCACGCCGCGGTTGTTGCAGACATAGATTCCCCGTTTCGCCGCAGCAGCACAGTCGATTCCATTATAAGCCACGCCCTCTGAGTGTATGATTTTCAAATCCGGGAGCTGTGCCATCAGATCCGCCGAAACCTTCGCGACAGCGTCCGCCGCCAGAAGCTGCGCGTCCCGTGCATCCGTCGGTATGCCCTGCGTTACCTCCTCCATCGACAGGTAAACCTTTTCCACCGTGTCCGCAAACGCCGTATGCGGATAAAATTTTTCAAAGCGCTCCCGATTTCCGATAAAAATTGCTTTCATGCTTTGCCTCTTTTCTTTCTATTTCTTCGTAACTGCCTTTTTATTTGGATGCTATTCTGAGCTATTACTTATTTTACTATCTCATGTCATTTTAGAGTTCGTTATTTATTCTCTCACACATTCCTGCTCCAGCTTTTTCCCACAGCGAAGCATTGCCGCAAACAGTCCCTTCTGTGCTGCAAAATATGGCTCCTCTGCCATCCGTTCCAGTTCCTGTCGATCATGAGGTGTCAAAGGTTTTCCATACTCCAGGTACTTGAAATAAGTTGCCTCATCCATGAAGCGTGTCCGGAAGGGAATCCCCGTTTTCTCACAAAGATTTTTCCAGATCCGAAAACCGCCGCAATCAATATCCCCAAAGTGTTCAAATATAACTTCCTTCGATTTGGTTTCCTGATATGTTTGATATAAAATCTGTAAAAATGCTCTCTTTACCCGGTTATGATACCCGCCCAGGTAAATCGCCATCGTATCCGTTTCGTTCCAGCGGTGAAAAGAAGTCAGATTTTCAATCGTGATTACCCGTGGCGGAAGAGACATGGCATCCCAGCGCACACGCGATATATCCTCACTTGAGAGGCCAATGCCGCCGGGAAAATCTGCCAGTGAAAGATCCCCGGAATCCGGAAAAGACTTCTGCCTGTTTGTCGCTTTCTCCGGTCTTTTGAAATTACCCGGCGTTTCATCCTTACCAATCCAAAGCCTTCCGCTCCCTTTTATCATAACCCAAGATGGATTTTTATATATTCCAAACTCTTCGAGCAGCTGCTCTGTATCCAGCCCACGCAATGTCTCATCATCAGCAAAACGGGTAATGATAGACGCCGCTCCTCCGAGTTCTTTTTCCGCTATCTTCGAATCTTTCCAGAAACGAACCGAAAATTCCCGCAAAAAGATTTCATCCTGGTTGTTCAGAATTTCCAGAAGAAGGTCACAACGTTCCTTTAGCTTCTCAGGGGTATCCGGGTCTGCATACGGCCGGACGCTCTCTCCTGCATGGAGACGCTCCTCCACCCAGGCCAGGAAATAGTCAATGACCGGATGCCTCCCTTTGCATTCCGCGCAAGCTGCTAACAGTCTGGCTTCTTTTTCTGCCCTTGGCAGGCGGTGCAGCAGTGCGTATATCTCCTCCGCTTTTTCCGGACAGAGGACACTCTTTTCCAAGATATGGCCCGGCTTTTTGTTTTTCCAAACAAGTCGGATATAACCCTTTTGTTCCAGCTCGCTAAGCTGCGCGTGGATCGTCTCATACTGAAGAGATGTCTCGTCAAAATATTCCGGCAGAGTGGTCTTTGTCACCGCAAAGCTGATCGTCTGGCGGCGGTGGTTCTTGCCTGTGTAGAGAAGGCTGCCCTCATACTTATCCAGCAGACTGTTTAAAATTTTCTCATCGTATCGGCGCACAGCCATATCCGCTCGGTCCTCCGTGTCTTTCTTTTTCGTCAGTTCTTTATGTACCCCTGTTTTCGGACAAGATATTCCCTCGCCTTGCGGCATCCTCGTCCTTCGGAAGGGATATTCCCTATCCCTATCTCTGATTGTAGGCGTTTTCTTCTTTCATTTGCATCTACATCCGCCCAAAATCCTCTACATAACTCACCTTATCGTCCTGCAATACCAGCAGCACCTTTTTGACGAACGGGGCTATATACTGGATTTTTTCCGGCGGCGCGGAAATGATCATCTGCAGGTTTGAGTGCGTCAGGAATTCCAGCACACCGGTGATTCGCTCATCATCCATATTATTGAATGCCTCGTCAAGCATCACCAAACCAATCGCGTCACCTCCGATGCTGTTGCGGTACAGCTGCATAAAGGAAGCCGCCACGGTGATATAAAACGGTGTCTGTGTCTCACCGCCGCTTTTTTCCTGGCTGACCTTTGAATACAACATATAGCTTCCATCGTCCTTCTGAATTTTAATATCGTAGTCCATGTAGGTGCGGTAATCCGTGTATTCCTCCAGAGTTTTGCTGCTGCTCTCATCGTCAAGGGCAAGCTTTTCGAACAGCTCTTCTATGACCTCTCTGTGATTTTGCTGAAACAGTCCGCTGAAAATGGATTCGCCCTGCATGATATTAAAATCATCCATGATCATCTGGTAATACTTCTTCAGGCGCCGGTTCGGCTCGTACAAAAATTCATACTGCTCGCGGCTGAAATGAATGTCGCGCAGGGAGCGGTTGAGCTCCTTGAATTCGTTCTGCGCCTGCCGGATATTTTCCTGAAGCCTGGAAAGAAACTGCTCGCGGAATTCCTCCTCGGCGGCCCCTCTTGCCTTTAACACCTTCTCCTCATATTCCAGGAGCTGTGAATTCTTCAGCTTGTCGTATTCGGCCAGGAATTCCGGATACCCTGCCATCGTTTCCGCCGCACCAAAATCATGCGCCACCTTATACGCGCGCATCAGCTGGCTCATATCTGTCTCCGCCTTTTCTTTCAGCGTCCAGTTTGCCTTTCTGGCGCGCTCAAAGTTCTCTTTAAACTTCTGCAGCGTGCGCCCCTCAACCTGCCGCTCATATTCCCTGCTGCAGGCGGAAATTTCCGTATC
Source organism: Lachnospiraceae bacterium (assembly GCA_021205305.1). Lineage (GTDB taxonomy): Bacteria > Bacillota > Clostridia > Lachnospirales > Lachnospiraceae > Choladousia. Next base: position 6,677 of record JAJPXU010000025.1, read on the forward strand.
CAGCCGGCTCACGATCTCCGCAAGAACCGCTTCCAGAGAGGAAATCTGCGTCAGCAGCTCCGCAATCCGGTCCGTCCACTGCGCTTCCTCCTGCTGGAAGCGCCCACTTTGGATATCATTTTGGGAAATTTCATCCTGAATCGAGCGCAGTTCCCTCTGTAAGGCTTCCAGGTGAAGCTGCTTTTGAATCAGTGTCTGATTTTCCTCGAGCTTTTTGATGCCCTCCGAGCACTGCAAATGCTGTGCCTGATGACTGCGAGTCTCTTCCAGAATGTGAAGGCGGTACTTAACGTCTACATCCGCCTCCGTATCCAAAGGCTTTGTCACAAACATGAGATTGCTGATTTTCTCCTTCAGTCCGGCAATCTCCCCGCCAAGTGCCTTTTCCTGTTCGCGGCACTGTTCCAGCTGACGCAGGTATGCCTCGGCGCCGATATACGGCGTCTGATATACCTCCGGGCGAATCGCACTGACCACATGGTTCTGGTAGCGCATGCACTGCCGCGTGATTGCGGTCGGATACAGCTTCAGGTCCTGATAGCGCTGGCAGCGATGTACACGACCCAGAATCATGTTGACATAACGTCTCGCCCATACGCTTTTGGACGTCACCACCTCCGCAAGCGAGCCCTCCGGAGCCTCATCGTAGCTCTCCAGCTTCCCGGTATTGATCAGACCCGCGCCGTAAGCCTTTTTATTTTCACGCATCCTGTCATAAACGCTCAGCGCCAAGTCAAAGTCATCCGGCTCGACCAGCAGGTAAAAACGCTGATTGTTCAGATAGCCTTCCACCGCATTCTGCCAGGCCGGGTTCGTGATATCCAACAGCTCACAGAGTACGCGCACCTCACCGGAGCGCCCCATCCGGGCAAACTGCTCCCGAATCTTCTGTGCCAGAGCCGTCACCTCCGGCGGGTAAGTCAGACGCTTTTTCTCCAGCTGACCAATCCGCGCTTTCAGCTCCGTCATACTCTGTTCCTTCGTGTGCAGCTCCACGCGAGTCTCTGCCAGCTTTTCCTGCACCCTGCCAAACATCCGCTTCTTCCAGTCCATAACCTTTTCCAGCGCAAGGTTCACATCCGCAAGACTCTCGCACGTCTCCAGCGTTTCCAGCAGCCGGACATACTCCCGGACACATGGATCCGTATCCTTCACCTGCAGCAGCTTTTTCGCATCCGAAAGTGCGCGTTTCACCGCTTCCCGGAGTAACTGCATCTCCTGCCGATCCTGCGAAAGCGCTTCTTCCAGCTCCGCCAGCCGGCGTTTCATCTGATGCAGCGCCTGATAATCCTCATTTCCGTTCAGTTCCACGCTTAAATTGGTAATCGTCTCCTGTCGTTCCGCCAGCGTTTTTTGCAGCATCTGTTTGTGCCTGGCCAGTTCTCTCTGCTGAAGCCCGGCATAGCGTTTCTTCTCCTCCGCCTCTTCCCGCTCCTGCACAGCCAGCTCGACGTCCACGCGGGCCAGATAATACTCCTGATTGCGGTCGATGCGGAGATATTTCTCCACCTCTGCCTCTTTCTCATTAATCCGACCAAGCTCTTCAATTCGCGTTTTTACATCCTGCAGCATCCGGTCCAGATCCTGATAGCTGCGCACATTTTCCTTCAGCGCGTCAATGTTTACTTCCTTTTTATCCAGCACATAGGAATAAACAAAATCCTTAATATCGGGAATCGGCTTAAATGCCAATGCCTTTGGAATCAGGGAGAAAAATTTATCTTCCAGACGGCCAAAACGAGAAAGTACCATTTTCTTCGCCTCGGTCTGCGTCGTCGCCAGCGTATGGATTCCTTTATTTGTCGAGCGGAATACGGAAATAGATTTTACCTGGTTTCCCTGCAAAAATAAATCATCGGAAAGCTCCCGTTTTTCCATCTGATACCAGACGACATTTGGTTCTTTTTCCTCCGAAGCAGAATCCAGCACCGCCCCGATCAGAAACGGCTGCTTCTTTGCCTCGTCATAAAACTGCAGCGAGATATGGCTGCTGATTTCGCCTGTGCGCTCATAAGGCCGATCCTCGCGTCCTGTTTTATAGCGCATATAGCCGTTCAGCGTCCGCTTGCCTTTGTCATGCGCCGCTTTATTGAAATTTGCTTTCGAACAGGTGATAACAAACTGTACCGCATCGAGCAGCGTCGATTTTCCGGCTCCGTTTTCTCCGGAAAGCAGAACCGAATCGTCCATTTCAATCGTCTCATTTACAAAGGCATGCCAGTTAATCAGGCGTATTTTTTCCAGTTTTTTCATTGGTATCTCCTCATCCGCTTATCCGCGCGAATTTGCTGCTCCTCTTCCGCTATTTGGCATGAATCTCCCGCGCCGCATCTGTTCGCCTGTGCGATTCTGTGTCTTTTTGTTTCACAAAGCATCCGCCGCTATCCAGATTGCACTTAACTGACAGCCGCGGCACCATCTTCCACATCTGCCCCCGGAGTTCCCTTCTTTTCCTTTCGGTACTGCCCGATCAGCTCATTCACACGCCGGATATCCTCAACCCGCACCGCCATCAGGATCGAATCATAAATAATAATCCGCGCTTCCTCCTGAAACAGATCCCGGTCTAATATCTCAATCAGATTGTAGCGTTTGAACAATCGCAGCGCGTTTCCCATCGTCGTCTTATCGATCTGTTTTTCCCGAATTTTCAACGACATGTATTTCTCCTGAATATCACCCATCGTCACCACAACATCCGTCAGCGAAAGCTCCCGCTTTTTCTCATCGTACAGAATGCGCAGCAGAAGCAGGATAATGGAATCATAAAGTTTCAGATTCAGGTGATTATAATTCTCGCGGTTCACCATCTGGATCACACCGTAATCCTCATTGATTTCCAGTGTGTAGCCCAGAATTCCCAGGTAATGCTCAAATACATCCCGCATACGGAGAATAAAATAATAGTCCGCTTTCGTCGCCTCATTGCGTTTAACGATAAAGCAGGTACTCATCAGCTTATTGCAGACACGGCGGAATTCATCCTTATCCTTCTGCAGCATCCCTTCGAATAAATTCATTTTCCGGTTTCCTTTCTATCATCAAATCCTGCCGCAACACTGTCCTCTTGGCCTTCCCACTCTAGCAGCCTATATTGTAATTCCATGTGCATTCTGCTTGCCTGTTTCGCCGATAGTGCATAGCAAAAATTCTCAGCACAGCCTGCTGCGCCTACATTTTTTGCTATGCATTATTGTCAAAACCTTCTGCGCATTATGCACAAGGTCTTCCAATACAGTCTACTACCATATACCACTGATTGTCAGCTGGGGCACGGAAAGTTCTCTGGTGCGTTTCTCAACTGCTTCTCCTGCGAATCAGAAAATCGCGAAATCGAAACCCATCCTTCTCCGTCACCTGTTTCATCTCCAGCTCGTAATTCATGTTTTTCCGCTGCCCATACAGCCGTATGTAAATCACACGGATAAACGTATCGCCCTCTTCGAGCGGAAGCTCCGACGCATACATCTGTTTTCTCTCACCAAGCTGTTCCTCCACATACGCCTCTATTTTCTGCGGACTGAGCACGCGCGCAAGCCGCTCTTTCATTTTCCTGCGTTTCTCCTGGCGCAGCGCCAGATCCGGAACGGGGACCTCCACCTTTTCCGGCGCAAATTCCTTCTTTCCTTCAATCGGCGAATACAGCGAATCCATATCCAGATAATCCCAGGAAAAGACACGAATCAGGCCATCCATCTCCTCCAGTTCATAAATCGCATTATAATCCAGCTGCTTCTCCGTGATCCGCTCATTCAGAAACGTCAGGATTTCCTTTAGCTGCCCGCGCACATCCTCACTAGACGAAAGCAAAAACCGCGCCCGGTTGATCGCCGCCCGCTGATAATTTGTATTCTTTTTATTAATCTCCCCGAGAATATCATCCATCCGCCGAAACGCCTCAATCACGTCATGCAGCATGGAAAGCACCTGCTCCCGTGCCTCTTCCTCCGAAATCTCCCGCAGAGAAGCAATTTCCGCGGACGCCTTTTTGAGGTAACGGGGACTCCGACTGTTCGCCTCCAGCCGTTCCAGAATCTCCGGGCGGAACTTTGACACATTATCCGACGTCAAAAGCCGATGGTAAGCCTTATCCACCACATTGCTGTAATAATCATTCAATAGCGCATCCAGAATCTCCGCTACCGTACTGTGCTTCGTCAAATCATCAATATAACGCTTGATATTAGCATTCAGACTCTTCAGACCTGTCAGCAGCGCGTCTGTATTCTCCACAATCTGCAAAAGCCCGACGCCCGGACTGTCAAGCCCCGCCCTGGCCAGATTGTAAATCGTATAAATATAACCCTGATACTCGGTCTTTTTCTCCTCCTGAATATTCAGGAGCGTCTTCATAATCTGCACCGCATAGTCGCGGAAACTCACCCGCTGCACATAGCTGTAATCCGTCTCTACCGAAATCCAGCCATAATTTTCCAGCCGCCGGAGAATAAAATTTGCTTTATCGCGACTGCTCATACTGTCCGCGTCAGCACCATCCCACTCAATGAAAGACTCTTGCCCCTGCGTGTCATTTCGTTCCTGCGGCTCATTCGTATCAGTCAAATGTACAGCATTTCTCCCATTATCAGCGCGTTCCGCCTTTTTCGCACGGTTTTCTGAACAGCTGTAAGGAGATGTCTCCGTCACCGGAACATCCGCCGCCATCGCAGAATCAAAATAAAACTGCAGCTCATCCACCAGAACATCCCGCTCTACGCCAAAAGAAAGCTGCCGGTTGGTTACCTCAAACAGCCGACAGAGACATTCCCAGTATACGGTTTTCCCCGGTGCCGCAAGCGGCCCGAAAAAATTGCGGGGGATGACGTCGAAAAGCATAGCCAAATTCTCCTTTTTCTCATCCACAACTATTTCAAAAGATAAACGCAAAACATTCTATCGTTCAGGACATATCCCGTCCGAAGGACGAGGATGCCCGTCCGGCGAGGACTTATCCACTCTTACTATAGCAGAAAAGCAGTAAGCGGGCAAGGAAAACCTATATTCCTCTTCCGTCCGTTGCGGACCGCATGATCGGTCACACCATGATCAAATTTACTTTATCTCAACCACTACTGTGTGTAATCTTATAACGGCATCTATCTACATTGGTAAACTGTCCCGCACACACAACGCCCCATACCCTGCCTGATTGTTCGGCCATATGCTGTAACCCGGCAGCTGCCGTGCTCCCCGACAAAGGCAGGCGCGGACTTTTTCCCCATAGAGATACGGATCCTTTCCCCGAATGATCCCCCATTCCATCAGCAGCGCCGCCGCTCCGGTCACAAACGGTGCCGCAAAGGATGTCCCCGACACCGTCACATATCCGCCGCCCACAGCCGTCGTCGTGACGTCCACTCCGGGAGCCACCAGATCCGGACGATTCTGGTACTGTGTATCCGGCCAGCCGCGTCCGGAAAAAGACGCGTATGCATCCCGCCGCGCATCATAAGCGCCAACCGCAATCACTCCCGCCGCAGTAGATGGAATGGTCATCGTCGTATCTGGAGTAGAATTCAAAAAGCGGGTACCATCATTTCGAACGCGCGCTTCCGGCATCCAGACCGAATAATCCCCCGTGACAATGCGTTGCGGCGTCAATTGAATCTGCCAGATGCCGCTGTCAATGTAGTCCCCCTCCGGGATAAAATCGATATAAATCTCCTGCTGCGCCTGATACGGACTCGGCTCACCGTAGTAAACCAGCAAAGTAGTATTGCCCAACCGATAGCGCACAGTGCCAATCTCCTCCCCAAACGGCCCCGCGCTGCGACCGTTCGGATGTACAACTGTGATTCCAAACGCATCCTCGTAGTTCTTCCAGAGCTGGAGATTCATGGTCGTCTCAAAATCATTGATCAGGAACTCGATTCTCTCCTGATTAGATATCACCGAGAAAGCTGAATTCATACTCTCACGAAGTCTCCCTGAAATATGCCCGCCTGTATTCCCCTCATTCCCAGTACCCGCCACAATCACATTTCTTCCCTGGTTCGAAAGCATATCAATGTAAGTCTCCAACAAAGAATTCCCCCTGTGAGAACCATACACATTCCCAAAGCTCAGATTCACCGCCACCGGCTGTCCAAGCTCCTCCGCTTTCCGCACCACATACTCCAGCGCCTGCATCAGTTCCGTCGTACTTGGAAAGCTATCCGGACGCGGAGTGCCAAGCTTCACAACCAGAATATCACTTTTCGGCGCCACACCACGATAGGGATTCCCAGACACGCGCCCATTTCCCGCCGCAATACCGAGCACCTCCGTACCATGACCGCTCAAATCCTGCTCCGGCACAAGCGCCAGCCCCGCCTCACGGGAACCTGCCGCCAAAGCCGCATTGATGTCCTCCTGCGTATACTCCACACCGCTCACAAATCCCGCCGGAGCCTGCCCCCTCACGCCCGACGCTGATTTTCCGTCCATTTCCGCCGGGCCATCTCCCATTGTTACGCTATTCCCAGCTATTGTATCCTTCTCCACTGCTGTGCTCTTCTCCGCTGTTGTGCCATACGCCACATTCCCCGCTGCACGCTCCGGCATCCTGGCGCTCTGATCCCACATTGCCAGAATACGTGTGGTTCCATCCTCTTTGCGAAAATCCGGGTGAAAATAATCCACACCCGAATCAATCACCGCCACCAGTACGCCCTCTCCAAACAATTCAAGCGGCGCCGCCTGCACCGAATACAGGCAGGAAACACTTCTTCCGACCGACACAGAAAAGTAAAGGCGCTTCGGTTTTTCCACATACTCAATCTGCCGAATTGCCCCCAGCGCCTGAATCTGTTCTTCAGGAACCGTCAGGATCGCATAACCTCCAGAAAGAATGACCCTCTCCCAACGCTCGGGAAGCACCGCAAAAAAATCCTGCGGCGTACCACTATAGCGCACAATCACCTCCCATGTCTGCCTGTCTCTATCGTACCCAACCTCCAGATCCTCCGATTTTTCCATCTCCTCATCTGTCGCATCCAATGCCAGATTCAGCAAATTATCAAGCTTCTGATCCTCCATATAACCCGTTCTCCAACAAGCTTTTTTATATTTTATGAATCAGGGGTATCAGAATTTGAATAAAACCTCACCGGATCAGGAAGATATTCATGCTCCAAAAACAGAACAAATCACCCGTTTCACCTCTTCAATAGATACACCACACACTTCGGCAATTCTCTCATTCGAATCACCGTTTTTATGCATAGTAAAAATTTTAAGTGCAATTTCAATACCACGTGCTTCACCGATCTCAATGCCACGTGCTTCGCCGATCTCAATGCCACGTGCTTCGCCAATCTCGATACCACGAGTCTCACCGATCTGTTCCCCTTGCTTCTGTGCAAAGCTGATTGCTGCGTTATAGTCCCGAATCGCTTTCTCACGAGCTTCGTACTCCAATCGTTTCTGCTCATCTGCACTCAAGTTTACAAGAGTATTGTAAGCCTCACCAATATATTCATTTTTATTTGCCATGGTCTGAAAGTCCTCCACTTTCTTCCCAC
>JAJPXU010000140.1 GCA_021205305.1 Lachnospiraceae bacterium
GTTATGAATCATTCTTTTTATCATAATATACGTTATAAAATTTTTTTCAATAGGATTCAGTTAAACGGTCGTTTTTTCAGTTAAACGGTAATCATGTCCGCCAGAATTTCATGAAACTGTCCGCCGCAGCGCTCGACTTCACCAAGCACAGTGTCAATCCCCAGCCTGGTCTTAGGCCAGCTTACCCGGCTGATCCCATCGACCACGACCGGACAGACAAGAAATTCTGTGTCAGGAAACTGCTGCTGGTAGTACATGAGGCTGCGTCGGGCGTGGAAAGCCTTACAACACAGAATCGCCCGCCGGATCACAAGATGGGCGGCATCCGTCACATGTCGGGAATAAATCGCGTTTTCCCAGGTAAAAGTAGCCTCTGGCTCCTGAAGGATGGCCTGCTCCGGAACCCCTTCCTCACGCAAAATCCTACTAAGGAAATCCGATTCCGTACCATATACATAAGAACCGCACGGTGCAGCGCTGCTGTCTGCCTTTCCCGCCTCTGGCATATCCCGCTCTTTGGACTGCCCCGCACGGTCGATTGTAATACTGTGTTTTCCGGAAGGTAAAACATAAGGAGCATATCCCCCATGATAGAGTCTGGCCGCCTGCCTTGCCAGATCCGGTCGAAAGCTGCCCGGTATGAATATAATATCAGCGTTTCGCGGCGCATCCTCGACAAAAATAAACTCTGTAATCGCATCATAAAACATGGCGCATCCCCGCTTTCTGTGTTTTATGCGCAGGGCTGCGTAAGGTATTTTCCGGCTGCCGCCGGATGCAGCCCGCGCGGCGAGTAGGATTCGGCAAGCCGCCTCCTGCTCGATTTACTGTCGTCATCCTCTGTTTAGCCACGCAGTCCGAAGTACCCCGGCTGCCTCCCGTATTTCCTGTTCAGAGAGGTTGGCGTACCCTAAAATAACCGTATTCTTCGCCGGTTTTCTTGCTTCTCCGACATAATAACCGGATAAGCCGTAAACACGGACGCCCTGCGCTGCTGCGCGCTGAATCGCCTCTTCTTCTGTCATACCATTCGTAAAGGTCAGCAGCAGATGCACACCTGCATTTTCCCCGCTCACCTGACAGATTTCCCGGAATGATTTCAGTTCTTCCAGCAGCACATCATGACGGCTGCGGTATACCGCGCGCATTCGGTTCAGATGGCGCTCATAATAACCCTGATTCAGAAAGCCGGCGATCAGCATCTGGTCGACACGGGAAACCGTACTTGAAATATTTCCCGCCCTGGCTTTGTACAAATCCATCAGCCGCAGGGGAAGCACCAGGTAGCTGACACGGATGGAAGGCGCTATGGATTTGGAAAATGTCCCGATATAAATTACGCGGTCGTCCCTGTCATAGCCCTGCAGCGCCGGGATTGGCTTGCCCTTATAACGGAATTCACTGTCATAATCATCTTCGATAATATAACGTTCTTCCCCTCCGGCGCTTGCCCAGCGAAGCAGCTGCATCCGGCGCCTGACCGGCATAACGGTTCCCAGGGGATACTGGTGAGATGGCATCACATAGGCCAGCCGGGCGCCCGTCTTCTCCAGCTGATCAACCCGCATGCCGGATTCATCCATCTCTACAATTCGCACATCGTTGGAAAAATTGCAAAGCAGGTCATACGCCTTGCGGTAGGTCGGACTCTCCATCGCGATTTTCATGCTGCCCCCAAACATGCTGCACAGCAAAAGAAGCAGGAAATCATTCCCCGCGCCGACAATGATCTGCTCCGGGCACGCGTTTACCCCACGCGCCTGATGCAGATAAACCGCGATGGTTTCCCGCAACTCCCATTCCCCCTGGGGATCCCCCAGGCGGAACATATATTTATCCTCTTCCTGCAGCAATTCTTTGGAAAGCTTTCTCCACGCATTGTGCGGAAAGCTGTTCAGATCCACACCATGAGGAGAAAAATCAAATTGATATGTTTTTTCTCCCGATGCCGGCTCTCCTGTGCCCTGCGTGATTACCGGTTTTATGTGTACAAGACCTTCCAGGTCACACACAAAATAGCCCCGGTGCGGCACCGCTTCGATAAACCCCTCTGCAATCAGCTGGTCATAAGCCATATTGACCGTCGTCCGGCTTACCTGCAGATAATCCGCCAATTTTCTCGAAGAGGGCAGCCTTTCTTTGAAAGGCAGCCCTCCATTCTGGATTTCGTTTTTAATATAATGATAAATCTGCTCATACAGAGGAGTCGAAGCATGGACATCCAGGCTGATCGTCAGGTCATTCATAACGCAGTATCTCCTTATAAACGGGGCAGTCAAACCATCCCTGCAGGATTACCTGTACGATACACGAATAGCAAATGGCTTTTCTCACTCTGCTTTCGGTAAACGGAAGGAACTCTTCAGGGACACAATCCGATTGAACACAAGCGCATCCTCTCTGGAATCCTTTGCGTCCACACAGAAGTATCCCTGACGAACAAACTGAACGCTGTCATAAGCATGACAAGGGGGCGTTTCGATTAGTTTTGCATCCACAAATGCCGGCTCAATCGGGCAGTCATTCAACACCGTCAGTGAATTCGGATTCAGGTTCAAAGACCCGTCCTCATTGTACACACCCTTTGACTCGTCAATAATATTCTCATACAGACGCACGGTCGCCCGCACCGCAGTCTTCGCCGCCACCCAATGAATCGTGCCTTTGACTTTGCGGCCGGTAAATCCGCTGCCGCTCTTTGTCTCCGGGTCATAGGTGCAGTGAATCTCCGTCACCTTTCCAGCTTCGTCTTTTTCAAAGCTCACACATTTCACAAAGTAGGCTCCCATCAGGCGTACTTCGTTGCCCGGAAACAGGCGGAAATATTTTTTCGGCGGATTCTCCATAAAGTCTTCGCGCTCAATATAGAGTTCACGGCCAAATGGAACCTTGCGCATACCAAGCTCCGGGTTTTCCAGATTCAGTTCCACGTCCAGATACTCGATCTGATCTTCCGGATAATTATCAATCACCAGCTTCACCGGGTCGAGCACCGCCATCATACGCGGACGCTTCATCTTCAGATCCTCGCGGATACAATATTCCAGCATCGCATAATCCACAGAGCTCTGGCTCTTGCTGATACCGCAGAGGTCGACAAACATCTGAATTGATTCCGGCGTAAAGCCGCGCCGCCGCAGCGCCGCGATGGATACCAGCCGCGGATCGTCCCAGCCATCCACAATTCCCTCTTCTACGAGCTTTTTGATGTAACGCTTGCCGGTCACGACATTCGTCAGATAAAGCTTCGCAAATTCGATCTGTTTGGGCGGATGCTCATAGCCTACCTCTCTTACCACCCAGTCATAGAGCGGGCGGTGATCCTCAAACTCCAGTGTGCAGATGGAATGCGTCACTCCTTCAATCGCATCCTCAATCGGATGCGCAAAATCATACATCGGATAAATGCACCATTTATCGCCGGTGTTATGATGCGACATATGTGCCACACGATAAATGACCGGGTCACGCATATTGATGTTCGGGGAAGCCATGTCAATCTTCGCGCGAAGCACCTTTGCGCCGTCCTCGTACATCCCGTTCTTCATATTTTCAAACAGCTCCAGGTTTTCCTCAATGCTGCGGTTCCGGTAAGGGCTCTCTTTTCCCGGCTCCGTCAGCGTACCGCGGTATTCGCGAATTTCCTCAGCGGAAAGATCACAGACAAAGGCTTTCCCCTTTTTGATCAGCTTCACTGCCGCTTCATACATCTGATCAAAGTAATTCGACGCAAAAAACAGCCGATCCTCAAAATCCGCGCCCAGCCATTTTACATCGGCGATAATCGAATCGACAAATTCTGTTTTTTCTTTTGTCGGATTGGTATCATCAAACCGGAGATTGAATTTTCCGCCATATTTTTTTGCCAGACCGTAATTCAAAAGAATGGACTTCGCGTGGCCGATGTGCAGATAGCCATTCGGCTCCGGCGGAAACCGGGTGCAGATGGTCTCATATTTGCCTTCCGCAAGATCGCTGTCAATGATCTGCTCAATAAAATTCCTCGAAACTACCGTTTTTTCTTCCATAATCGTTCTCCTCCTGTCGCCCGGCTCTCATCCTTTATCGCCTGATCAGACACTTGCCGCACATTCTGTTACCTCTGCATTTTCAACCCTCACCGGGTGGCATCCCGCATTTTGTGCAGAATAAGCCCCGACGATGCAGCAAGCGCGTGGTCGGGTTGTGACCAGCTGGTCCGTCTGTGATTTGAGCAGCTGCCTTCCTTTCGCATAACGGTAACGCCAGAATAACACAAGACCCCTGAATTAGCAAGGCTGTTTTCCCAGTATTTCTGCTACAGCCCGTATATACTCCGGCGTCGTACCGCAGCAGCCGCCAATGATCGTCGCACCGGCCGCCACCAGATCTTTCATGTACCGTGCAAACTCCTCCGCCCCCATACTGTAGATTGCTTTTCCGGTGTCATCGATCTGCGGCATACCCGCGTTGGGCTTGGCAATCACCGGCACCGACACATTCTCGCTGATATTGCGGATCACAGAAACCAGCTGATCCGGCCCCACCGAGCAGTTCACACCAACCGCATCCGCACCCGCAGCTTCAAAAGCCATCGCTGCCTCGGTCGCGTTGCCGCCGGTAAAAATGCTGCCGTCCGCTTCCACGGTCACAGTACAGAGGATCGGCAGATCGCAGGCACTGTGCGCCGCGTCAATCGCCGCCATCGTCTCTTCAATTTGATACATCGTCTCCACTGCAAGCAGATCAACCCCGGCTTCAGCCAGATAACCGATCTGTTCCTGATAAATCTCAAACGCTTTTTCATATGTCATATCGCCCATGGGCTGCATCATTTTCCCGGTCGGGCTGATATCTCCCGCCACCAGCACACCGTCCGTCGCTGCCTCTCTGGAAAATCCGGCAAGTGTCAGATTCATCTCCCGGATCTGCTTTTCCAGACCATGCTTTGCAAGATTACAGCGGTTAGCCCCAAATGTTGGTGCGTAAATCACACGGCTTCCCGCTTCTATAAACGCGCGCTGAAGGCTCTGAAGAATCTCTTTATGTTCCAGCACCCAGGCTTCCGTGCAGACACCGCGCGGCATTCCCATCGCCATCAGATTCGAACCAGTCGCTCCGTCCACCAACAGAAGATTTTGCGTAAGCTTTTGAAATTCCCCTCTTGTCATCGTTTCCGTATTCCTTTCTGTCTCTCCTATGACTCAGGCACATTCCTCTTTCCGCACAAATTTATCTGCCTGCCATCTTGCGCACCTCTCCCTGACACAACGCTGGTGTATGCGCGCCACTGTAAAACTGGCTATAAGTCACACGTCCGCTCAATCTTTGGGCGGAGCCACCAGCTGTGCTCTTTCTTCCAGATCTTCCAGAAATTCTTTATAGCTGCTCTGCAGCGCCACTTTCGCCTTGGTCTGTTTTTTGATCTGCCCGACGGATGCAGCTGACTTGGCGATGGGCTGACGCGTCCCTGCCCCGGCCACACAGCCGCCCGGGCAGGCCATTCCTTCCAGCAGGTAGCCGTTGTATTTCCCGGCTTTTGCCAGAGAAAGCAGCTTGCGGCAATTCTCCAGTCCTTCCGCACTCTCTGTCTTCACTTCCAGCTCCGGATACAGCTCTTTGATGCAGTTCACCACCGCACCGGCAACTCCGCCGCTCACCGCAAAGCCGCGGCCATCCGCACTCGCCTCTTGCGGCAGTGGCTGCTCTTCAAGGGTAGAAAAATCAACCTCTTTGGCCTCAAACATTCCCATCAGTTCTTCAAATGTGAGGACAAAATCAATGTCGCTGCGGATAGTGCGCCGCCCAGCCTCCAGCTTTTTCGCCGCGCATGGACCGATAAACGCCACCTTGCAGCCCGGATGCTGTTTTTTGATCAGGCGCCCGGTCAGCACCATCGGCGTCAGCGCCATCGAAATGCATTCCGAATACTGTGGGAACAGCTTTTTTGCCATCATCGACCATGCCGGGCAGCAGGAAGTCGCCATAAAAGGAAGCTTCTTTTCTTCCATCACTTCCTGTACAAAATCCTTCGCCTCTTCGATTGTGCAAAGGTCAGCGCCGATCGCCACCTCAACCACATCTTCAAATCCAAGCGCCTGCAGCGCAGAGCGCAGCTTCCCGGGTGTAAGCTCCGGACCAAACTGTCCCGCAATCGCCGGAGCAATCGCCGCGTATACAGGCGTATCACTCTTGATGGCCTGAATGGTCTGGAAAATCTGCGCCTTATCCGCAATCGCCCCAAACGGGCAGTTTGCCAGACACATACCGCAGGAGACGCATTTCTCCTGATCAATCTCTGCCCGTCCATATTCGTCAGAGCCAATCGCCTTCATCCCGCAGGCTTTCGCACAGGGACGTTCCAGCTTTAAGATCGCGCCATAAGGGCAGGCAGCCATACATTTCCCGCATTTTACGCATTTACTCTGGTCAATCACAGAGCGCCCGTTTACAAAAGAAATCGCCCCCTTCGGGCAGACTTCCCGGCACGGATGCGCCAGGCAGCCCTGACAGGCGTCTGTTACGTGCATCTCATTATCCGGGCATTTGTGACAGGCAAATTTGATAATATTGATCAGCGGCGGCTGGTAGTATTTTTCCGGTTTCACACATTCCTCTGCACCAGTGGATACCGGTGCATGCTCCGACGCAGAGCGCAGATTCAGGCCCATCGCGAGCCGCATGCGCTCCTTTACAATCGCCCGCTCCAGAAAAACACTTTCGCGATACGTAGAAACTTCCCCCGGAATCACCCGATAAGGGATCAATTCCATCTGCGAAAGATCGCCGTCCTGGTAATCATAGGAAAGCCTGGCGACCTCCGCAAACACACGCTTACGGATGTCATTTACTGATGTGTAAATCCCTCTCATTGCCATAATTTTTCTCCTTCCTCTGTAAATGCCACCCAGAAAGATGCTTCAAAATGTGGCATGATTCGTTTCCGCAAGCTTTTCTTACTGCCTCCTGATATAAGTCACATTACCTCTATCATCCGGCTTTGTGATATACAGTCAGCCAGATTATCCTTCTTTATGTATGTTCAGATATTCCGCACGCCCCGCTTCGTACAGATTATTTCCCTCACAGTCAATGATCACAACCAGAGGCATATCCTCCACATACAATTTCCGCAGCGCCTCCGCGCCCAGATCCTCGTACGCGATCAATTCCGCCTTTTTGATGCACTTTGCGAGCAGAGCGCCCGCGCCTCCGATCGCTCCGAAATACACGCCGCTGTACTGTTTCATCGCTTCTACGACTTCCGGCAGTCTCGCTCCTTTACCAATCATCCCCCGTGCGCCGACGCGCATCATGGTGGGCGCATAAGCATCCATACGCCCGCTCGTGGTCGGTCCGGCGGATCCGATCACCTGTCCGGGCTTCGCCGGAGTCGGTCCGACATAGTAAATGGTCGCGTCCGTCGGATCAAATGGCAGCGGCTCACCCTTCGCAAGCGTCTCACACATCCGCTTATGCCCCGCGTCGCGGGAGGTATAGATCGTGCCCGTTAAAAGCACCTGATCACCCGCGTGAAGGGTACGCGCAAGTTCCTCCGTAAGCGGCAATTCCACGCGTCTTCTTTCCATGTGAAAATCCTCCTGTTAGCCTTCAAAGCACCTCTGTCTTATGCCGCGTCACATGACAGCTAATATTCACCGCACAGGGCATCCCCGCAATGTGCGTCGGCATTGTCTCAATGTTCAGCCCGATCGCTGTCGTCCGGCCGCCAAATCCCTGCGGCCCGATGCCAAGAGTATTGATCTTTTCCAGCAATTCCATTTCCAGATCCGCGTAAAATGGATCCGGATTCCTTACATCCAGCGGCCGCATCAGCGCTTTCTTCGCAAGCAGCGCACACTTATCAAACGTACCTCCGATACCGACGCCAACCACCATTGGGGGGCATGGATTCGGTCCGGCCGTCTCCACCACTTCCAGGATAAAATCTTTGATGCCCTGCAGACCTGCGGACGGCTTAAACATACGGATCATACTCATATTCTCACTGCCAAAGCCTTTTGGTCCCACGGTAATCCGAACCGTTTCACCGGGAACAATTTCCGTATAGAGCATCGCGGGCGTGTTGTCGCCTGTATTCTGGCGGCGTACCGGGTCTTTCACCACCGATTTCCGCAGATATCCGTTCGCATATCCCCGCCGGACGCCCTCATTTACCGCATCCGTCAGATCTCCGCCTGTCAGATGCACATCCTGTCCAATTTCCAGGAATACACAGGCCATACCTGTATCCTGGCAGATCGGCACCTCCTGGGCATCCGCAATCTCAAAGTTCTCGATAATATCATCCAGAACACTTTTCGCAAGCTCGCCATCTTCGCAGGCACGGCAATCTCTCAGTGCACACTGCACATCCCCCGGAAGATGTTCATTCGCTTCCACACACAACCGCTCAATGGTCTCCGTAAGCTGGCTAACCGGAATCTCTCGCATTTATTACCGCCTCCTTTGCGCGCCGCACGACGCATCTTCTGTATCCATATCACAGGAAAGCTTTACACAGCCTGCGTATGTATTTCTTCGTTACTGGCCGCAACCCGACCACGCACCTGCTGCGTAGTCAGGGTGTGACCTGTAACGTCTCCTCCGCTCTCCGCAAAATATCATACTGCCTGGCCTCGCACTCTAATCGGAGCATAAGCTTCTGCTGCGGATGCGGCGCGCTCTCCATCGGCACACCACTTTCATCGCGGATACCAAGCACCCGTGTCTGAATATTCCTGCCGTCCGGCTTCATCACTTCGATAATCTCACCGACGGAAAACTTATTGCGCTGTTCAATCGAATACCAACCGCCCGTATCTTTGTCCGCTTCGCAGGCAGTTTCTTTTACCGGGGAATCGCCGCCGGGCATACGGTCAATTTGAGGACTGTTCCCGATCATTCCCAGATATGTGTATTCTTTTATATACGTATTGCTGTCATAGATCTGTGATTCATGATCCGGCTTTCCGTAGAAAAAACCGGTCGTAAACTGCCGATACGTACAATTGGAAATCTGTTCCCGGTACCAGGGCAGATTTTTCTCATACAATGCCCGATCCCGCTGACAGTCATCGATTGCCTTACGGTAGGTGCGCGCTACCGTCGCGACGTAAAGCGCCGTTTTCATTCTTCCTTCAATCTTGAAGCTGTCAATCCCCGCTTCCAGCAAATCCGGGATGTGTTCGATCATGCACAAATCTTTTGAGTTAAAAATATAAGTACCGCGCTCATTTTCTTCAATCGGCAGATATTCTCCCGGCCGCGTCTCTTCTACAACCGCGTATTTCCAGCGGCATGGATGCGTACAGGCACCCTGGTTCGCGTCGCGCCCGGTAAAATAATTACTGAGCAGGCAGCGCCCGGAATAAGAAATGCACATTGCTCCATGCACAAAAGTCTCAATTTCCATCTCTGCCGGAATGTTTGCGCGCAGTTCCCGGATTTCAGCGAGAGAAAGCTCCCGCGCAGTGACGATGCGCTTCGCGCCAAGCTCCCACCAGAAGCGGCAGGTTTCATAATTTGTGTTGTTCGCCTGCGTACTGATATGGCGTTCAATCTCCGGACAAACACGCTTCGCAATCTGAAACACACCCGGATCCGCGATAATCAGGGCATCCGGCGGATCTGGGCGCAAATCTCTCAATTCCCGGAGATATGCCTCTACACCTTCCAGATCACGATTATGCGCCAGAATATTGGCAGTCACATAGACTTTCACCCCATGCGCGTGCGCGAACGCAATTCCCTCCGCCATCTGCGGCAGTGTAAAGTTCTTCGCCTTTGCCCGCAGGCCATAGACTTCTCCCCCGATATATACCGCGTCGGCACCATAGACCACTGCTGTTTTCAATACCTCCAGGCAACTCGCCGGGATCAATAACTCTGGATGTCTCATGAAACAGATCCCTCCACTCTCTTCTTTGATCGGGTTTCTTTCCGGTATTTCTGCCATTTTCTATGGTACTTCCGCCCGGCACAGACGTTCCCATCTACTCCGCCGACACTTCCGCCTGCTTCACCGTCACTGCTGCCCCATCTCCAACCGCAACAATCGATGTCAGAAGACCATCTGTGTGTTTCAGCACATACAGATATTCCCGCATCCGCTTATAAATCGTGCGGTTACGCTGTTCAACGGCATAGTGCGATTCAATGATATCGCCATCCTGCAATACATTATCAGAAACAAGGACACCGCCTGTGCGCAGCAGCCGCAGCACTTCCGGCAGAAAATGAATATACTGACCCTTTGCCGCATCCATAAAAATAAAATCAAAAGATTCATTCAGGGTCGGCAGGATTTCCTGCGCGTCCCCTGGAATAAGCGTAATCCGCTCCTCCATTCCGGCGAGCCGAAAATTTTCCCGTGCGAGCGGAATGCGCTTCTCATAGTTTTCAATCGTTGTGATCTGACAATCGGAATCCGTATTTGCAGCCATCAAAAGTGCGGAAAATCCGATCGCCGTGCCAACTTCCAGAATCCGGTGTGGGCGGTGAATCGCCAGAAGCACCTTCAGAAAGCTCTGCATATCCGGCCGGATCACCGGCACATAATTTTCGATGGCCGTGCGCTCCAGTTCATCCAGGAACGCGCCGTTTCCGGTATCCAGTGAATTGATATAGGTAGACATTCGCTCCGGTATGATCATTGTTTCCGCCTCGTTTCAATTTCTGTTCTGAACAGACACCGTTTCACTCCCCCAGAACCTCATCCAGGTCGAGGTCAATCGCGTCCGCCAGTTCAAACGCAACCTTCTGGATCGTCCGGCAGATATGGAGCTCCATCTTCAGATACTCGTCCACCAGCTCATTTTTCCGAAGTTCAGCCGCATCAGCGCCCAGACGGGACTGTTCACTAAAGTAATCCAGTGTCTCGTCCGAAGTCTGTGCCTGATAGACCCGCCTGCGGAACGCATTCAGCTTTGCACGCAGCCCGGAATCTGCTTCCACGACTTTCCGCAGCTTCTGATAGCGCTGATATTCTTCTGTATTTTGAATGCTTCGAATCAGTTCCTGCGTACTCTTCTCAATCGTTCTCATCTTTCCCTGATTTCCATATCATTTGATTCAAATTCCAAAAACTATACTTCCGGTTTTGTCGTTTTATTATTTGCAATATGTTTCTTATTGTATTACTCGACTTCCATAATAATTGGAAGTATCATCGGTCTTCTCTTCGTTCTCTTCCAGAGAAATTCGCCAAGAGAATCCCGGATGGTATTTTTCATCTTCGCCCAATCAAGAATGCGGTGAGAATTGCAGTAGTCCATCGCTTCTTCCACGACAGCGCAGGCCTCTTCCATCAGATCCTCCGCCTCGCGGACGTACACAAAACCTCTGGATACAATGTCCGGTCCGGAAAGAATCTGGCCACTGTATTTTTCCAGTGTAAGCACAGCAATGACAATGCCGTCCTCTGCCAAATGCTGGCGGTCGCGCAGCACAATATTGCCGACATCCCCCACACCGAGTCCATCGACCAGAATGGAACCAATCTGCACCTGTCCGGTCACCTCTGCGGAATTCGCGTCAAGTTCCAGCACATCTCCTGCTTTCAGCATCAGGATGTGGTCTTTGGGAATACCAAGCTCTTCCACGAGCTCTGCCTGCGCCTTCAGGTGACGATATTCTCCATGTACCGGAATCGCGTATTTGGGTTTTACCAGAGAATAGATCAGCTTGATATCCTCCTGGCAGGCATGACCGGAAACATGAGTATCCTGAAAAACGACTTTGATACCTTTTTCAGACAGCTCATTGATCACCTTGGAAACCGCTTTCTCATTGCCCGGGATCGGATTGGAGCTGAAAATCACGACATCATTCGGATGAATGGCGATCTTTTTATGCATATTCGCGGCAATCCGGGAAAGCGCCGCCATCGGCTCCCCCTGGCTGCCTGTCGTGATGAGAACCAGCTGTTCATCCGTATAATTCTTCATTTCATCCAGATCAATCAGCGTATTCTGGGGAATATTGATGTATCCCAGTTCAGACGCGATCGATATGACTGTCACCATGCTGCGGCCCTCAAGCACGACCTTTCTACCATATTTATAAGCCGTATTGATAATCTGCTGCACACGGTCTACGTTCGAAGAAAAAGTCGCTATGAAGATGCGATGATTCACATTTTCAGAAAACAAATGGTCAAATGTTTTGCCCACGGTACGCTCTGACGCTGTGAAACCAGGATTTTCCGCATTTGTACTGTCGCACATCAAAGCCAGCACACCTTTTTTGCCAAGTTCTGCAAAACGCTGCAGGTCAATCGCATCTCCAAAGACCGGCGTATAGTCCACCTTGAAGTCGCCGGTGTGTATCACCACTCCTGCCGGAGAATAGATCGCCAGCGCCACTGCGTCCGCAATGCTGTGGTTGGTGCGGATGAATTCCACACGAAAATCACCCAGATTGATCATCTGACCCTGCTTCACCACCTTGCGCCTCGTTGTGCGAAGCTGCCCGCTCTCTTCCAGCTTGTGCTCAATCAGCCCCATAGTCAGCTTCGTCGCATAAAGCGGGACATTTACATCGTTCAAAATATAGGAAATCGCCCCAATATGATCCTCATGGCCGTGTGTAAATACAAAGCCCTTTACTTTCTCTATGTTTTCTTTCAGATAAGTGACATCCGGGATGACCAGGTCAACTCCCAGCATATCTTCATCCGGAAACGCCAGACCGCAGTCCACAACAATAATGCTGTCATTATACTCAAATGCCGTGATATTCATACCGATCAGGCCCAGTCCGCCAAGCGGTATAATTTTTAATCTCCCTGTATTGTTCTGTCTGTTCTGTTCTTTTTTCAATATCTCATACCTCTTTCCTGCGTTTTCACGCACAAATAGTAAGGTGTCCCTATCAGGCACCGTTCCTGTGTAACTGGTTTCGTTTTCCGCGGCAACCGTCAGCATAATTCGCCTGCCCGCGTATATCTGTTCAGAGCTCTATGTCCACGTCCTCCAAAAGCTCTGCAAAGATCTTTGACACTGCCTCCAGCTCGTTGTCATCCTCTACGAACTCGTAAATGGCATCCGTCTCTCCGTCTTTCGAGGTGTCTTTGAGAATGTAAACCTCCGCATCCTCCTCCTCGTCTTCCGACTCTGTCACCAGCAGATAGGAAATCCCATTCACCCTGGTCTCTTCCAACACGAAAAACCAGGCAGTCTCTCCCCCTTCTACCGGGCGAAATTCTATTTTTTCCATACGTCTCCCTAACCTTAAGTATTAGTAACTATTTATCCTCTTGTAAATCTGATAGTACTTAAACGTTTTCGTTTTGAGCCGCAGTTTCCTCTGACGCACTTTGGTTATGTCTGAGGTGCAGATAGCCCTGCAGAATATACACAGCCGCAATCATATCCACGTATTCTTTGCGATTCTGGCGCCGCACACCGCTCTCCATCAGAGTCCGCTCCGCTGCAACCGTTGTCAGCCGCTCATCCCACATAATAACCGGAAGCCCCGTCCGCCGCTTCAGCATCTCGCCAAATTCCATTGTTTTTTCTGCGCGTTCTCCGACGGTATTATTCATATTCTTCGGATAGCCAAGCACAATCTCTGTCACACCGTACTGCCCGGCAAGTTCTTCAATACGCGCAAGCGTTCTGCGCAGCTTATTCTCCTGTGTCCGTGTAATGGTCTCTATGCCCTGCGCAGTCAGCCCCAGCGGATCGCTTATCGCCACTCCGACTGTCTTCGAACCATAGTCCAACCCCATAACGCGGGTCATTCTTCTTTCCGCTCCCATGATTTATTTTTAATATATTCGCGCAAAAGCTCTTCTACCAGCTCGTCACGTTCCACCTTCATAATCATGCTGCGCGCGTTATTATGGCTGGTGATGTAAGTCGGATCGCCTGACATGATATAGCCGACAATCTGGTTTACCGGATTGTAGCCCTTTTCCGCCATCGCATTGTATACCACATCCAGCACTGTCTTTACCCGTGTCTCCGGATCTGTCGTATATTTAAAGTACTGTGTGTTATTAATCTCTGCCATTTTTTCACGTCCTTTGTTACTACTGTTCTAGGCGTTTTTATTCTAATATATCTCGCCAAATAATTCAATCCCTTTTAAAAAAGATTCCCGAACTTTCGCAATTATTGCGCAAGCAAATAAATATGTGGCGAAATTTGTTTTCCCAGT
>JAJPXU010000056.1 GCA_021205305.1 Lachnospiraceae bacterium
TGATACGCGCCATTTCAGAGAAAGCATTCCTTTTTACTGCGATGACGGCAGGAAAGCGTAAAGCTGCCTGCTTACGGTTCATCAGCTGCAGAGACACTGGTTTTTACCGGAATCCCGTTTACTTCCACGGAGTCGTCCATCGGTATCACAAAGCACAGTCGTCCATCGATCATCTGTGTCTCGATCAGGTCTGCGCATTCGGGCTTTACGGAAATAACAATGTTGGGCGTCTTGATCTCGAATTTTTTTGTGTTGGCGACATTTGTCACATAGAGCTCAGCCTGTGTGCTGCCGGATGCCTGTTCAAATTCCTCGTCAAAATGTTCGAGCGTCTCATCGTCTGCACCGCTCTGAGAAAGAAGACGTTTGACGTCGCCCTTGTCAAGCAGCACCGGGTTGGGATCGTCTTTGTGTTCCTCCAGCAGCTCGTTGAGCGAGGCGTGGATGTTTTTAACTGTCTCATAGGTGCAGGAATCGCTCAATGTATCCGCAACCAGTGTATTGAAAGTATCCTTCTGTGAACCCGCGGAGAGCGGCAGCTCACAGCCGAGCAGCTCCCGCGCGAAGCCGGCGTTTAATTCATCCGGGTTCTTCGAATAGTAGAGCAGGCTGTGAATGTCAGTATTGCGGTCCGTGAAGGCCGGGAACAAAAAGCCCGTGACCGGAGGCTCCACAAACCAGTCGCGGATACGCTCGCTGATCGTATTGGTGTCTTCATGATAGCACAACCCCGGTTTTGAAAGATTGACCGGGCAGATGGAGCAGAGCAGAAATTCATACACATACTCCGAGGCGTCGATCTGTTCGATGCCATCCGTCCCCCTTTTTGGAATATCATAGGCGCAGTGGATCAGGACAATGTAATAATTTTCCGGATACAAAAAGGTTTCGATCACTTTATCGTAGAACGCGTCGAGTAAATCGTCATCTTTCAGCTGGCTGGCGCGGAGCTTCATCAGATATTCCTGCGCGCCTCCGCCTGCCTCCTGTTCCAGCGGAAATTCCATATCCAACAGATTTCGTCCGATTGAACCGGAGAGCGTTTTTTTGAAGATGTCAAAATATTTGAACATTTCTTCCTCCGGCAAGGAGAGAAAGGCTTCTTTCAGCTTTGCTTTTTTGTTTTTTCAGCGTCCACATAGCAGCCGCACACCCGGGTGATCGGCGTGCGGTCCGGGTGAAACAGGCGCTTCAGTTCAGCGACTTCTTTCTTATTCATATGTAGTCTCCTTGTGTAATAAGTTCAGAGCAGGTATCTTCCATGCACGATTATATGCAAAAGCCTTTTAATGAGCGGTCTCTTGGGTATGTAAGTATGCCGCGGGTCTGTTCATAGAAGACGTCTCTACGTAAAAAGCATCCGTCCAAGCAGCGGCACACCCCAGGTATTGATGGCGTACAGCAGCATCAGATGCACTGGGTAGAACCAGTAGAAAAAGTATTTAAGTGAAATCCCGCGTTTCCCATTGTAAAACCAGATTGGAATGAATGCGAGCGGTGCGGGAAGCTCCCAGGCAATTGCCGCTGCGCCGCTAATGCATTGATACAATCTTACCTGACGGGTCAGGTATAGTACCGCGATCAGGAAAACCCCCTTATAATTATAGTCCGTGTCAATCTTCAAAGCCACGAACATACCAAGCGCGATTGGGAGAACCGAGAGCAGAATCGGCCGTTTGCCGTCATCTGTAATCCAGCGGATCCCCATCAGCACGAGCAGTCCGATCAGCAGGGTGAAATAGACATTCTGCTTGTCCGGATAGAACCAGCTGCCTTTCAGCGCGATGTCAAACGGAATCTCTGAGATCAGGGCGAACACAAAGAGCCGTCCCGCATACTTTCGCGGATTTCGTGTGTGGACAAATCCTTCTACCAGCAGAAAACAGAAAATCGGAAACGCCAGCCGCCCAATGTCGCGGGAAAGATTGTAGCCGCGAATCCAGGCACTCCGCAGAGCAGTATTCGATGCGGAGGCAGAAAGCGAGGTGAGCGAGCGGATCACGGTCGCACCGGTGTGATCGATAAACATGGTAATAATAGCAATCAGCTTCAGCGTACTGCCGGAGATGCCGACGGATGTTGTTTTATCTGTCATGAGAAACACTCCTTTTTGGACTCTTTTTTCTGGCAAAAAACCGCAAATAAAAGAGAGCGCAATCAGCATACTTGTTTTCGAAGTATTTGTCAAGAAAAGGACGCAATTTCCAATTGACAAACATATGTTCGAAAACTATAATAAGACCTGGACATGTCAGAGGAGGTGGATGTATGGACAGTTCTGTGAGGCCGCGTATGGAGCGCGTATATGTGAAGGTAAATTCTGATTTTGATTCGACTGGCTATATGCAGCCATGTAAGATCACATGGAGCGATGGCCGGACATTCACGATTGATCAGGTACGGGATTTCCGCCCGGCAACCTCTCTTTATGGGCTGCATGGGGACTGTTATACAGTCGTGATTCATGGGATTGAAAAGCATTTGTTTTTCGAGAGACTGGAGCAAACGTTTGGAGGGCGCTTTGGGCGCTGGTTTGTGTTGGCGGCACCGGAGCAAACATAAAATTAAGAGGAAAAGTAACATGGTGAGTGAGAAAAATGCCACCACACTGTATGCGGAGTAATGCTTCGCACACAGTACAGTGGCAATGTGATAATTTACTTTCTGAGATTATGTCTTGTTACAACTCTGCTTATACTTTACTGCGCCAACAGCATCAGAATCTCATTGCTTCTGGAGATGAACTTCGTCATTTCATCCGGCTGCAGCGGTTTGTGCGCGATCATGGCCAGATCGTAGAGCTGCTCACAGATCATCGGTACCTTGTCGGAGTCTTTGTGGTCGACGATGTACTGCACCAGCTTGTTGTTCGCATTCAGCACGAGGGTTTCGTCTCCTCCGAACATGGACGGATCCATCCCGTACATATTGTACATCTTCATCATTTCCTGCATCCGGCGGCTCTCCTCAGAGAGTGTGATCATGGAGGAGATGTTCTCATTCTTCAGCTTCTCTACCTTGACATCGAGTTTTTCCTTATTCAGTGCTTTGCGGAATATTTCGGTCAGTGTATCTGTTGTCTCTTTGAGGGAATCCTCGTCCGTTTCTTCCTTTACACTGTCGGTGACGTCTGCATCGATGCGCTGGAATTTCACTTTTTCATTGAGCTGCTCCACATGGGAGATGAACGGCGTATCAATGTTGTGTTTCAGGATGACAGCGTTCATGCCGGACTCACGGAACATATTGATATACTGGCTCTGCTGTACCTCATCGGTGACGTAGTAGATGGTTGTCTTTTCCGGCTCTTTTTCTTCTTCGTCATCGACATCGGCGTCCACATCTTCTACAACATTTTCGTCATCCGCGTCTTCCGTTTTTGCAGTATCTTCGTCTGCGGCGGTATCGCCCTCAACGACTTCGTCCGCGACAGCTTCTGTATTCTCCGCAGCATCCGCACTCTCAGAGGCGGCATCGGCGTCTTCTACGACCTCACCCTCTGCGGATTCGATGGTGCCTTCTTCCACGACATCCTCTGCACTCTGGGATGCTTTCTTTTCTTCCTCTGCTTTCAAAAGATCTTCCAGTGACTGGTATTTTCCGTCAATATCCTTGTAGAGGATGTAATCGTTCATCTTTTCGCTGAACTTATTGTCCTTGATGCAGCCATATTTGATGAACGGGCTGATGTCGTCCCAGTATTTCTCATAAGACTCGCGGTCGGTCTTGCACATACCGGTCAGCTTGTCAGCAACTTTCTTCGTAATATAATCTGAAATTTTCTTGACAAAACCGTCATTCTGCAGCGCGCTTCTGGAAACATTCAGCGGCAGATCCGGGCAGTCGATGACACCTTTCAGGAGCATCAGGAATTCCGGGATGACTTCTTTAATATTATCGGCGATGAAGACCTGATTGTTGTACAGTTTGATTGTACCCTCGATAGAATCATACTCGGTGTTGATCTTCGGGAAGTAGAGGATGCCCTTCAGGTTAAACGGATAATCCATGTTCAGGTGAATCCAGAAGAGCGGCTCCCGGTAATCCTGGAAGACCTTGCGGTAGAAGTCCTTATATTCCTCTGCTGTGCAGTCATTCGGGTGCTTTGCCCAGAGCGGGTGTGTATCACTTAAAGAAACCGGACGCTTATTGATCTTCACGCGCTCACGCGCCGGAGAAACCTCGACGGTCTCTTTTTCACCGTTTTCATTTTCTTTTTCTTCGGTCTTAGCGTCCTCATGAATGTGCTCAACGACAACATCGTCTTCGCGCAGCTCGCTCTCGTCGATGGTCTCGTATTCCTGCTCGGCGTTTGCTTTGGAGAGGAAAATCTCTACCGGCATGAAAGAGCAGTATTTCTCAATGACCTCGCGCATGCGGTATTCATTCGCGAATTCCAGGCAGTCTTCACTCAGAAACAGTGTGATCTCGGTACCAACCTCGCTGTGGGTGCCTTCCTCCATGGAATACTCTGTGCCGCCGTCGCACTCCCAGTGAACCGGTTTTGCGTCTTTCTGATAGGAGAGAGTATCGATATGCACCTCATCCGCTACCATAAATACGGAATAAAAGCCCAGACCGAAGTGTCCGATAATGTCATCTTCGGTCGTCTTGTCCTTGTATTTTTCAAGGAAATCGGTCGCGCCGGAGAAAGCGATCTGAGTAATGTATTCCTCCACCTCATCCGCAGTCATACCGAGACCGGTATCAATGAATTTCAGTGTTTTTTCTTCCGGATTCACAATGACCTGAATCTGTTTTTTGTAATCCTCCGGGAACGTATATTCGCCCATCATCTCAAGCTTTTCCAGCTTTGTAATGGCATCGCAGCCATTTGAAATTACTTCACGGGCGAAAATGTCATGGTCGGAATACAGCCATTTTTTGATGATTGGAAAAATGTTCTCACTGTTGATGGAAAGACTTCCTGTCTTCTTGCTCATACAATCACTCCTTAAATTATAATATATGTATGTGTTTATCTGCAGTTATAGAGCGGAGCGGAAATCCGATTCCCGCTGCCAGGATAGTCGCTTCTGGTAACAGAAAGACGGATCGCGTTTCCGTAAACTGCCAACATAATAATACGGTCTGATTGAAATGTCAAGAAAAAAATCAGCACTCAATTGAAATGAGTGCTAACAGATGCGTGAATTGAATTTTCGGCATTCATAGCATTGATCATTATAATAAGAACGGAATCTGTTTCTGACGGAAAAATTTTTCCAGCATTTCATCCCAGGCGTGTTCCAGCGACCGGTCGAGTGTGAAGGTTTTCATAGATACCCCGCTGACGCAGGTAATGGCTTTGCCGTCAAAGCGGATATTCAGAAACAGACCGTCTATCTGATCTTCACCGAAGGACAGACCGCTTTGTCTGAGCAGCTTTTCCACATTATGCGGTGCAAGCCGGAAGACGACCGCAAAGCGCAGGGGGGTGTGTCGCCCCTTTGTCAGGTCGAAGAAGAATGGACGCACCCGTTTCCAGAGGGTATAGCCGGATTTTTCTGCCGTCAGTTGTTCAGCCTCAGCGGTATTCAGATAGTCCGGATGAAAGGAACCGTCGATTTGGAAGGTGGCAAAGGTCGTAATGGACGCTTCGGAGAGCAGAAAGGTATCAAATGTATCGTCTGTGAGGAGCTTTTTCATAAAGCCCAGATTATCTTGAATTTGAAAAGAGCGCACAGAGGAGACCTCCTTGTCGAGAGAATGAGTGAACCGTTCAGAACAGCATCAAAATGAAAAGATACGGCTTGTTGTTCTGAATAGTTGAAAAAATAGTAACAAAATGAGCACAATGATGAACGCACGGAATGGTTACGAATTGCTTTGATTATACATGATAATTCCCCTGCTTTGCAACGGGGAAAATAAAAAATATGGAAAAATGAAATTCCCTCTTTTCAAGCGGATAGGAATATGTTATGATGATGTAGACTTAAAAACTACGTTTTGAAAGAATGAAAAACGTGTGAAATGCCGAAGGCAGAGACGTAAGAAATGGAGTAGCGATCAGAGCAGTTACGAAATGGGAATGTTTTGCCATAGGTGCAGGAGGTTTTGCTATGGATTATGTGATTGTAATGGACAGCTGCGGGGAACGCACAGAGGCGATGAAAGCGGATGAACGGATCATTTCCGCTCCGCTGACGATGCAGGTAGATGATGATACATTTGTAGATGATGACAATTTTGACCAGGCGGATTTTCTACAGAAGATCGCCGCAAGCCCGAATTGTCCGAAGTCTGCCTGCCCGTCTCCCGATTATTATAAAAAAGCATTTGAAAAAGCCACAAAGCGCGCGTATGCGGTGACGCTGTCCGCAGAACTGAGCGGCTCATGCAACAGCGCGGTATTGGCAAGGGATTTGTTGGAGGAAGAAGAATCCGGACTGCAGGTGCATGTGTTTAATTCCCGCTCTGCGTCGATCGGCGAGACGTTAATTACCGCGAAAATTCAGGAATGTGAGGCGGCGGGGATGCCGTTTGAGGAGCTTGTAGAGACAGTTGAGGCATATATTGATGGGCAGAATACGTATTTTGTTCTGGAGAATCTGGAAACCCTGCGTAAGAACGGTCGTCTGAGCGATATCAAGGCATTTTTTGCGTCAGCATTGAAGATTAAGCCGGTTATGGGCGCGACGCCGCAGGGGACGATCATACAGCTTGACCAGGCGCGCGGGATCAATAAAGCGCTTGTGAAGATGGTGGATTATATCGTAGAGCAGGTGGAGAACCCGGCCGAGAAGATCCTGGCCTTGTCGCACTGCAATTGCCCGGAGCGAGGGCGCATGGTGCTGGATGCAATCACAAAGCGTATTCCGGTCAGGGATGTGATTTTTCTGGATACGGCAGGCATTTCCACGATGTATGCCAACGATGGCGGTGTGATTGTTGTGATTTAAAAACCTTTACCAGGACGCTTTTGCAAGAAAAAACTGGTTGCACTTTTCTCAAAATGGTGTATACTGGTGAGAGATGCGCAATCAGCGGAAGGCAGACTTGCGCGGCATTCGAGCAACGGTTGGGATTCCGGCAGTGCTGGATTTCATTTTCGAGTGCAGTATTTGCAAAGGAGAGAGATACATGAGCCAGGAAAAAGTGGATCGCCATAAAGAGCAAAAACGGAATGTGAAAAAGATCGTCAAGAAAGAAAAACGCGAATGGATGCTGACCAAGGCTGCGATGGCGCTGGTGGCTGTTTTGCTTGTGGCATGGATTGGTGTTTCGGTCTATCATTATTCTGATATTTCAGACAGCACGACAGTTGAACTTCCGACTTATACGGTAGATACGACGGCGTTGGATGACTATCTGACGGAGTTATATGCGGAAGAATAAAATGCGGCAGTGGGAAAACCCACTGCCTTTTTTATGCGCAGGGCCGGGCATGGTGTTTTGCGGCTTAAGCCGCCCCGGCCCGCGCGGGGCGAGTAGGAGCCGACGAGCCGCCTCCTACTCGATCGCAGGGGCGCACATTTCTAATGTCCTTTAAAATTTTGGGTTAGAATCCTTTCAGCTTTCTCTTGATCAGCAACAGGTGCCGCACAGGGAGTTTCCACATCCGCCAAAGAAGCACAGGAGGATGATAATCCACAGGCAGTTGTTGTCAGTACCGCAGGCAGAACCACATCCATTGCCGCAGCCAAGGAAGAGAAGGATGATAATCCAAAGGAAGGAATTGTTTGTTCCGGTGTCACATCCGCATCCGCAGTTGGTAGCCGCTAAATCACTCATTTCGTTTTCCTCCGAAAATTGATTTTACAGTGTATCATATGTTTTTGGATGGAAAGTGTGACTGAAAGGATTGAAAAATACCATAAAGGTTCATTTCACCATTTCCCCAGCTCGGATTCGGGTAGGACAGATTGCTGCGCTGCCGCAGTCCGCGCAAAAACAGATTTTTTAGTTCTTCAGAGAAAAAATAGCGGGGCGGGTTCTGGCGCAGACCGCTTTCAAATAGCAGGGCGGCTGCTCCGGCAGTGAGCGCACTTGCCGCGCAGGAACCGGTGATGGAAGCGTAGTTTCCGCCGGGGGCAGGGCAGGTAACCTGTACGCCAGGGGCAGCAAAGTCTGGCTTTATAGTATCATTTCTGGTGTATCCGCGTCCGGAATGCAGATAGAGACTGTCATTGTATGCATTCCAGGCGCTCACAGCAACTGGCGAGGCGGCGCAGGCGGGAATGACCAGGGTGGTGTCTGCATCTGCCGTAAGAAAACGGATATCCGGATCAATCAGCCCGTGGATGGGCAGCCAGAGATGAAAAAAATGGTCAGACGCGTCAGAAGCTGTGGCTTTGATGTGCCAGAGACCAGGGCTCGGATCGGAAAACCGTATCAGGATAAGCTGTGCACGCTCAGGCTGTTCTATTATGGCCCAGGTGACAGAAATCCGGCTTGTTTCTAATAAAAAGGAAAAATCTCTGGAGAAACCGTTTGCCGGCAAAAGAGGGGAAATGCTTTCGCCAAGTGGAGAAGTAAAGCCAATGCGGAACAATTCCGGGGCGTTTGCCCAGAATTCAAGAGAAAAGCCCTGTGTTTCCTGATCAATCAAAAGTTCAATATCGACCGGAACTTCGGCTTGCCGCAGCCTGCCACGGTAGTGATGATCGAATCCGACTTCGTTTCCGGTACCGGTGACAGCGAAGACGCCGGGGATGAGAAGTGCTTCATTCAGCGTTTCCTCAAAAGGTGTATGTCCGGTGTGGCTGCCCTGGTTTGTTCCAAGCGATATACAGATTACGAGCGGCATTGCAAGCAGCGCCGCGCAGTCCATCAGATAGCGGATTCCGAGCATCAGGTCATCTTCCTGATAAGCAACGGCGGTTTCCGGAATCCGGAAATAAGAACGCAGGTATTGTTTGGCATTTTTCAGGCGGACAAAGGCAATGCTGCACATAGGCGCCGCGCCGGTAAAGCCTTCGCCCGCGTCGGGACTGCCGCAGGCAATTCCGGCGACTGCGGTGCCATGACCGCGCAAATCTGGGCAGGGGGCAAACCCAGCGGCCCGCCCCGTCTCTGCAGAGGAGTTTTCCCGGCGGCCGGCTTCGTTGTTTTCCGGAAGGGATGTCGCTGAACCGGAAAAAAGCGCCTGATCAATCATTTCTTTTGTAAATTCGGTGCCATAAGAGAGCCCGGCAGGCGGTGTGCCGCGTGTATCGGACTGATCCCAGAGACGCAGGATCCGGCTGGTGCCGTCCGCGTTTCGAAACGCGGGATGTGTGTAATCGATGCCGGAATCGAGAAATCCCATGAGTACGCCCTGACCGGACAGTTCTAAAAAGGACTGGATCCGCGCCGGAAGGATACCGGCGGCTTCCAGGCTGACTACATTGATTTCTGTGAACAATTTGGGGACAGAGGAATAGCCGATTTCCTCTACGGTCGAAAGATGGTCGGAAAGCGGGGCATATAAAATGGAGTATGTTTCATTGAGAGCCTGTGTGAAAATGCTCGGTTCATCGGCCATCGACGTATGGAAAACGTTCCATGACTGGGAAAAGGATGCCGCGGATAAAGAAAATTCTGCGGACGAATCGGATAATGTTGAAGAAAACGGCGCTCTGCGCACAATCAGATCGGAATAATCCTCAGAGAGTGCGGGCGAGAGAAAAGAAGAATCCATAGAATCTCCGCCGGCCGCCAGGCGGACTGACGGCCGGATGTTTTTCCTATTCTATGAAATGAACAGGAAAAAGATGAACTTTCGTAACGGAAATCTATTCCTGCGCTGTAAGATGAATGTGTGTCTTGATCGCCTCGAAGCTTTCGCGGCTGATCACGTGCTCAATCTTGCAGGCGTCTTCCGTGGCTGTTTTTTCATCTACGCCGAGGGAAATCAGCCAGGAAGAGATCCATTTATGACGTTCATAGATCTCCTCTGCAATCGCACGCCCGGACTCGGTCAGGGTGATAAATCCGGCGTCGGATACGACAATATGATTCTTCAGCCGCAGATTCTTCATTGCAATGCTGACACTTGATTTCTTAAATCCGAGCTCCGTCGCGATATCGACGGAACGAACCACCGGAAGGCGTTCGCTCAGAATGAGAATCGTTTCAAGATAGTTTTCCGCAGATTCATTTGTTGCACTCATTTTGATACCTCACATGTTTTAAATAATACATGAATTTAGTATAACATCAAATCGAAAAACCGTAAAGAAAAAACTGAAAAAATGGCTTGACGTTCCTCAAACGTTAGAGTATACTAACCAAGGATAGATAAAAGCGACGCCAGTAAGGTGCAGCGAGTGGAAAGAACTGATTTCCGCTCGTCTGTGTGTGCAATCGGTTCCGGCCTTGCTGGAAATACAGCTGGGGCTGGGATGAGAAAGGGGATTGAGGACGATGCCACTTAGTATGGCAAAAGCAGGAGAGGAAAACGTGATCCGAAAGATTGGCGGAAAGGAAGAGACCAGACAGTTTCTGGAAGGACTTGGATTTGTCGTAGGAGGTATCGTTACCGTTATCTCTGAGGTGAGCGGAAATCTGATTGTGAACGTTAAGAATTCCCGTGTCGCGATTGGCAGAGAAATGGCAAATCATATTCTGGTTTAGCGCAAGGAGGTAAAGGAGGACATTATGAAAACGTTGAGAGAGGCTTCTGTTGGAGAAACGGTTACCGTACAGAAGATATCCGGAGAAGGCCCGGTGAAGAGACGCATCATGGATATGGGTATCACAAAGGGCGTGGAGATCTTCGTCCGCAAAGTGGCGCCGCTCGGCGATCCGGTCGAGGTTACCGTGAGAGGGTATGAGCTGTCGCTTCGGAAAGAAGACGCGCAGATGATACAGGTGAACTGATTTTTTTACAATAAAGTTAGAAAAACCGGACTTTTGTTAGCGAAATAAGATATTTGAAAGAAAAAAGAAATCCTGTTAGTTTATCATAATGTGTGGTTAGAAACATATGATTTTCGTTAGGATAACCGATGAAACGTTAGAAGGCTGAGAACTGTATTAGAATCTCAGAACAACCCCTGGGATTTCGATGAAACAGGAACGGATTCCGATATCAGAAGGTTAAAAGGAAGAAGGAGAAGAAAATGGCGATTAAAATTGCACTTGCGGGCAACCCGAACTGCGGCAAGACGACACTGTTCAATGCCCTGACCGGTTCGAACCAGTACGTTGGCAACTGGCCCGGCGTAACCGTTGA
Organism: Lachnospiraceae bacterium; assembly: GCA_021205305.1. Classification (GTDB taxonomy): domain Bacteria; phylum Bacillota; class Clostridia; order Lachnospirales; family Lachnospiraceae; genus Choladousia. Next base: position 11,162 of record JAJPXU010000056.1, read on the forward strand.
GAAAAAGGGAGGAAAGCTGAAAGGCCAGAAGGACGTTGAGATCATGGACCTCCCGGGTATCTATTCCCTTTCCCCCTATACACTGGAGGAAGTGGTAGCGAGAAATTATATCATCAATGAGCGCCCGGACGCGATTATTAACATCATTGACGGGACGAACATTGAGCGTAACCTTTACCTTTCTACGCAGGTGATTGAGCTGGGCATCCCGGTAGTCATCGCTGTCAACATGATGGATCTGGTGCAGAAAAATGGCGACACGATCAACACAAAGGCACTGTCAAAGAGCCTTGGCTGTGAGGTGGTCGAGATTTCTGCGATGAAGGGTACCGGTATTGATGAGCTTTCGAAGAAAGCGGTTGCGGCGGCAAACTCAAAAAAAGCGGTCGCGCGTGTACATAAGTTTGCGGATGAAGTAGAGGACGCGATTGCGAAGGTAGAAGAGAAGCTCGGCAGCAGTGTAGCGGACGCGCAGAAGCGCTTTTTTGCGATCAAGCTGTTGGAGAAGGATTCTAAAATTGCAGAAAATCTGAAGAGTACACCAAATGTATCTGCGGAAATCAAAGCCCTTGAGGATGCGTTTGACGATGATACCGAAAGTATCATTACGAGTGAGCGTTATGCCTACATTTCTTCCATTATTGATAAATGTGTAAAGAAGAAATCCGCAAAGGATAAGCTGACAACATCGGATAAAATTGACCGTATCGTGACCAACCGGATTCTGGCGCTGCCGATTTTTGCGCTGGTGATGTTCCTGGTTTACTACATTGCAATGTCGACCATCGGCGCGGCTGCAACGGACTGGACAAACGACAATCTCTTCGGAGATGGTTTCCATCTCTTCGGGATCGGCACAGCGGAATGGAGCGAGGCCGATGAAGAGTACGCCGGCGCGGCGGAAGTAATCACCGGATTCACAGATTATGCGGCGGATCAGGGGTATGACGTGGAGGCGATCGCGGAAGCTCTTGACGGAGAAGCAGAGGAGTATGATGCAGACACAGCGGCGGAAGCTCTGACCGAACTGATTGCGATGTTTGACGAATCCTCTGTGGCAGAGTATACTGTAGAAGATGAAGAAACACTGGAGGTATCTGACGCGGAAGCGAGCTATGAGGATCTGACCGCGGCAGCTGAGGTTTACGCGGCATATGAATATACCGCTCCGGAAATGGGAGATTACGGCATTTACGTTCCAAGTATCCCGATGCTGTTTGAAAACCTGTTGAATGCGCTGAACTGTGCAGATTGGCTCTCCGGGCTGGTTCTTGACGGTATTGTAGCCGGTGTCGGCGCTGTGCTGGGATTTGTTCCGCAGATGCTGGTATTGTTCATCCTGCTGGCATTTCTGGAATACTGCGGTTACATGGCGCGTATCGCGTTTATTCTGGATCGGATCTTCCGCAGATTCGGTCTTTCCGGAAAATCCTTTATCCCGATGCTGGTCAGCATGGGCTGCGGGGTTCCGGGTATTATGGCGAGCCGTACCATTGAAAATGAAAAGGACCGCCGGATGACGATCATGACCACGACCTTTATCCCCTGCGGCGCCAAGGTTCCGTTTATCGCGATGGTAGCGGGCGCTCTTCTTGGCGGCAATCCGCTGATCGCGACCACGGCTTACTTTATCGGCGTGGCGGCAGTGATCTGTTCTGGTATTATTCTGAAAAAAACAAAGATGTTCGCAGGCGACCCGGCTCCGTTTGTGATGGAGCTGCCGGCGTATCATATGCCGAAGGTCAGCGCGGTGCTGCGCAGTATGTGGGAGCGCGGCTGGTCTTTCATCAAGAAAGCCGGTACAATCATTTTGCTCTCTACAATCGTGATCTGGTTCCTGACGTACTTTGGATTTGCAGAGGACGGCTTCCGGATGCTCTCTGAGGATGAGATTGACTACAGTATCCTGGCGGCACTCGGCGGTGCGATCTCCTGGATCTTCATCCCGCAGGGCTGGGGCAACTGGCAGGCAGCGGTGGCGTCCATCACCGGACTCGTGGCAAAGGAAAACATTGTAGGTACGATGGGTATTCTTTATGCAGGCGGAGAAGGAACGGTATGGCAGAATATGCAGGCAGCGTTTGTGTCCGGCGGTTCTTCCACTGCGGCAGGGCTTTCTTTCCTGCTCTTCAACCTGCTGTGCGCACCGTGCTTCGCGGCAATGGGCGCGATCAAGCGTGAGATGAACAACATCAAATGGTTCTGGTTCGCAATTGGATATCAGTGCGGCTTTGCATACCTGGTATCACTGGTAGTATATCAGCTCGTCGGTCTGACCACAGGTGAATGCAGCTTCGGGATCTTTACGATTGTTGCGATTGCGATTGTTGTATTGTTTGTTTATATGCTGGTTCGCCCGGACCCCAACAAGAAAACGGTAAAGGTGGGAGCAGCTGCCAGAGCCTGATAGTCTGAAAATAGAGAACATGCCACTTGCGTGGAAAGGCTGTAATCTGGCAAAAAGATAACTGTGAGAGGAAAAATAAAGGGCAGCTATCATATGGTAATATGCAGGGGCAGGGCTTGCTCTGCCCCTTTTGAAACAGCCGGAAACGGTAAGAAGATGGAGGCGTGGATTATATGGGGACAATCGTAGTGGGCGGAATTCTGCTTGTGATCGTAGCACTCATTATCAGAAGTATGATAAAAGATAAAAAGGCGGGAAAATCTTTCCAGTGCGGCGGCGATTGCGGGCACTGTAAGGGGCATTGTGAGTGAATTTATTCGGCATTTATTCCGAACTGCAAACTGCAAAAAATGTAATTATTCAGAACAGCAGGCCGCAGGTCTACGCTTCGCTTCGGTCGGCGCTAGGCGAA
>JAJPXU010000115.1 GCA_021205305.1 Lachnospiraceae bacterium
TTCTATCAGTTTGTCTTTCTGTCCCACGAGCATTCCTCCTTCTTTCAAACGTCCTCTTCCCCTCATGTTATTAAAGTATCACATTCCAGAATCATTTGCAACTATTTTTAGTTGCTTCCATATAAAATACTCATCAATCGGCGGAATATTTTCTCCTTCGCAAAAAACTGTGGTATTTTTCTTTTAAATGCGTTATTCTTTTCTGAAAGACGATTGCAGTCTTTCCATCATTTTTTGCTCTTAACCGAACAATTCCTGTTGCAATTTCGAGGCTAAAATGGACAGAACTATTCGTTACCAGATTCAAAAAGAAGACGCCGGAATCCGCGTAGAACAGTTTCTCCGGCGAAGACTCTATTCCAGGCAAAACCTGGCACAGCTGAAAAAAGAGAATGCCACCTGGCGAAACGGCCAGACCTGCCCTCTGATGCAAAAACTCTCCTGCGGAGACATCCTGGAAGTGCATATCCGCGAGGATTCCTGTTCAGAGAACATTCCGGCTGCAGCCATCCCCCTCTCCATTGTCTACGAAGATGAGGATATCCTGGTGGTAAACAAACCGGCAGGGCTTCCCATGCATCCCTCCAGGGATAATTTCTATTATTCGCTGGCAAACGCTGTGATGTACTACTACAGAAACAGCGGCCGCTTTGTCTTTCGCTGCACCAATCGGCTTGACCGGGATACCTCCGGCCTGACTGTGATTGCAAAGCATCCCGTCAGCGCAAGCGTCCTTGGTTCCATGGTGAAATCGAAGGGGGACGGATCGCAGCCGGTAATGGAGCGTGAGTACCTTGCGATCGCCTGCGGCACTGTCACACCGGCAGACGGTACCATTTGCGCTCCGCTTGCACGCAAAGAGAACGCTCTATCTGTGAATGCATTCCATCCCGTGGCAGCGCCGGAACGCACCATTGAACGCTGTGTCGATTTCGAACATGGGGAGCGAGCCGTCACACACTACCGTGTCCTTGAAACAAAAAATGGGTACAGCCTCCTCTCCCTTCTTCTGGAGACAGGCCGTACCCATCAGATCCGTGTCCATATGGCATATCTGGGATATCCGCTTGCCGGAGATTACCTGTATCATCCGGCCTGCCGTGCAGCCGCCATCCGGACATACCCTGCTGCGCAGCTTCTGATTCAGGACTCACCGGAGAATGAGGTTCCCACACTGATTTCCACGCAGATTCCCTCTGTCACCGTGCCTATGGAAATCACCGGAATTTCCCGGCAGGCGCTCCATGCGTACCGTTTAACGTTTCCCCATCCCATGACGGGGAAACGTCTGGAATTCACCGCCCCGCTGCCGGAGGATATGCAAAAATTCGGATTTAGCCGTCATCTCTCCATTCCACATCAATCGGTGGAATGCTTTCCTCTCTGGTAAGAAAGATCCGATCCACGCGTATCCCTGACGCGACCGCATACACGGTAAGCGTATGTTCTCCCGGTGCCAGCTCCGCATCCGCGAGGAGCATCCACACCCAGTTCTGCTTTGTCCCGTAATTAAACAGTCTGCCGTTTCCATACATCTTTTCCTGCGGTATCACCTTCCCGTCTACACCAATGGCTACTCTGGCAGAAAAATCGTCATCGTATTTCAACAGCGTCCAGATCTGATAGCTCCCTCCCTCTGCCTGTATGCGATAGTTAAGAGATGGGGCCTGTGGAATATTTTCCCAGAAAAGCCCTTCTTCGGCAATATGCATCGCCAGCCCTGTCCTTCCATCTGTCTCTGACTGTACGTGTTCCCAGGCGATTCCTGATAAATCTACTGTCCAATATGCATCTTTGGAATCCAGAAGAGCGCACTCACAGTCAATTCGTATCTCCCCGTTTCTTTCTGCAAAAATTCCCTGCCTCATTTTGGAAAATACATTTTTGGTGCCATCCTCCTCACAGCTATATTTTTTTACGCCCAGCGAATCCTGGTGGCGCACAGCATTTTTCAAATACAGGCGGTTGCTCGCCCAGAATGTTTTCCCGGCGTAAATGACGTCCGGAAGCTCCGCCCGGGCACCGTCAAAGAGGTTCTGAAATAATTCTGACACAGCAGACGCATCAAAGAAAAATTCATACGGTCCATGCCCCGGCTCTCTGTTGTACTGTGCATGATAGCTCTCCTGCGGTCCGAGATTCGAAGCCACATACCCTTGTGTATAAATTACAATCTTTGAAAAGGATACATACCGGTCTAACGCCCGTATCCGCAGCATATGTCTGCCAGCAGCAATATACGGCAGACGGAGGCATAGCTTTTCTACGTTATTCATCACGTTGTTTTTCCACCCTCCGCGCCATTCGTCCGTAGCGATTGATTCCAGAATGCCGACGCTCTTGCCATCAAGGAGCACTTCCAGGCGAATCCTTCCCGTGGAATTCAGAGATGGGAAACGATAGAACTCCAGTAAAAATTCCCCTTCAGAGGTAAAATACAGTTCATATTCCAGCAGAACGCCCGCCTCTGCTTCCATGAGACTGCCTTCATATCTTCCCAGGTAGTCGATCCTGTGCCATCCGTCGTTTCCTGTAAAATGATCCGCAAGAATCGAAATGCAGCCCTCGCCTTCTGTATAACCACTCTCCGCATGCCAGATTGCAGCATATTGTTTTTCCGGTATTTTCTCCTCCCGGCGAAGCACATCCTCTTTCTGAATCACCAGCGCCGGCTTGCACGCCGGATAAAGGGCAGTACAGGGCGGTCGGAATTCCTCCGGAGTCAGGATTCTGTCCCATTTTCCGCCGCACATTTTCTTATTATAGTAATACAGCAGATCCCGCTTCCGGTCATCTGCTTCCCTGGAGAGCGCTGTGCAGGTGTCAGCGTCCACCATACGTCCCTGGCTATACATCAGAGCGCTTCTATCCGCATAATAAAAGGAAACATTAATCAGGTATCCGGCATAAATTTTTAAAGCAAACATCTGCAAAAATGCGTCTTTTTCTTCTTCCGGGAGCAACTGGTGAATCTTCACAGTACGATCGAAAAGGTTCTCATACCGAAGCATGCGCCGAGCCGCTTCATTCCCATACGCTGTCTGGGAAAAGACGTTCGCTTTCATGTGTTCGACCTTCCGCACATTGGTAATCTGCGTAAAATCGCGGTAGATTGCCGCTGCTTCTTTTCCATGACTGCCTGTAAAATTCTGATTGATCCAGCTTTCTGTAAAGGCACAGACATCCCCCGTTGTCGGTTCCTCTCTTCCGATTTCCCATGCGTAGCGCAGAAAAAAGGTAATGTCCTGCTCCAGAGGCTTGATGGCTCCGACATTCAATACCCAGAGCTTTCGGATCCCGTTTTCGTACGATTTTCGCAGTTCATTTTTCATATGAGCGAGCGGCGTGGAATTAAAAAACAGGTAGCTCATACCCGGATGCGCCCAATAGGAAGCGTGATAGTACAAGCCGTGTCCTCCCGCGCGCATCTGTTCTTTTTCATTCGGATAGCGGCGCATATAGCCGAAATTATCATTCGCCCAGATCAGAGTAATATCCTCCGGCAGATTCAGCCCCGCGTCATACAGGGACAAAACCTCCTTATAAGGCACGAAAGTCTGGAAAGTATGTGCATTCCCTGTCACTTTTTTCAGGATTTCACGCTGATCTGTAATTACCTTCTCCAGCAGGGCGACCTTTTGCTTCTGCTTCTCTTCCTCTGAAAGGTCATTTCTGCTGTCAATCTTTTCCGCGACAAATCCGCTGTCATGGATGCCGCGCATCCCTACAGTATAGCTCACCTCATATTCCAGATTCTGCTCGACGCTCCCTCTCCAGTAGCGCTGAATCATCTCCCGATTTCTTCCCGCGATGGAATAATCATAGGAAACATCCAGGGCGTCATTTTCCTCACACCAGGGTGTCCATTCATTCTGATTGCTCCGAAGGAGCATATCGCAGTGAGAAGTTCCCACTACCATCCCCATCTCATTCGCAAGCCGGCCATTTTCCGGATCCATATTAAAGGCGTTGACGTGCATCGCCGGCCAGATATAATTTGCTTTCAGACGCAGCAGCAGTTCAAAAACACGCGCATAGGTTTTCGGGCCGATGGTCGTTTCCTTCATATAAGTCTGGGACCAGGCTTCCAGCTCCTCCTCATCATTGATAAAAATACCCCGATATTGCACGGAGGGCGCATCCGTCTTATGAAATCCGTTTTCCAGGAAAATACGTTCCTTTTTCTTCACCGGCACATCCGCAAACCAGTGCCAGGGAGATACGCCAATCATCTCACAGAATTCATAAATCCCATAAATCGTTCCCCGTCGATCCGCCCCGGCGATATACAGCACTCCATCTGACACCAGCAGGGAAAATGCCTCCCAGATTCCGCTTCCTTTTTTATCAGTCACGTCAGAGTGATTCGGAAGCTCCGTGATTCCCAGTGTTCCTATCACAATCTTCTCCATATGTCTGCCATTCGCGGCTGCCTCACGATCCACGGCAGCCCCACGCGTTCCGACCTCTCCGTTTTCCGCAGCATCGTCATCCTTCTCCGTCACAAGCTTTGCCCGCGCACCGCACACGCGTCCCAGATCCGCACACAGATTCTCGACAGCCTGCCGGACCGCGAAGTCCTCTTCCGAAGATAAAAATACCCCTACTTCTTCCTTTTGATTTATAATAAACTCTTTCATAAATGCAACTGCTCCTTTTCCCCCACGGTATCTTACGCACCCCTGTCTGTGCATTATATTAAATCACGTCCGTCGTGTCAACGAAGCTGAACCGATTTTACATCTGTACGAAACCAGAAAAGAGTACCACCGCCATCCGATGATACTCTTTTACCAACAATCCATTCAAAACATTTTTGTAACAGTTCAGAACAGCATCAAAATGAAAAGACAGGTGCTGAGCGCCAGTGGCGCTCGTTTAGCACCGACCGGAGCGAAGCGTAGATGTGCAGATTTATCTGCTAAAGGCTGTATTTTCATTTTGGGATGGGCGAAACGCCCATCAAGCCACAGATATATGACGCGTAAGCGGCATATAGCCTGCATAGCAGGCGGCGCTGAACGTCCAGTGGACGTTCGCCAAGCGCCGACCGAAGCGAAGCGTAGACCTGCGGCCTGCTGTTCTGAATAGTTACACATTCTCTTCTCACACCAGACTCAGCCCGCCGCTCACATCCAGTACCGTGCCGGTGATGTATGACGTCTCTTCGCTTGCGAGGAAGCAGATTGCTCCCGCCAGATCTTCCGGTGTTCCCATTCTGCCGGCCGGGATATATGGCAGCATCGCCGAAGTGTCTTTCATCTTCGGTCCATGATCCGGCCCTTTGTGCGGCAGACGCTCGATGGCGCCTTTCTGGATACAGTTGACTGTGATGCCCTCATCTGCCAGCCTCGCGGCGCAGTTTTTGGTCAGCGAAAGCACCGCGCCCTTTGCCACAGCGTTGGTGAAGCCCTCCAGCTTTCCGCCTCTGGCGCCCTCTACGGTCGTCATAAAAATGACACGCGGGCAGGCGCTCTTGCGCAGATACGGAAGCGCACATTTGAGCATTGTGTAGCTTCCGCCAAGCAGAAGCCCGACATCCTTTAACAGCATCTGAGTGTCAACCGTGTCGATGCTGTCCTCAAAGCCGTCTCCGCCCATGTTGCAGATGATCACATCGATAGAGCCCTGCTCCTCAAAAATTTTCCGGTAAACCTCCTCATCCGAAACCGGCGGCGTCTGTGCGTTTCCGTCCTGGACTGCCACACATTTTCCCGGATAGCCGAGGGTTTCCATCTCATCCATCAGCCCCTGAGCCTGCGCTGGCTGATGGGTCATCATGACCACATTCATCCCCGCCTGGCAGAGTGCTTTTACCGCTGCCACGCCGTCGCCGCCGCTCGCACCGGCAAAGACACAGGTACGTCCTTTTAATGTCTGCATACTCTCTTCCTCCTATGCGAATCTCTTCATCCATTTCGCCATATAGTCATACAGCGCGTTCTCGGTATCCCCAAACTCACCCGGCGTTTTCTCTGCGTCACGGTTCGGGAAGAACATATGGGTTGCGCCGCGCACAAAGGCAATCGTCACATCTTCCATTTTCGCACGCTCATAGATCATCTCGGAAGCCAGATACTCATACCCGCCGGTCATACCCATGAGCAGGGTCGGAACCGTGATTCCATCAATATTACCGATCGGGGAAGCGTAACTGGATTTCCAGTCCACTCCAACGATCCCGTCTTCAAGAACCGCAAACTCTTCGGTCGTTCGCAGCGCCTGTGCGCTTAAAAAGCCTTTGACGGTGTTCTTGTTTACGCCCATTCCATAAGTATTCGAGAAGCAACGATCACATTCCGCCGTACGCAGGCTATAGATCCGCTCATGAGTCACCGTTCCATCGCCATGAACCAGGTCATACTCTCCCTTTGTATGGCTCAGGAAATGCGTATCCTCCGGCAGCAGCCGGTTGTTTGGCTTGGGCTGGTCGGCTGCCGTGATGAAGAACGGCTCGTCGTCCACGTAGTTTCCCTCGCCTTTCTGAATCTTTTCCAGGCGCTCCAGTGCCAGATCGATCAGTTTATCGTTTCTTGCTTTCTGTGCGGACTGATATTTTTTGATAAATTCTTCGCTATAATGCGCGCCTGCCGGATCATAGCCGTTTGCCGGGTCGAAGATGTCATATTCCGGATTCAGCTTCATGCCGTTGCCCTCTTCTTCTACTGCCGGATCCATGCTCAGAAGCGACATCACGCCGTTGCCATAGTTTGCATCAATCAACATCAGGCCATCCGCCGCAGCCGGTTTTTCTTTCAGCGTACATTTGTAAATCATCTCATCGCCCTGATAAATTTCCGGGCCATTTTCCGCGATGCTCTGATATGCTGTCATCAGAGTCGCGCCTCCGCTGTGCCCCATCAGAATAACCTTTTCAATTTCCTTATTCTGGCGAAGATAGCGGATCGCGGAGTCAAGCATCATAAATTTCCGGTCGATCTCTCCGCCTTCGACCGATTCACACGCAAGTACATGATACCCTCTCTCGGCGAGGGCTGGAGCCATCTTAAGCCCCATATAATTCTGGTCGCAGTGCATCAAAACGACCGCAATCTGGCTGGTCTCTGTCGGGTTGATCGGCGCGTATTCCATCGCGTGAGAATGTCCCATATCCATCACGATCAGGGTCTCCTGGATGGTCTTATTTACCTCTTTTTCAATCTCTCCATTCCGTCCAATTCTTACAATCATACGTCTCCTCCTGCCTTCGCTGCGTAAGTCTAATACCGCAGCCATAGATTAGCCAATTAATTTTTCATAATTTATTCCCGCGAAGCAACGCGCCAAATAGACGCGCCTGCATCTGGGTTATTTGACCGCAAACGGCCTAAGCCATTTTATGTCAATCGTTCTGCTGCTCCTCCCAATACGCCACCAGCTGTTCATACAGAGATTGCGTGGTCTCCGCATTATCGATATTAAACACAGCCGTTTTTTCTGCATCCGAAATCACGATACAGGAGGTGATTTTCGTTGTAAAATACGCATGATAAGTTCCAAAGGATTCACTCTCCCAGGTTCCGTACCCGTTTCTCTTATTTACAACACCGCCGTCCACTGCAGAACCATAATCCGGCTCTTCTTCCAGTTCAATCGACACTATCTCCGAAAAATAGAATACATCCGAGGTATCGTTTTGTCCAGAAAAAGAAACCATTCCCTCCTCATCGGAAAATTGAATGGCTGCGGACGGCTGGGAGTAAAAGAAATAATAGACCGTCGCGCCCGCAAGAATCAGAAAAACAAGGATTATATTTATTGTCTTTTGTTTTCCGGTGAACATCCTATCACACTCCTGATGATTTCAAATTACAGTCTTTGCCAATACTCCTACCCGATCTCCTTGATGCGACAGCATGATACGAAGTGGTCTTTCTCGACCTCTACCAGCTTCTGCGGCTGCTGGCAGGCCTCTGTCGCGTAAGGACATCTGGATGCGAAACGGCAGCCCGGTTTCGGGTTAATTGGGCTCGTGATTTCACCCTTAAGCTGAATGCGCTGCATCGGCTTGTGGATATCCGTGGACGGAATCGCGGAAAGCAATGCCTTCGTGTACGGATGCAGCGTATTATGGAAAAGCTCCTTTGTCGGACTCTTCTCTACCAGCTGTCCGAGGTACATGACACAGATGTTATCGGAAATGTGCCGGACAACTGAAAGGTCATGCGTGACAAACATATACGCCATGCCCAGCTGCTCCTGCAGTTCCTGGAGCAGGTTCAGCACCGCTGCCTGAATCGACACGTCCAATGCCGATACCGGCTCATCGCAGACAATGAATTCCGGCTGCAGCGCCAGTGCGCGGGCAATGCAGACTCTCTGGCGGCGGCCGCCGTCGAGTTCATGCGGATAAGCTTCCCGCAGACGTTCATCGATGCCGACCAGCTCCATCAGACGGTTGGCTTCCTCTTTCAGTTCCTTTTTGGAGTGGAAGCGTCCGGACATTTTCAGCGGCTCGATAACCGTATTTTCAATGCGCAAACGAGGGTTCAGGCTCGAATACGGATCCTGGAAAACAATCTGCATCTTCTCACGGACTTTTTTCAGCTCATGCCCCTTCACATCCGTGATATCCTGCCCGTTCAGATAAATCTTTCCCTCGGTAGACTCAAGCAGATGGATCAGGGTACGGCCAAGCGTACTTTTTCCGCAGCCGGACTCACCTACCACGCCGAGCGTCTCGCCTTTCTGGATGGTAAAGCTGACATCATCCACCGCGTGATTGGTTCCGGCCGGAACCTTAAAATATTTTTTCAGATGCTCCACACGAATTAATTCTTCAGCCATCTGCTTCTCCTCCCTTCCTTACGCATGCGCAGAAATGGCCTGGCGCCACCTCCCGCATGGGGATTTCTCCGGATCTGCACGCGTCCGTTGCATACGGACATCTCGGTGAGAACGCGCAGCCCTTTGGCAGATTCGTCGGATCAGGCGGCATCCCCGCGATCGGCTTCAGCTTCTCATTATCGTCTGTCATACTCGGAAGAGAAGCAAACAGTCCGTTCGTATACGGATGGGTCGGATGATCAAACAGATCCTCCTTGCTGGCGCTTTCTACGATTCTCCCCGCATAAATCACTGCTACAGTGTCACAGGTCTGCGCAATTACGCCCAGATCGTGCGTGATCAGGATCATGGAGGTTTCAAATTTTACTTTTAATTCATTGATCAGATCCAGCACCTGTGCCTGAATCGTCACATCCAGAGCTGTCGTCGGCTCATCCGCCAGAAGAAGCTGCGGGTTGCAGGCCAGCGCCATCGCGATGACCACGCGCTGCTTCATCCCGCCGGAGAACTGGTGCGGATACTCTCCATAGCGCTCTGCAGGAATGCCTACCGTCTCCAGCATCTCACCGGCCTTTTTCATTCCGGTGGCATTGTCATAGCTGTTGTGCAAAAGCAGAACCTCCAGAATCTGGTCGCCGACCGTCATCAGCGGATTCAGCGCCGTCATCGGATCCTGGAAAATCATCGCAATCTTACCGCCGCGCACGTCCAGCATCTCATCCTCTGTTTTTTTCAGAAGATCCTCGCCTTCAAGAAAAATCTGTCCGCCCAGGACCTTTGCGGGCGGATCCGGCAGAATTCCCAGGATTGCCTTCGCGATGGTAGTCTTCCCCGCGCCCGTCTCACCGACCAGGCCGAGTGTTTTTCCTTTCGGCACGCTGAGGCTCACGCCATTGACCGCATGCACCGTTTTGCGCGCCTGTGTATAGATCACTTCAAGATCTTTGACAGAAAGAAATTCTTTATTTTCAGCCATTTTTTCAACCCTCCTTCTATCAGTCTCTCAGCTTCGGATCCAGCGCGTCACGGATGCCGTCGCCCATCAGGTTAATCGCAAATACAGTCAGAGCAATCGCTATACCCGGAACCAGTAAAAGGTGCGGATTCGTACGGATGTAAGAGCGGCCGTCCGAAAGCATAGCGCCCCATTCCGGACTTGGCGGCTGGATGCCCAGACCAATGTAAGAAAGGGAAGCTGCCATAATCATAGTCGAGCCAATGCCCATCGTAGTCGTCACGATGATCGGCTGGATCACATTCGGCAGCAGGTGTTTAAACATAATCACCAGACTGCTGCAGTTGATGGACTGCGCCGCCTCTATGTATTCCTTAGAACGCTCCGTCAGAATCTGGCCGCGGATCATTCGCACCGTGCCCGGAACGCCGCCCACTGTCAGAGCAATCACCGTCGGGAAAAAGCCATTACCCATAGCGCTGGAAATCAAAATACACAGAAGGGTTCCAGGAAGCGCTGACCAGACATCCATCAGACGCATAATCAGAGTCTCCGTTATTCCGCCAAAGTAGCCGCCGATGGAACCGATCACCACGCCGACAAACGCACCAAATACAGATGCGGCAATACCAAGCGCCAGAGAATACCGACCGCCATACATCAGACGGGTGCACATATCACGCCCCAAGGCATCACAGCCCAGAATGTGATTCGCCGATGGTCCTGCATACATATTCAGCAGATCGACGTCATTGACTCCATACGGAGAGAAAAACGGACCGATCAGACAGAACAGCACGATTACAACAAACAGGATTACGCCCAGCTTCGCGCTGAAGCTTTTTGTCATTCGCCTTATGAAATCTGCGAAAGGATTCGTTCTGTAGCTTTTCTTCTCATTTGCCATTTATCCCACCTTCTTTCCTTTGCTGTACTGTGCTTTAATCCGCGGGTCAAGAAATGCGTAGCACAGATCCATAAGCAGGATGGCGATCGACGCAAACAGTGCAAAGAAAATTACGCAGGCCCGCACCACCGGATAGTCGTGCTGGTTCACGCCGGAGAGCAGATAAGCGCCAATTCCGGGAATGGAGAATACGGATTCAATCACCGGAGAACCAGCGATAACCGTCGCCAGGCCGCCTCCCACACCCGTGATAATCGGCATCATGGCGTTCGGAAGCATATGCTTTCTGACAATAACACCCTCTCTCTGTCCTTTCGAGCGGGCTGTCGTTACGAAATCTGCGCGGATTACCTCGAGCATACTGCTGCGTGCCTGTCTGGCATTAATCGCAATGCCGCCCAGGGAACTGGAGATAATCGGAAGGATGTAACACTTCCAGCTATCAATTCCATAAGCAGGCAATATTTGCAGCTTCAGGGAGAATAGTAAAATCAGAAGAAGCGCGACGAAGAAATCCGGCGCCGATATAAACACCATTGCGATGATCATGACCGCGGAATCCTGCCATTTTCCTTCATGTGTACCGGCAAAGATACCAAGTAGCGTGCCGATCACAACATTGAGCACCATCGCGCTTAAGCCGACAATCAGGGTACGAGGCAGCCGAATGAGAAGTTCATCAATCACCGGACTGGAAAATACCCAAGAGGTTCCAAAATCCAGTCTCAGGAAAGTATTAAACATATAGGTGCCGAGCTGCTGCAGATAGGATTTATCTAATCCCATCACGATCCGCTTCTGTGCAATGGTTTCCGCGGAAGCTTCTTTTCCGAGAAGAAGGCTTGCCGGGTCTCCCGGAACCAGATAGGTGATTGTAAAAATAACGAGCCCTGCGCACCAGAGAATCACGATCATACTTAAAATTCGTTTGATGACATATTTAATCATGAAAATCCTCCTATGCAATTGTGCCTGCCGCAGATTCCCTGTATTTCGGATCAGTGACAGGCAACATTGTCTGTATTCTGTTATGTCAGGAGCCCCTGCACCATTATCAGCGCCGGTGAATCAGGGAAATTCCGGACTGCGGGGCTCCACATATCAGATAATGTTTTTTATTACTCTACAGAAAAGCTTGCTGCACCCGGAGTATAATATCCCTCGCGGTAGAACATCTCAGAGATATCCTTTGTGTAGACAAGACCGGAACTGATCTTCGCTACCGGGTAGAAGTACGCATGCTCTACCACATAATCCAGAACCGCTCTCATATGCTCCGCGTCATGCGTTGCGTCCGCGGTTGCAGTCTCATACAGCTCCTGAAGTGTCTCATCCTCAATCAGGGAGAAGGTCAGACCGTTGTTTACCTCGTTGTCCATCATCAGATGCCAGCTGGCAACCATGTTTGAGCCGCCAAGCGTATTGATCATGATATCCCACTGATCGGAGTACTGCGGGCTGGTGATGGTGTTGTAGGTGTCGTTGGTAACGGAGTTGATCTCAATATTGATACCAGCCTGTGCCAGCAGAAGCTGCATCATGGTTGCTGCTGCGACAGCTGCCTCGTTGTTGACACAGATCAGGGTCAGGGTCTCTCCCGCGTAACCGGACGCTTCCACATACTCTTTTGCCTTGTCCAAGTCATACTCTGTAACAAAAGTATCCGTCAGCTCCAGACTCTCATCATAATCCGTAAATGCCTCGGTACCAATTGTCGTAGCCGCTGTGTAAGAGCCGCCCATTGCGGTGCAGATCGTAGTATTATCCAGCGCGTAGAACATTGCGCGGCGCAGATCCTCGTTTACTGTCTGCGCGTTCGGAGCGAAATACCAGAAATCGCCTTGTGTGATAATCTCTACCTTATAGTTTGCGGACTGTGCTCCGGTCTGGAACTCTTCCAGCATGGAAAGCGGAACATAGCTGCAGACATCCAGCGTACCGGTCTCCAGACCAATCACTGCGGTAGAAGCCTCAGATACAACATCCAACTCATAGGTCTGTACCGTTGCGGTATGACGGCCAGAAAGTTCTGTATGATTCAGTCCCCAATATTCGTCATTTGCTTCCATCACAACCTTGGAGCCCGCAGTAAACTCTGTCACCTTATAGCAGCCAGTACCGCACGGATCCGTTGTCATGCCATTGTGATCCTCATAAGCCTTCTCTGAGAAAATCAGTGTACGCACAAGCGGGAACTCTACTTCTGAAATCGCAGGCGGAGTCTCTGTCCAATGCATATAGAAGGTGTAATCATCGATGACTTCAATCGAATCAAAATAATCAAAGCGGATCGCCTGACCATTGTTAATGATCCAGTCGAAGCAATATTTTACATCACTGGAGGTAATGTTGTTGCCATCCCAGTCATAAATATCACTATTCAGCGTAACAAGCCAGGTTGCGCCATCATCCACTTCCTCATAACCGGAAGCCAGGCACGGAAGCAGCTCGCCGCTGTTGTCATCCGCGAAATCGAACAGGCTCTCATATACGCCGTAGATCCAATAGTAGCGGGATCCTACGTTTACATCGTCACCTTCCAGATCCTGCGGATCCTCAGAGATTGCTACTACCAGCTTCTCATAACGGCCATTGTCCAGAATCACGCCGCTCGCCGCTGACGCGCTGATGCCAAATCCTGACAGCGCTACTGCAACCATTCCTGCCGCGGAACCTTTTAAAAAGTCTCTTCTGCTGATTTCCTTCATCATTTTTGTTTTCCTCCTTGTGAAATAATGAATTGAATTATAAATACAAACCGGCCATGCCGGTCAGATTCCTGATGTAATCATTCTGTGCTGTTTTACAGACAATCGTGTCTTTCTCACCGATACAGAATCTCCGTACCTTCATCATCAGACGGCCGCTCCGCCGCTTCTTCCACCCGGTACGGAATGCTGCGTTCCATCTGAAAAATTAATAAGGAAAGAACTGCTCCCGCCAGGAAATACGCCATATGCAGCGCATCTGCCCGTAAAAGCTGTTCCTGGGATAAAAGACAGCCAATCGCAGTAAATACCGCATCCGCTCCAAAGCAAGCCGCTGCTGCCTTTGCCGCACGGATCAAAGCCTTCGACGAGCTCTTATAATCGCCAGTCGTCATGCGTTGCGGAGCAAACAGATATCCGGTCAGCAGCGTATAGCCCATATAAGTCAGAGATAAAATGGTCAGAAGTTCCGCAATCGCCAAATACCAGGCGGTGGCTGCGGTCTCCTGCGCTTCTATCGCTCCGGTGTGGTAAACCAGCCAGGCCATGAGGACAAATGCAAGCAGAAAAAACAGCTTCATGATCATTCTCATCGTTTTTGGAATCTCCTGAACGTAAACAGGCCCCGTATATTTCCGGATGATTTTTTTCTTACCCCTCTCATTGGTCGTACAATACTCTGTATAGTTTTCAAAGAACCGATGGTAAGATAAACTGTGGTAGGAGCGGGAATCTGCTTCCTTCTCCCTGGCCTTCCTGTTCCGTTTGGCCTGTTTGCTCTCCCGTCCGTAAAGATTGTTCAAAGGCAAGTCCTCCTTTCGCTGTTCCTATCTTACGGATATCTATCCTATCCGCTTTCCCCCGGCTTCCGTTTCCGGGTTTGTTTTTCATTTCTTTTATCTGATGGCAATACTCTACCACATTTTGCGTCTTATCATTAAACCACACACCAAAGTGGGTGCTTCATAAAATGCATCGTCAGTTTTGCTTCTTTTTCACTGATTAAGCGCTATATTTCCGTCATTTTTGCAGTTTGTAAATGGAAATTAATGAATTAAGAAAGGAAATTTTATATTTATCGACTCATGGTAAGTCACACCATGAATTACAGGATCGTTATAGAACAAAAACCCCGCTTTTACAGCGGGGGAGTTTTCTATGCGCAGGGGCATACACGGAAGTTTTCCAGCTGGCGCTGGATGCGCCACGCGCGGCGAGCAGGGAGAAAATCTCCCTGCTCGATTCATCAGATCATCGCATCAAAGGAAAGGTTGATGTCTCCGTTGCGCACATGCCACCGCTTTGCGAAATTGACAAATGCTTCAGCGGCTTTCGTGAGCGGAACGTCATTACGATAACACATACAGACCTCATACTGCATCCGCGGCTCCAGCGGAATGACCTTTACTCCCGGATATTCCGGCGTAGTGTCCGCGTTGCCATGCATCAGTGCGATGCCGATTTTTTCTTTTACCAGACGCATCAGATCTGTACCCACCGGGACAGACGCAGATATTTCGCGTACAAAACCCACTCTCCGGTAGCGTTCCAGAAAGGTATCGTCAAAAACCACATCGTCGCAGAGCGCCACAAACTGCTCTCCGCGCAGATCCTCCAGGCGAACCGACTCTCTGTCAGCAAGCGGATGACCCTCATAGAGGACGGCCAGTACTTCTTCGTTATAGAATGGGATCGCGTTCAAATCCTCGTGTGAGGATGTCATAGTAGAAAGAAACGCTACCTCAACCTGCCCGGAACGCAGCTCAATCTCGATATTGGAACATTTCTGATAATCAATATTGTAGGTCGGATACTCTTTCTTAAAAGCAATCATCAGGTCGATGATCTTCCCTTCCGACGCTATCCGGATCACGTCCGGATCTTTCTCCTCCGGATGCAGCGACTGGTAGCACTGCGACTGCAGCATGGCGATCTTTTCTGCATACGGAAGGAAAAGCTTGCCATTTTCATTCAGGGAAAATCCTCTCCTGGTGCGGTCAAACAGCGGTACTCCAAACTCTTCTTCGATCGACTGGATGTGGCGAACAAGAGAGGACTGCGAAATAAACAGCTTCTCTGCCGCGGCATAGGAGCTTCCCAGCTTTGCCAGAGCAAGGAACTCCTGGATGTTTTTTGTTTCCATATTTCTGTTACCCCCCTGTTTTTCACATTTGAATATGCGGCAATACCACTGTGTACGTTCTTTTGCGTCACACTGTCTGGCATCGCCGCAAAACTTATGTCAAGTCTATCCGATTTTCGTCAAAAAAGCAAGAGTCTGTTTCCGGAAATCCGTTTTTTTGTCAGTCTAAGGCTGTTTTCTTTATCTGTTTTTAGCACTTTTTACCGTTCTGGCAGGCTTCACTGTTTTTGCATTTCCGGAAGATATTTTTCTACATCCAGAAGTAAAATGCAAAGAAGCAGAATGACACAGGTAATGGCATCTACCCAGATGTAGCTGAATTTCATGGCGGAAATCACTGCTGCAGACTGCGTTTCCAGTGTAGAATCATATCCGGCAGCAGCCAGCACCCACATCACGCTGGCCCCGCCGATGCCCATACCGATTTTCTGTCCCATAGACTGGGAAGCAGACATCAGACCTTCCGCGTGAATACCAGATTTCCACTCCACATAGTTCGCCGAATCTGCAATAAATGCGTAAATACCGGCAAACATTGGACCTCCCGCAAAACTCCGCAGGAAGGCGCAGCCAAGAAGCAGCGTCTTGCTGGTCGGATCAATGAGAACCAAAAGGAAGCTCAGAATCAGTCCCAGGGAGCATACGGACATGAAGGAACGCTTGGAGAAGCGTTTCGTCAGATAAGGGGTGACAACCAGCATGATAATGCTCGGAGCAACTCCCAGTCCCAGCAAAGTAGCGGTATACATGGAATCCCCCAGCACCCACGTACAATAATAAATCGTACAGGACGCAGCGTTTGCGTTATAGACCAGAGTGCAGATACCGAAAATCAGGCAGCACCAGAAATATTTGCATTTCAATACCGCACCGAACTGCTCCATAAGTGGCGGCGCCTGCTTCTTCTGACCGGAATTCTCCGTATGGCCGTCTTCTTCCATGTCTACCTTTTCCCGGCAGACGAGAGCCTCAATCAAAATCAGCACACCCGCGACGAGACCTACGATCACACTGGTGTACCGCCAGCCTATGTTCAGGTAAAGCACCGTGATGCCGCTTGCGGCTGCGATCTGCGCCAGGTTCTGCATAATGATCGCTACAGTGGATGTCAGGGTGCGATCCTCGGAATCCCGCGTCATACGCGGCAGAAGAGCCGTGTGTGAAATACCATAAATCGTATATACAATCGCATTCAGGAAAATATAAGTAATATACGCGTAAACAAGCTTCATCTGCTCCGCCCAGTTTGCCGGAACATTGAGGATGAGAATGATGCCTGCCAGCATCAGAGGAGCCGCCACAAAAATCCACGGGCGCGCTTTGCCCAGCTTCGTGTTCGTGCGGTCTACCACACTTCCCATGGCAAAATCACTGACGCCGTCAAAAACACGGGCTACTACCATCATGGTCGCAATGGCCATCGGCGCAATCAAAGCCGTGTCTGTATAATAAGCCGTGATAAAGTTTGACATCAAAACACTCATAATATTACCGCCGCTCATTCCACAGCCATAAGCCAGCTTCTGCGGAATAGGTACTTTTGTATTTTCGTTCGCTTTCATTTGATTTCCTTTCTTATTGCTTTCGTAACGATTCCGTACTTTCACAGTTACGAGGTACTGTCCTGAATCGTTATTCGCTATCTTCATTCAAACGGGAACACTACTCCCGCCTGCGCACGCAGCTCAGTCATAATTTTCGAGATAGCCAGCGTCTGCTCCCACGGAGCGTCCTCTGTCTGTGTTTTGCCTTCCCGGATCGCCTGCTCAATCTTGATCCACTCATGCTCATAGCCCTTCACAAATGGCACTTCCGAGTTCACAATCAGCGGCGGAAGCCCCGGCTTTTCACGGAGGGAGCCATCCAGATTGCGAATCTCCAGCTCATTCGGATTAGAAACTGCATCCAGGTAAATACTGCCCTCTGTGCCAAAGATCTCACAGAACTCCTCCCTCTCGTCTTCTGGTGTATTGATCGTGGAAACACATTCAATCTTTATCCCGCCCGGATAAGTCACTGTATAGTAATCTCTGGCATCCACGCCACTCTCCAGCATTTCAAAATGTCCCTCAGCTGACTCGTAATCCGTTCCAAAATGGCAGGTCATCCGGCTTAAAATATAAGGTCCCATATCCAGAAGCGAACCGCCTCCGGTTTCCAGCTTCTTTACACGCTCCAGAAACATGACGTTGCCTTTGCTGATAATTTTTGCGCCCGTCAGACGGCCAATCTTTCCATCTTTGATGATATGGTCAATGATGTGTCGGGACGGCAGAAAGGCCGGCCAGAGCGCTTCTGATAAAAATACACCCTTTTCCTGCGCTTTATTAATCATCATTTTCGCCTGTGTGTAATTCACAGCAAACGGCTTCTCTACAACCACATTTTTTCCGTGTTCCAACGCTTTCAGACACAGATCCATATGTACATGGTTCGGAACCGCAATATACACGACATCCACTGCGTCGTCGCACATCAGTTCCTCATAGCTGTCATACACCTTCTGCCAGCCATATTTTTCCGCGAACGGGCGGCAGGAATCGGCAGACCGGCCTGCTACGCCATATTTTACGATTCGCTCACTATTTTGCTGACCCAAAATATCCGAAATCCAGCTGGCAATCGTGCCAGCACCACATATTCCTATATTCATATTCTTCCTTTCCGCAGACACTTATCCGCTGTTTGACCACCGTGCGTCTGCTTCCGATCTTCATTTACCAGTCTTTCTTTCTCAGGGTCGTCGGATCAAAATGATCCGTATCCGGCGTGCAGGTCCGCGCCATCACACAGGACAGTTCTGCCGTCAGTTCCCGAAGCCGACGCTCTACTCCCGCTGCGCCCTCTGTCATATACGGTTTCACCAGATTTCTCGCCACGCACACCCGGTCCGCACCAAGCGCCAGTGCCTTGTAAGCATCAATTCCGCTTGTAATCCCACAGTCAACAAAAATTTTCACCCGGTCTCCCACCGCTCTTTTGATCTCCGGCAGGACATACAGCGGCGGCACCGCATCCGGGATTTCCCCTTTATGATGGGAGAGCAGAATGGCTGCCACGCCCGCGTCCGCGCATTTTACCGCATCCTGTACTGACAAAACCCCTTTGGCGATAAACGGCAGCTTCGTGGACTTCACATACATCGCAATCTCCTCGGTCGTCTTCGGACAAAGCTGGCCATAATCCGGTGTCGGATGATAGAGTGTACCATCCGGCGCGATGCCATGGTCAATATCCATCGCCACGGCAAAGCATCCACATTCCTCGTCATGACGAATTTCTGAGAGAACCGCCTCATTGTCGCGCTGCATTTTCACAATACGGATGCACTGCGCCCCAGTCGCCACCAGCTCATCCACCTCCTGATTGGAAATATAGCCAAACAGTGCAGGCGTGTTCATGGCAAGTGCCCCTTTTGTAATCTCCGTCATGCCATTTTTGTGCAGTAATGGTGCAATCGCAGATAATCCGCCTACCATGATGGGCGTATCGAATGTCTTTCCCCACAGGCTGGCATGCGTATCCGCCACCCAGGAATCCAGGTAGCGGTATTCAATCATGTAGCTGTCGTAGCACGCTCTGGTGATTTTATTTGAGTCATCGTTCTCAGATTTCAGGGAATACGGCGTGTAGCCAAATTGCAGCCCGTCCGCCCGTCTGGGGCTGTCCGGGCCGCCAAAATACCGATCCTCACTGTAATCCGCTGGTTTTGGTTCCTGCATATAGTATTTCCTCCTCATTTATCATGTTATCTATTTGAACAGCAGGCCGCAGACCGCCTGCGTTGCAGGCTATATGCCGCTAACGCGTCATATGTCTGTGGCTTGATGGGCGAAACGCCCATCCCGAAAGGAAAATACAGCCTTTAGCAGGTGAACCTGCACAGACTGTCTTTTCCTTTCGATGCTGTTCTTTACTGTTAACAATTATAAAGAATCCCCCTTTGAAAAGGAATGAAAAAGGTGTTACTATAGCGGTAGAGAAAACGTACCGAGCACAGATCGCACAAACGAGCTCCATTCGACACAACACACGGAGGAACCTATCAATGACCACCAGACAACTTCAATTATTTGTGACCATCGCAAACCTTGGGAGTTTTTCAAAAGCCGAAAAAACCGAATTTATGTCAAAGCAGGCCATGCTGCGTCAGATGAACCAGCTCGAAGACGAAGTCGGCGAAAAGCTGCTTCTCCGCAATACGGCCGGCATCACGCTGACTGACGCTGGGAAAAGCTTTTACGAGGGAGCCAAGGATATTCTGAAGCTGGAAAATGATGTGTTTGCGCGGTGCCGGGAGTCTTCGCCGGCGCAGGATTCGATCCGCATCAGCTACGTAGAGCACCAGGTTCTCCTGAATGACGTTACAGAAGCTTTCGCGGTAAAATATCCGGACATCCGCATCCACCGCGTCGTGCACCCAAATCACAGCGGAGAATACCGGGTAGAACACGACATCGCGGATGTGGGAGAGACTTTTTACTCCGAGCTGACCGCGCATTCGCCTCTTGCGTACACCAAACTGGCAGATATGCCCTATCTGGCAGCCATGGCGTCAGAACATCCTTTGAGCAGAAAATCCGTAATCTCTGTAGAAGATCTCGCGCCTTATCCCATCATCGTCTATGAGCCAATGATGAAAAAAGAATATTTAAGAGAACTGGAACAATTTCATTTTCTGGATGTGCATAGTGACGTAGACGCGCAGGTGCAGGCCGCTTTCTATTGTGCCGAGACCGACACCGTCTTGCTTACCGCAAATCATTTCGTCCGCACGATTCCGGATTTGCTGACACTTCCTCTCGCACAGGATTGGAGCGAGGAGTACGGCATCATCTATCGTCCGAATCCAACCGGAATTGTGCGGAAATACATCGACCTGGCAGTCGCGAAATACGGTACGGCCGAGTAGGCGATGACTTTTTTGCCTCCTGCACACAAAAAAGAAGGACTGTCTTTGCACAATCCTTCTTTTTTGTATTTCACTTCACAATAGAAAAACTCTTTTACCCCAAAACCTGAAAGGAATCAATATCACTCACCGAGGGCATACGCGGTTGCATATTTTCCTGCCAGACGTCCAAACACAAACGCATCCGCTGTACCGGAACCGTCTACACGGTAATTTCCATGGAACCCTCCGGTCACCTCACCAGCTGCGTACAGACCGACAATTGCGTCGCCATTGGTATCAACAACCTGTGTATACTCATTGATCAGGATACCGCCCATGAAGTAATGCGCGCCGACACCAAAATTATAACCGTAAAGCGTTCCTTCCAGCTTGTTCAGGTTTTCTTCACGGCCAAACTGGCTGTCCGCACCCGCTTCGCAGTCTGCATTCCACTGATCAATCGTTGCCTGCAGCGCATCCGCATCCAGGCCCAGATTTTCCGCCAGCTCTTCGACCGTCTCGCCGGATACCACATAGCCAAGCTCCATCAGACCTTCCAGTGTCTCATTCAGATTGTTCTCTGTAAAGATGCAGTACGCCATACCATCCGGCTGTGCAAGAATTGCATCCGATACCTCAAAACCTTCCGCCACAAAACGCTCTGCGTTCTCATTCACATAGATCGCGTCAGGATTAAATCCGCCAGGCAGATTCATCGGTGTCAGCAGGCCATAGCCGACAATTACGTGCGGGAACAGCTGAATATCCTCCAGGTTTACGGTGTCTGCGCCATCAGAAGGCCATCGCCTGTTGTCGGAGCGATCTCATCCGTGATTGCGTTGGCAAGATCCGGACGTACTTCTGCGAGCAGCTCACTGTTCTGTCCGAAACCGCCGGTCGCCAGTACAACTGCTTTTCCGGTAAAGGTCACTTCATTGCCGTCTGCATCCTCGCAGACCACACCAACTACGGCGCCATTCTCATCTGTCACCAGCGTAGTTGCCGTTGTGTTCAGATACAGCGTGATGTCCGTAGAAGTCAGGGAATTATTCAGTGCGTTGATCAGCGTCGTGCTAGTCTTGCCGTCCGCAGTCGCCATCAGCATAAAATCACTGTTTCCGCCTTCTGCGCTGAACTCTACGCCCAGAGACGCCAGCCAGTCAATCGTCTCACCGCTGTTCTCGGCAAAAGCGGTCACCAGAGCTTCGTCGGCATCTTCGTTGTTTAACTGTGCCTCAATCAGCTCCTCCACTGTCACGGTAACGCCCAGATCCGTCTGCACCTGAGATTCCGCCGCGTTAATGCCCATCGTTGCGCAGAGCGTGTTGCCGCCGACATTGGAAGATTTTTCAATCAAGATCACAGACGCGCCATTCTCATCCGCTGTCTTTGCCGCCGAAAGGCCAGCGCCGCCTGCGCCGATCACAATGACATCGGCTTCTGTCACCGGATACGCCTCCTCATCCGAAGCCGCAATCTCTCTGCTGCTAAGTGCCTCTACGTCGCCGCCCGCCTGCTCTACACAGGCCGTCAGAGCCGCGATGTAAGCCGTAGAGGAAATCGTCGCGCCGGATACCGTATCAATTGCGAGAGACTGATTCGCCAGCACCGTCTCCGTCAGCGTCTCCATCGCCGCTGCGCCGATGGTAGCCGTCTCCTGGCTCTCCACCTGGATATCCATAATCTCACTCTCACTAAACGTCACCGTCAGTGTAACGTCACCGTTGATACCAGCCTCCGTCGCTGTGTAAGTACCAGGATTTGCAAATACTGCCTCCTCTGCATTTGCCATGACTGGTACTGCTGCGACTGCCATCAGTGCCGTGAGCGTCCATGCAAACGCTCTCTGTCTTATTGACTTTCTCATGCTCTTTCTCCTTCCTTTTCTGCGGCAGATAAATCTGCCGGAACTAATACCTGTTTTACGTACAGCACACCGAAAACAATGGTTTCAAACAGCTTACCATAACCTTTTACAGGATTTTCATTCAAACTTCGTAAGGACTGGAGCAAATTCTGCATTACTTTCCTATTGGACAAAAATGGGGACCGTCTCCTCTCCATATTTCCGAAGAAAGACCGTACCCATTACCGGCCGCAAACCGGCCACGCACTACCTGTAATTCTTTATAATAATCTGCAGCGATGTCCGCCCCATATACTCATCGATGGACGGATAGTAAGTGAAGTCCATATGAATGCGGTTGCTGCGCCCGCTGAAAACATTCTGCACCTCTTTTTCACCGAACTTCTGACGCAGATACGTCTGAAATGGCTCCGGATCGCCGAAAAGCAGAGCATCCATGGTATAGCCCTGGCGGTTCTGAACACGCATTTTCACTACGTTTTTATTCTTTCCAAGGATGCGTGCGGACACCACAAACAGGGAAGTATCCGCAAACAGCGGTTTCTCGTTTCCTTTTCCAAACGGCTCCAGAAGGGAAAGCTCTTCAACCACCTTGCTGGATATGTAATTAATTGGCATCGCAACGTCGATGCTGACCTTTTCCGCCAATTCATCCTCGGTCAGCGTACAGTTTTCGTTCAGGCGGCGGCGCATATCGGAGATGCGATTCTTTTCCAGGGAAAACCCTGCTGCCATCGGATGACCGCCAAATTTCAGGAAGAGATCCTGGCATTTCACCATCTCCTCAAACATGGAATAAGCCTCGATGGAACGGCCGGATCCCTTTGCTATGCCCGACTCAGCCACATTGGTTTCATCTGCACCTGATCCAACAGCACCGGATTCGGCTGGCTCATTTTCCGCATCTTCCACAGGTGCTTTGGCGTCGGTGAGCACAAACGTCGGCTTATAATACCGCTCGCGCAGGCGGCCGGCCACGATTCCGGCGATGCTCTCATGGCATTCCGGAAGATAGACAACCAGCACCCGGTCTTCCTGATATTTCTTATCGGCTTCAATCAGGGCGCAGGCAGCTTTCTCCGCCTCCTCAGTCATTGCCTTTCTCTCATCATTCAATTCCTTCAGCTGCGCGGCGATCTCTTCCGCTTCCTGCTCCGTCTCTGAAAGCAGAAGGCGCAGGGAACGCTTCGCGGTATCCAGACGGCCGCTTGCGTTGATGCAGGGGCCGAGAACAAACCCGATGTGGTAGGAAGTCAGCGCTGCCGGTTCCAGATTGTTCGCGCGAATTAATGCATTCATTCCCAGATTTTTTGTGCGGCGCAGCCGCTTCAATCCTTCTTTTACCAGAACCCGGTTCTCTCCGTCCAGGTCCATGACATCGCCAACCGTCGCAAATCCGGCAAAAGCCAGCAGTTCATCCGCTTCTGCCTGGGTATGCCCCATCCGACGATAAAGCACGCAAACTACCTTCCAGGCCACCGCGGCGCCGCAGAGTTTTTTGTAAGGATAAAGGCAGCCGGGCTGATGCGGATTCACCACAATGTCCGCCGCAGGCAGGCGGTAAATCCGCTTTTCAAACAGCATGGGAATCCGCACCGCCGGATCCTCGCTTTCCGTTTTGTCTTCCGTATCGTCCATGTTGAGAAACAACGGCTCGTGATGGTCTGTCACGATCACCGTCATTCCTTTTTCCTTCGCGTATGCAATTTCTTCAATGGCGGCGATGCCATTGTCACAGGTCAGAATGGTATCCACATGTTCCTGATACGCAAATTCAATCAGGCGCTTATTTAATCCATAGCCATCCTTCATGCGGTCCGGGATCTCATAATCCACATTGCCTCCACAGGCAGTGATCGCACGATAAAGAATATAGGTTGCGCAGACCCCGTCAATATCATAGTCGCCAATGATGCGGATTTTCTTTCCTTCCTGTATTTTCTTCTTTAACAGTTCCGCCGCCCCAGAGCAATACTTCATCAATTCCGGATCATGAAGGGAGGACAGATCTCCATGCAGATATTCCTCGATGGATTCCATTCCTATGATTCCGCGGTTCCGGATCAGGCGCGCGGTCACCTGGTCAATCCCAAATTTCGCCGCAATGGCGGAAAAATCCGCTTTTTTCGCGGCCACATACCATTTCTCTTTCTTTTTCATGATTATTCTCCTTGTATTTTCTTCCAGTTCTCTGGTGAATCTTCTGCAGAATCTTTTCAATCCGTGTAAATCCGGATATTCTCAAAAAATACAACACCCTTGTACTATCAAATCGAGTAGGAGGCGGCTTGCCGAATCCTACTCGCCGCGCGGGCTGCGTCCGGCGGCAGCCGGAAAATACCTTACGCAGCCCTGCGCATAAAATCTTTAGAAAAGCAGGCCATAAAGAGGCCTGCTTTTCAGAACGGTTGTTTTCGTCTGCACTTAAAAAGTGTCAGAAGGTGTCCGTCATTCTCAGGCCAGGGAGCCCATCGGATCCCACGGTTTGAGCGTGATCGGCTCGCTGTAATAAGCATCCAGAATCTCCTTTGAGAGATACTTTCTGTTGACAACGACCTGATACATATACTCGTCAAACCAACGGTCACTCATGACAAAATAACCTTCATTACCAGCCTCTTCGCCCCAGCTGTTCTCCACCTGCCAGCGGTTTGGCTTTCCGTTCTCATCCAGGTTTACGCCCTGAAATACCATCGCGTGTGTCATCAGGCTCTGGCCATAATCCAGCCGCTCCGCCTTTGTCATAGAAAATGACGTCTGGAACAGATCTTCCAGCGCGTAATTTTCCGTATCCAGCACACCGCTCTTGCGCTCCGAACGCTTGCCGACATCGCAGCCAAACCATACCGGCTCGCCATCCCTCATCTGCGCGATGGCCGCCTTTTTCAGTTCCTCAATCGGCAGATTCACATAGCGTACCGCTCTTCCCTCAAACACATTTCCGAGGTATTCTACCCCGTAGCTTCTGTAATATGGCTTATCTGCGGTCGGCGCGTTGATGAGACTGATGTAGTCCCTCAGATTGAGGCCTATGTATTTCTCATAAAACGTCTTCGGCGTCAGGTTCCTGTCGCGGTGAAAGTTTTTATCTTTATCCCGATATTCGAAATCAAAGGTCTTCGGCGGCTTGCCGAACCCGATACAGAGCATATTATAAACCGTCTCCATCATCGAAAACTTCATGCCGCGGAGAGTTTCCACCGATTTTCCTTCCGCGTGGCCGTGTCTTAATACACAGGCGAATTCGCGAAGTTTCTCGGTCAGATAAGCGTCCAGCTCCCGCGTCGCGGAAGAAACCGCGCTCTCCGGCATGGCAGACTTTGGCACCAGGCCATATTTTTCCACCAGGCTGCAAAGCATATCCCACTGACCGCCGTCATTCTCCGGCTCGGAAAGCAGATGTGCAATCAGGCGCCCGTCCGTCGGCTCCTCCAGTGTAGAAAGAATGCTCTCCAGAAAATAATTAGCTTTCTCCAGTTTATCATAAAAAACGGTGTAATTCTGAGACAGTTCAAAGGTCTCCATCCCGGTTTTTTTCATCACCTGCGCGCGCATCACATTGAGCGCGGCAAACATCCAGCAGCGTCCGCTCTGCTTCTGGTTCGTAATTTTCCCATGCTCCAGGCTGATGGAAAAATCATGCGTGACCTCCCGTGCCGCCTGGTAATTCGCCGCCGCCGCGTTCACACCGTTCGCCGTCACAGCGTACATCGCGACCCGGTTTGCACGGTCCGCGTCAAAAAGCTCCTCAAAATGGAAAAGATCTTCCGTAGTTACTGATGTGTTCATTTTTCCTTTCCTCCTGATCGTATTTATGCGCAGAGCCTGGCAAGATTTTCTACGGCTGATCCCGCACCCTGCGAAGGCCAAATGTGTGCCACCGGCACACAGCAGCGCGCAATAAGAAACAACATTATGTCATTTCCTTTACAGACAGTAAATCCGCAGCAAACTCAACGCAAAAAGGTGCAGCGGATAAAACAGATAAAAAAACCACTGAGAAAACGCTCGTCCCTTCTTGATACGCATTCCATTATATAATTCGACAACCACAAAACCTGCAAGTGCCGGACCTATCATCGTTCCCAGGCTCAAAAGCAGATTTCTCTGCAGAGGGTAATAACCAATGCCGCTGCTGAAATTGGTCAGGCCAAATGCCAGCGTCACGATGACGTAGGCTGTTCTGACTCTGTTTTTTTCCTGTCCTGCCCACACAAAAAGCACGGTAAAGACAGGTGCGAGAACTGCCCAGTCAGAACAGACAGACGCCGCAATCAAGGCAAAAACTGTCAATTCCCTCAAAAGAGGATTCGCAATCTGATCCATGGCAAGGACAATGAGGAAGCATAACAGCAGCGTAAAAATCATGTTCATCCCCTGAAAGGAAATCACACCAGAAGGCGTAAACGCAAGGCAGAAAGGAATCTCCGAGATCAGCGCAAATACAGCCAGCCGAATGCCATACTGCATTTTCGAATGTGTGCAGTGGTACCCTTCCACCAGGAAATAGCACATCACCGGCGCCGTAAAATATCCAAGGTCAGTAAACAGTTCTCCCAGAAACGTTCCCGACAGCGAAAACACATGCGCGACATGGTTCAAAAGCATCATAAACATGGCGATGTATTTTATAACATCCCGGTTTAAACTTTTTTCTCTCATAAATTTTTTTCCAGCAGCAGTACACCCTTCGGCGCTACAGAAATCTTATCCCCCTGCTTCAGCATGCGGCCGCTCAAAAGCTCCGTCCGCTCAGACGGCAGCGTAATTTCCGCCGTCTCATCCGTATGGTTCAAAACATACAAAATGCTTTTCCCATTCGCAAAACGCTCCGTAGCTTCGATGCCCGCCTTCCGTCCATCAGAGTGCGGGGAAGCTTTCTCCGTGGGCCAGGAAACCGCGTCTGCATCCAACACCGGCCGCACACCTTTCTCTTCCAGCCGTTCCCGCAAAAACGTACGATAAAAATCATCCGAAAGTCTGGTTGCGACGTAATACGCGTTCCCCTCGCCGTACGAGTTCACCGTCAGCGCCGGGAATCCGGCATAAAAATCCTTCTCATAAACAGAGAGCGTTTCAGCACCTTCCGTGTGCAGAATATCGCAGAGCAGCCGCGCCGGATAACTGGTTCCCTCATAGGTCATCTGGTTGCTCGCATCCGGCGGCAGAGCGTCGATTTCTTCCACCCAGATGCCCAGGACATCACGCAGGCGCCCTGGGTAGCCGCCCGTAATCACCAGGTCATGCTCATCCACAATCCCGCTGAAAAATGTCGTTATGAATATTCCTCCATCCCTCACAAAGCCGCGGATTTTTTCGTCATATCCGGTCTTTGTCATATAAAGCACCGGGGCAATCACCACTTCGTACCGGGAAAGCGCATCCTCTTCACTGATCAGGTCGACCGCGTAATTTTGCTCCGCCAGTGCGCGATACCAGAGAAATATTTCATCCAGATAGTGCAGATCGGTGTTTGGTCCGGCTGAATACTCCAGTGCCCACCAGTTGTCCCAATCGAATACAATCGCCGCTTTCGCGCGGCTTCTGCCGCCCAGCGTATGCCCTCCCAATTTTTCCAGTTCCGCGCCAAGAGCCGCAATTTCCCGAAAAACCCGTGTATTTTCATTACCGACATGGTCTATGACCGCACCGTGGTATTTTTCACATGCGCCGATGCTCCTGCGCATCTGGAAAAACATCACCGTATCCGCCCCGTGCGCCACCGCCTGATAGCTCCAGAGACGCATCACACCCGGCCGCTTCAGCGCACAGTAAGAAAGCCAGTTTGAGACGCTGGGCGTCTGCTCCATCAGCGCAAACGGCATCCCGCCCTTAAGGCCGCGCATCAGATCATGGCTCATCGCGGTGCGCGCATAGGGAGCGCCATTCTCCGGATAGTTATCCCAGGAAACAAAATCCATCGACTTCGCCCACTTCTGGTAATCCAGCGGCTTGTAGGTGCCCATCAGATTTGTGGTAATCTTCGCGTCCGGAACAAAGGCGCGGATCGCCGCAGCCTCTGCCTCATAACACGCCAGCATACTGTCGGAATTGAAACGGCTGTAGTCCAGGGAAATCCCCTGGAAATTCGTCCTCGTCTCTGCAAAATGTTCACTGCGCAGATCCGGTGCTACAATCTCGTCCCAGTCATAAAACGTATGACCCCAGAAAGCCGTATCCCAGGCACGGTTGACTTCTTCGATCGTGCCGTATTTCTTTTTCAGCCAGACCCGGAACGCCTTCTCACAATTCTCGCAATAGCACGCCCCGCCATATTCATTTGAGACATGCCATGCTACAATACTCTTGCGCTGCCCGTATCGTTTCGCGAGTTCTTCCGCCAGACGCACCGAATACTTCTGATAGGTCGGACTGTTCGGGCAGGAATTATGGCGGCTGCCAAACTTTCTCTTTCTTCCGTCAAACTCGACACGCAGAACGTCCGGATACCGCTTCGCCATCCACGCCGGATGCGCAGCAGTCGAAGTAGCAAAGCAAACCTTCAGCCCATTCTCCTCCACCAGATCCATAATCCGGTCCAGCTTCGAGAAATCGTAAACCTCCTCCGACGGCTGCAGCGCCGCCCAGGAAAACACATTCAGCGTCACAATATCAATCCCCGCCAGACGAAACAGACGCATATCCTCCGCCCAGACATCCTCCGTCCACTGCTCCGGATTATAATCACCGCCATAAGGAATCTTCTGAATTCTGCTGTCATTCACCATGCTGTCCCTCTCCTTCTCTTTCGTACTCACCTGTGATTCGTTCTCTTTTACGTAATCCATCCTCTCTTAAGCTGATGGTTCGTCAGACACGTCATTTTCTTTTCCACACCAGCTCCTTAGCGCTTGCTCTGTACATCAGAAAAAACGCGGCTCTCCGTCATCAGCACTATTGGTCTAATATCCTCCGGCCGAGTCGGCACTTCATCTACAATCTGAAAGTCAAACGCCAGGGCAACCGTCACATACTCCGGATGTGCTGCCAGATAGCGGTCATAAAAGCCTTTCCCATAGCCGCAGCGATTCCTCTCCCGGTCAAACCCCACACCAGGAACAATCAGAAGCACCCTCTTCGCCAATTCTTCCACCGCAGGCTCGGCCGTCTTCGGCTCCGGCACATGAAAATAGCCGTCCTCCACATCCTCATAGGAAGAAATATAATAGTAACGCATATCCTCCCCTTCCACCTTTGGAGCAGCCACCTTCTTTCCCAAACGCCAGGACGCCTCAATCAAAGGCTTCGTAGAGACTTCACCCTTACAATCCATATAGACAAATATCTCATCCGCCGTCAAAAACTCCGGCATCTCCATCACCGCCGCGCAGATCGCCGCACTTTTTTCCCTCAAAACGGCCTCGGACAATTCCCGACGCCGTTCCTTCACCATTCTCCTAATTTCCCCTTTTTCCATACTTCTCACCCAAATTCTCAATCGACCCGTCCGGGTTCACCACATCAATATTATCCAGCTGCCCCCGCAGATTCCTGCGAACCGCCTCAATATACTCCCGCCGAAGCTCCGCCTGTTCCTTTCGCTCCGCCTCCGTCAGCCCCTCCGCCTTCGCCCGCCGGGCCAGCTCATTAATTCTCTGTAGTTTATTCGCATCCATAAAATACTGTCCTTTCTTACTCAACAAACCCATTCTAAGCGCAAGCGTGTCCGAAGACATCCTGCCCAAGCCAGGCGCAGCTACACCTACCGCAGCAACCCCATCTTCCGCAGAATGCGTATAATCGCCGTCCCCTTCGGCAGCGCCGCAATCTCTTCCTGCGTGACTCCATGGAATGACACCATCCCGATCCCGTATACTGCCACCCCGGCGATCACCGCAAGGAACGTAGACACCGTATTGCCCAAAAACGTGTGAACCGCCGTATAGACCAGATATGCGGCCGCCGCCATGATAATTGAAACAATTGCCGGCACGACGAAGGTACGGTAAATCTCCTGCCGATAGTTCAAAAACCTGGCGATGGAAACCGCATTCAGGAAACTGATGATAACCGCAAAAATAATGTTTGCGATCACGACAGAGTAAATATTCAATGTAAAAGTAGTGAGCAGAATATACAGCGCAGCCAAATGAATCACCAGTGCGATGCAGCAGTGAATCAGGGGCTGACGCATCCGCCCAAGCCCCTGAAGGATTCCGGTGGACAATGTCGAAAGCGCGTAAAATATGATCATCAGAGAACCAACCTGCATGATCCCGACTGAGAGCGGCGTCCCCGTCTCATTCGTAAAAAGCATGGTGATAATCGGTTCCGCGAGCGCCGCCATGCCCGCCGCGCAGGGAATCGTCAAAAGCATGGTAAAGCGAATGGATGAGCTGACTTTCCGACGCGCATCCGCTTTGTCGCGCTTTTCCATCGCCGCCGTCAGGCTGGGAACAACCGAAGGAGACAGGCTGGAAGCCAATGCCAGCGGCACATTCATCAGGACACGGAACTGTCCGGAATAGATGCCCCAGATCGTTGTCGCCTGATCCTCTGAATATCCCTGACGCTGCAAAATATTGCTGAACACACCCAGATCAAGCACATTTGTGATATTATATACGACGGTACTCAAAATCACCGGAAGAATCGTCACAATCAGTTCCCGGTAAATATCCGCAGAGGATTCCCTGACGCCTGTGTGATCTTTTCGCATGCGTGTGCGGAGGGATTTCGCCTGCGCCAGATAAATCAACATCATGATAATCAGAGCCACGGTAATGCTGGCTACTGTGCCGAATGTCGCGCCGGCAGCGCCCCAGGCCGGTGCCAGAGAAGCATTCCCCTCAGAAGCCGCCAGGATCTCGCCGTAGCTGTACATGATGTTCGCGCATATCAGGCTGACAACCGCGTTTACAATCTGCTCAATCACTTGCGAGAACGCGGTAGGAACCATGGTGCCGTAGCCCTGAAAATAGCCGCGGAATGTGCCCAGAATTGCAGAGATAAAAATAGCCGGTGCCAGGACACGCAGGCCATACACTGCCAGCTCCATTGACATCATATATTTTGTAATGAAACCGGCGCACACATAAGTCACCAGCGCGATGGAACCGCCCAGAAGCATGGAAAACCGCACCGCGCATAAAAAGACGCGGTGCGCATTTCGGTACTCTCCCCGATGGACTCTGGCAGACACCAGTCTGGACACAGCCAGCGGCATATTAAAACAAGAGACCATCAGGAGAATTGCGTAAACTTCATTCGCGGTGGAATAATATCCGTTGCCCTGGTTTCCCAGAATATTCTGAAGCGGAACGCGGTAAAGCATTCCGATTACTTTCGCAAGAATCGCCGCTCCGGCAAGGATAGAGCCCTGCACCAGGAAACCATTTCCACTTTTGTTCTTTTCTTTCACGTCCTAACCTCTTACCCCTCGATAGAGACCGCATCTGTATTGGAATTCAGAATGATGCACACCCAGGTTTTCCCCTGATTTAAAGTGATCTCATTGCCATCCGTATCGTAATAATGTGTCACTCCGAAATTGCCCGAGGCATATGGATCAGAGGAACTGTTGTCCTTCGACCAGGTAATATCAATCGCCTTGCCCTGCGTGATGTATTTTCCGGAACCGCCCGAATACGTATTGATGCTGAGATAGCCATTGTCATCCAGCACCGAAGAAGAGCAATACTGGAAAATAATATTATTATAGGTAAGCGCTTTGCCGGTCAGATAATCCGTCTGCACATCCCCATACTGATACCTGGTATATTTCCCGGTCTCTGAATCATACACAAAGTAGGCATTATTATAAGAATAGCCAGGATAAACCGTAATCGCATCTGCCCCATTCTCCAGCGTGACAAGCTCCCCGTCATCAGCAAACTGGTAATGCCCGCTGGTCAGATATTCTTCCGAATAATCAGTGGAAATGCCCTTGTACGCAATACCTGCCTGTATCATTTCATAGTTGGTAAAAACGTTGTGCGGCGCCTCAAAATCGTCCGAGCGGTAATACACGACATCACCTTCCCCGGAATAATTCAGGCCATTATCGCCCATGCCGCTTAATCTCACCGTGTCCGACATATTCAGCAGATCGACCGCGTATACGGCTTCCCCATAATGCATATAAATCGCTTCAAACTCACGCGCAAAATAGATAAAATATTCCCGGCAGCTGCGGACAGAACCAATCCGCTCAATGTCCTGGTAATCTTCCAAAATTCCCAGAAGTCTGGTGATATTTCCCTCTACCGGCGCTTCATAGACAATCTCTGCATTGCTGATACCAGACTGCGGCAGTGCTTCCTCAATGTTGTTAAACATTACAGCAATCGGGATCGAACGACCGATGGACTCCGGAACCAGCTTGCCCGTCAGAAAACTTCTGACCATCTCATTGGAAGCTTCCGTCTCCGCAGACGCCGTACTCTCGGCGGAGGTCTCCTCCGCAAACGTATGCATGCCTGCTGTCATAGTCCCAATCAATACTGCCGCCGTCATAAGGCCTGCAAATAATTTTTTTCTGTTCATCCTTTATATCCCCCTGTTCTTGTTTCCTGTATCCATGTAAACGTTTCTGCAACGAAATCCCCAGCCTTTCCTGCATCTGACTGGTGCTTCCTCTACCGAAAGATTTGCAGCGAATCCAGTATTTCTCTCTGCATCCGCTCCATCTGCGCCGCATCGCTCTCTGTCATGTGATCATAGCCAAAAAGGTGCAGCATACTATGCGTAATCAGGAACGCATATTCTCTGGTCACGGAATGCCCGTAAGAAGCCGCCTGCTCCAACACCTTATCCGCAGAGATCACAATGTCTCCCAAAAGCAGCTCCCCGCTCTCCGGATCAAAATAATCGTCTCCATCCTCTTCGAGCCAGTCAAACTCACCCGGCGTCTCAAAATCAACCATCGGGAAAGAGAGTACGTCCGTCGGCCGGTCGATCTGCCGATGTTCCAGATTCAGCCGATGGATTTCCTCATTGTCTGTGATCAATAGTCCCACACAGGACTCATACGGACAATTCATATAGTCCAGAGTACCCTCCACCACCCGCTCTGCAATCGCATACAGGTCAATGTCAAGCTTTCCCTCGCATTCATTTTCAAAATCTATCGTCATGAAAACTTCCTCCGTCTGATACTGCGAGAACCGGATTTAACGGTCTTCCCGCGTACGCCCGCTCCTTCCGTCCGTGCGAGACTTCGTCTGCGAACGCCTCTGCTCCCGCTCCTCATATTCCTCATAAGCGTTTACAATCCGCTGCACCAGCGGATGGCGCACCACGTCCTGGCTGGTCAGAGTACAGAAACTGATCCCTTCCACTTTGCTCAGCACCTTCACCGCTACGTCCAGGCCGGATGGCGCCCCCGGCGGCAGATCCTTCTGGGTGCGGTCGCCGGTCACAATCACTTTCGAACCGAAACCGATTCGCGTAAGGAACATCTTCATCTGCGCCGGAGAAGTATTCTGTGCTTCATCAAGGATGATGTATGCGTTATCCAGCGTCCGCCCGCGCATATAAGCCAGCGGAGCCACTTCAATCAGACCCTTTTCCATATTTTTGCTAAAGCTGTCCGCCCCCATGATCTGATACAGCGCGTCATACAGAGGACGAAGATACGGGTCAACCTTGCTCTGCAGATCACCGGGCAAAAATCCCAGCTTTTCTCCCGCCTCAATCGCCGGGCGAGTCAGAATAATGCGGCCAACCTCCTCACTTTTAAACGCGGCAATCGCCATCGCCATCGCCAGATAAGTTTTGCCGGTTCCGGCCGGACCGATGCCGAATACAATCATATTCTTGCGAATCTCATCGACATATTTTTTCTGGCCGAGTGTCTTCGGCTTGATTGGCTTGCCATTGATCGTATGACAGATACAGTCGTTATCCATCTCAATCATGGAAGACGTTTTTCCTTCCATGGAAAGCGCAATCGCATAATCAACATTCTGCTCTGTAATGACATTGCCCCGCTGCGAAAGCTGACTCAAATTATCAAACACCTCACCGGCACGCACAATCGCATCCGGACCTCCGACAACCCGTATCCCATCGTCCCGAACCAGCACGGTCACATGGAGCGCCCGCTCTACTTTTTTGATATTTTTATCAAACTGGCCGAAGACATTTGTCTCGTGTCCGGCCGGTACAGTGAGAGTTCTTTCCGACATACTCATCCTGTTGGTTCTTCCTCCTGCATTCTCTGCTCTGTGACCACTGCTTCACCGTAACGGTTCTGCATTCTCACCGCTGCGGCTCGTCAACCGAAATAACCGCACTTTCGTCGGTAATCAAAGTACCTTCGGCCACGGCCATTTTTTCATACAGGTCTATTGTAACATTATTTTGAAATATTTGAACCCCTTTTTCCTCTAAATTTTCCACGAAATCGGATAAATTCGATTCCAGAATCCGCCTTGCCTGTTCCTCCGTGTAGCTGTATTGCAAACTTTCATATTCTTTCGCCGTATATTTGTAAAAATAAACAGGAAGATAGAAATTTTCCGATAATTGTACCTGTGTGATTGCAGCTGTAAGGTCAAAAAGCGAAAACGACTCCCAGGAGGCGGGCAATGCAAAGGAAAAATCTCCGATGCGAAGCAGCCAGCTTCTTTTCTCACGCCCCGTATAATTCTTCAGCGTTGTCTCAAACGCAAGCGTTTCATAATAGTCTGTCTCGGTTCGCAGGATAATATCCGCGTCCGCATTTACCGACTGCCAGGAAAGGACTTCCCCGTCGTCACTGTAAACCGGAATCTGACCCGACACCAGCAGATCTCCGGCCTCCACCACATCGCCTGCCTCCACAGCTGCAAGCCCCTTGCGGACAAAAATCGAAACTACCGTTCCCGCCTTCGCAGCCGCAATGCCGCCCACTGATTCCAACGTATCGTCGG
The DNA here is from genome assembly GCA_021205305.1 of Lachnospiraceae bacterium. GTDB lineage: Bacteria > Bacillota > Clostridia > Lachnospirales > Lachnospiraceae > Choladousia. The sequence goes on from JAJPXU010000115.1 coordinate 35,116, forward strand.
CAGGCGCTGCCGATAAGGTTCCCTCTTTCACGTAAATCACCAGCCGGGTGCCTTTCAGATCCGCTGACACCCAGGAAAACTGCGTAAAATACATACGAATCTGCTCTGAGAGTTCCTGCGTGTCGATCTGGTTTTTCCACATTCCATGGCTGACTCCCTCGTTTTCCAGGTATTCAAAAATCACATCATCCGTCTGAGAAAGATTTCCCTCAATGCTGATATTCCAGATATGCGCCGACAGCCAGAACAAAAACACGGCAGCGGCGAACGCACCACAGACACAGGCTCCTCTGGAGCGATATTTATGTATAAAAAAAGGAAAACCATACCGACCGGCAATCCTGACTCTGGTATGGCTTTTTCTTACAAATGCTTTCAGCCTGAAAAAATCCTTCCTAGAAATAAAGGCTTCACAGGCACCATCTGCGGGAAACAGCCCCCATAGCCGGATTCCATGGTACGCACACAGGTTCAGAAAACGATCGCACGCTTCGCCGCTGATCCGAATGCGGACATATCCACGAATAAAGTCAAAGAAATGCTGTTCCATAGAGCCACCCCTATCGTGAATAGATATCCACTGCTCCATGGAATTTATCGAATCGCTTTTTACCGGTCTTTCGCTTCATAACTTTTATGGCAGATAAGTCACTGTCTCAATCAGGCCGGAAATTTCAATCTCATCTTTGGTATAACAGTCAATCCGCAGACGCTTACCGCTTACGCGTATCTGATTGCCCGCGGCGGCCAAAGACACCTCTTCTGCCGTATAGGAACAGATTCCTTTAAAATTTTCGACACAGACGTGCTCCCGTCCTTCTATATGAACCAGCGCACGGCCTTTGCGGTAATCTTCCGGCAATTGCAGTGCGCGCACAAGATTCTCTTTTCCTTTTCCACGCAAAGCAGCTGTTTCCCATCCGGTTTCTTTGCTGCTATCTTATTCGCGGCAATTCTTTTATAGAACCGGAATGCAGGCGTTCCATTCCTGACCTTTTGTTTCTTGTATCATTTTATCCGAAAATAGATCTGCGTAGAGCCGCCGCTTGCCGGGCGTTTGTCCGTCTCGTAGTTTCCAAGGGACATGATAAACGGGGTAAACTTCGTAAAACCATAGTTGCGTACGTCAAATTCCGGCATACGCTTAGAAAGCTGATCGCCCAGCTTTCCGGAAAACAGCCAGCCATCCTCGTCCGAAAACTTTTCGATGATCGCGTTGATCGTCTTGCGCACCTGCTTCAATTCTTTTTCCTTTGAGGAAGAGGACTTTTTTCTCGAAGAAGACGGTTCCTTTTGCTTTGCGGAAACCGCTCCCGCCTTCTGTTTTGCGGAAGCCGCTCCTGTTTTTTGCTTCGGCGGCTCTGCCGTCTCCGGTTCCTTCTCTTCTTTCTCCTCTTTCTGCTGATTGGAGTAAATCAAATCCAGATATTTAAACTGATTGCAGGCAGAGATAAAAGGCTTCGGCGTCTTCTGTTCGCCCATGCCAATCACCTGCATTCCGGATTCCCTCAGCCGGGACGCCAGCCTCGTAAAGTCACTGTCTGAGGATACCAGGCAGAATCCATCCACATTTCCGGAATAAAGAATATCCATCGCGTCAATGATGATAGAAGAATCCGTAGCATTTTTCCCAATCGTGTAGCTGTACTGCTGCATGGGGATGATGGAATTCTCCAGAAGCACATTCTTCCATGACGCCAGCCGTGGGCTCGTCCAGTCCCCGTAAATGCGCTTGTACGTAGCAATCCCGCTATTGGCAGCCTCATCAAGGATAATTTTTACATATCGGTCTGAAATATTGTCCGCATCAATCAGGATCGCAAATCTTGGTTCACTGTCCATATTAAAATCTCTTTCTTTCCTTATTGTTCCATCCTCGTGCGGCACCCGCTCACAGACATCATAAAGTAGCTACCCGCTCTTTGGGATCATAGCCCTGCGCTTTCAGCGCGCTGATAATCCTCTGCTTGTGGTCGGTGCCAAATGCCTCCAGCGTAATCCGCAGTTCCACCGCCGCATTGCGATTCGTGCTGACGAACTGATTATGGTCAAGACGAATTACATTTCCCTGCTGCTCTGCAATGATAGAAGCCACCCGCACCAATTCTCCCGGACGATCCGGAAGCAGAACTGAAATCGTAAAGATTCGGTCTCTCTGAATCAGGCCATGCTGTACCACCGAAGACATGGTAATGATATCCATGTTTCCGCCGCTTAAGATCGATACAACCCGCTTATTCCGAACATTCAGATGCTTCAGCGCCGCTACCGTCAGCAGTCCGGAATTCTCCACGATCATTTTATGGTTCTCCACCATATCCAGAAATGCCACGATCAGTTCATCATCGCTGACAGTGAGGATATCATCCAGATTCTTCTGAATGTACGGAAAAATATTTGTACCAGGTGTCTTGACCGCCGTGCCGTCCGCAATGGTATTCACCCCCGGAAGGGTCGTCACTTCCCCCGCTGCCAGGGAAGCCTTCATGCAGGCCGCGCCTTCCGGCTCCACGCCGATGACTTTGATCTTCGGATTCAGCAGCTTGGCCAGAGTCGATACGCCGGTTGCCAGTCCGCCGCCGCCGATTGGCACCAGAATATAATCCACAAGAGGTAAATCCTGAATGATTTCCATGGCAATCGTACCCTGTCCGGTCGCGACCGCCAGATCATCAAATGGATGAATAAAGGTATAGCCGTGCTCCTCGGCCAGCTGATACGCATACTCGCAGGCCTCATCGTATACCTCTCCGTGCAGAACAACCTCCGCCCCATAGCTTTTCGTGCGGTTAATTTTCATCAGCGGGGTAGTCGCGGGCATAACAATGACGGCCTTACATCCATAGACCTGCGCCGCGTAAGCAACACCCTGCGCGTGGTTTCCGGCAGAGGCAGTGATCAGTCCCTTATCCCGTTCTTCCTGCGTCAGCGTGCTGATTTTATAATAGGAGCCGCGAATTTTGTAGGCTCCCGTTTTCTGCATATTTTCCGGTTTCAGATAAACGCGGTTGCCAGTCTGTGCGCTGAAATAATCACTGTAAATTAATTTCGTCTCCTGCGTGACACGTTTTACGCATTCACAAGCCTCATCAAAACTTTCCAGAGTTAACATCTCCATGATTGCTTACCTGAACTTTCTTTTCTAATTTTGTAGTGAATTGGAACCGTTGTAATCGAACAACGCATTCACAAAATCATCGGCATTGAATTTTTGCAGATCATCAATCTTCTCGCCGACGCCGATGTACTTCACCGGAATTCCCAATTCTGAGTGAATCGCCACCGCGATTCCGCCCTTTGCCGTACCGTCCAGCTTCGTCAGAATGATTCCTGTGATATCCGCTGCAGCTTTAAACTCACGCGCCTGCGCCAGCGCATTCTGTCCGGTCGTACCGTCAAGTACCACCAGCGTCTCTTTGTATGCCTCCGGATACTCACGCTCCAGAATACGGTTGATCTTGCCCAGCTCACTCATCAGATTTTTTTTATTGTGCAGGCGCCCTGCCGTATCACAGATCAGGACATCCGCATCTCTGGCCTTCGCCGCTGCAATCGCGTCATAGACGACCGCCCCCGGATCCGAGCCCTCCTGCCCGCTGATCACATCGACACCGGCACGGCTGCCCCACTCGATCAGCTGTTCCCCGGCCGCCGCGCGGAACGTATCTGCCGCCGCGAGGATGACCTTCTTGCCCTGGTCTTTGAGCATGCCTGCCAGTTTTCCGATACTCGTCGTCTTGCCGACCCCGTTGACACCGATCACCAGGATCACCGATTTGCGGTTTTCAAATTCATAGGCAGTCTCCCCAACGTCCATCTCTTCTTTGATGCTGTCAATCAGAAGCTGCTTACACGCAGAAGGTTCTTTGATATTCCGCTCTTTGACTTTTTCTTTGAGATCCTCGATGATCGAGGTCGTCGCGTTAATACCCAGATCTCCCATCACAAGGATTTCTTCGATCTCGTCATAAAAGTCATCGTCAATGCTGGAAAAGCCCTTGAAAATTGCGTCGATGCCAGAGACAATGTTATCCCTTGTCTTCGACAGGCCTTCCACAAGCCGTTTGAAAAAACCTTTCTTTTTCTTTTCTTCCATGGAATTCCCTCCTAAGAGTCAAGTTCATCCTCGATCAGGTTAACCGAAACCAGAGCGGATACGCCTTTTTCCTGCATCGTTATACCGTACAGCCGATCCGCCGCATTCATCGTGCCTCTTCTATGTGTTATGATAATAAATTGCGTGTTCTTTGTCAACCGGTGCAGATAATTTGCGTACCGCTCGACGTTGCTCTCATCAAGCGCGGCCTCAATCTCGTCCAATAGACAGAATGGCGATGGTTTCAGGTTCTGAATCGCAAACAAAAGCGCGATGGCGGTCAGGGACTTTTCTCCACCGGAAAGCTGCATCATATTCTGCAGCTTTTTCCCGGGCGGCTGCGCAATGATACGAATGCCTGCGGAAAGGATATCCTCATCATCCACCAGCTCCAGCGTGCCGCGTCCGCCTCCGAAGAGTTGGCGGAACGCCTTATCAAATTCCGTCTGGATGCGCGCGAACTGCTCTTTGAACTGGGTGCGCATTCCTGTGTCCAGTTCTTCAATAATTTTCAGCAGTGCAGCCTCACCCTTTTGCAGGTCATCGTACTGTCCGCTCAGGAATGTGTGGCGCTCAGAAAGCTCTTTGAAATCCTCAATTGCATTCACATTGACCGAGCCGAGTGCTTTAATATCATTTTTCAGTTCTGAAATCTTTTTCTTCAGCGGCGCCGCAGAAGTAAAGGATTCATCCCGCAGCTCAGACGCGGAACTCCATGTGAGGGCATATTCTTCCCACATATAATTGATACGGCTGTCCTTCTGTTCCGTCATCTTCTCCATCTGTGTTTTCAAACGGAACGCGTCCTTATCCAGCAGGCTGATCTGTCCGGAAAGTTCCTCCCGCGCAGCAAAGAATTGTTTCTGTCTGCCGCTCAACTCCTCCCGCTTCGCGGAAAGCGCAGTCAGTTCTTCCTGAAGTGCCTTTTCCGACACATCCGCGGCCAGAAGAGTCTCCCGAATCGCGGCAATCTGCGCTTCCTTCTCTTTTACATTGCCCGCTGCGTCCCGCAATTCTTCCTCGTACTGTCTCTTTTCTTCCAGCAGCCGGGTTTTCTCGCCCAGAATCCGGTTCAGATTCTGCCGGACGAACTGTGTCTGCTGCTCCAGTTTTGAAAGAAGCAGCTGCGTATTCTGCACTGCGTCAAGGGCTTCCTGCTCCCCAGCGCGTTTTTCTTCGAGATGTGCCTGGTTCTTGCTGACACGCTCCGAAATCTGCTTTTCCTCTTCCTCAGAAGCCGCCAGCTCTTTACGCGCGTTGGCGAGATTCGCATTGAGTTCCCGAATCTGCAAATCCAGCTGCGCATATTCCTTTTGCAGCTTCTGGTAGGTCTCCGACGTACTGCTCTGTTTTTCGCTCAGCTCATCCAGACGGATTTTGGTCGTGTTCTGCGCCAGGTATTCCTTTTGCATCTCCTCATTCAGACGGACAAGCTCTTCCCGCAAACGGTTCCGGTCACTGCGCGTCCGATCAATTTGGGCCTGCAAACGATCCAGCCGGTCACGGCTTTCTTTTACCCGTTTTTCCAGATCTTCAATCTCTCTTCGACGTCCGAGCAGATTACCGGAATTTTTAAACGCACCGCCCGTCATAGAGCCGCCCGGGCTTAACAATTCCCCCTCTAAGGTTACAATACGCAGCGAATGCCGGTATTTTTTTGCCAGGGCGATCGCGTGGTCAATCTCATCTACGACCACCGTACGTCCAAGCAGAGATTCCACCAGTGGAAGATATTTTTTATCCGCCTGTGCCAGAGAGGAAGCGAGTCCGAGAACCCCCGCCTCTTTGAGTGCCTGCGGACTGGAAAAACCGCCGCGGTTCGTCACACCGGAAAGCGGAAGAAAAGTCGCGCGGCCCAGCTTATTCTGCTTCAGAAAAGCAATCTGACGCTTCGCGGTCTCCTCCGTATCCGTAACAATATTCTGGATACTGCCGCCCAGAGCAGTTTCAATCGCGGTCTCATATTCCTTATCTACCCGAATAATGTCTGCCACAACGCCAAGGATGCCCGGTTCCTGCTCTCTGCGCTCCATTACACGGCGAATGCTGTTTCCATAGCCGTCATAACGCTCCGCAATGTTTTTCAGAGATTCCAGACGCGAGACTTCACGGTGGTAGTTCATCTGATCCTGCTCAATTTTCTGATTGCAGCCGGTCAGTTCACGCTGCGTTTGTTCGAGGGTACGGTTCGCAGAATCGCTTTTTGTATTCAGTGATTCCAGACGTGCGCAAATGGCATCGTATTCTTCCTGCGCCTCTTGGCAGAGCGACTCCTGCGACGCCTCCTCGCTTTTGAGACGGAGGACCTCCTGAGAGAGCTGGGCTTTGCGCAGCGACGCCTGTTCCGCCATCGTGTCATAACGCTGCATCTGAGCTTTTACAGTCGCCCGCTGGTTCAAAAGAGCAATAACCGCGCTTTTGTCCTGTTCAATGCCGGATTCGAGCTGCGAAATATCCTTCCGTATCTGTCCCAGCGCCGCCTGCTGTGCCTGTTCGTCTGTGCCGACCTGCGCCACCTGCCCGTTCTGCGCCTGCAGGTCTTCCCTCGCTTTTGCCTCCTGCGCCTCATAGTCTGCACTCTGCTCCGTCACTGCGCGTATTCTGGCATTCAAATGCTCATCGCTCGCCTCGGCCGTATGGATCTGCTCCTGCAGCAGCTGAATCTGATTCTCAAACTGCCCCCTCCGAAGCCGTCCTTCTGCAGCCTCATCACGTTTCTCCTGCAGCAGCGCATCCATACGCTCCAATTCCTGTTGTGCAGCTTCATACTCCGTCTTTGTACGGTCATATTCCAGGCGGGCAGCGCCAAGATGTTCTTCCGTCACTTCCTGCTTCAAAGAGAGAGATTCCAGATCCTGCTGAATCTTTTCGGTCTCAAGCAAAAAAAGGTTCACATCATATGTCTTCAGTTCATCCCTCTTTTGCAGATAGATTTTCGCGGTCTCCGCCTGCTTTTGCATCGGTCCTAACTGTCTGGTCAGCTCTGACAGGATATCGCTGACACGCGTCAGATTCTGCCGCTCCGCATCCAGTTTTTTCAGCGCAGTCTGTTTCCGGCGCTTGAATTTAACAATCCCCGCCGCTTCATCAAAAAGCTCCCTGCGTTCCTCCGGCTTGCCGTTTAAAATTCTCTCAATCTGTCCCTGCCCGATAATCGAATAGCCTTCTTTTCCGATACCGGTGTCGTAAAAAAGCTCATTGATATCTTTCAGACGCACCTGTGTCCCATTGAGCAGGTATTCACTCTCCCCCGAACGGTAAACACGGCGTGTCACCGTGACCTCATCGTAGGATACCGCCAGCTGATGGTCCGCGTTATCCAGGGTGATAGAGACCGAAGCAAATCCCAGAGGGCGGCGTGTCTCCGTGCCGGCAAAAATAATGTCCTGCATATTGGTTCCACGCAAAGACTTCGCGCTCTGTTCACCGAGCACCCAGCGCACCGCGTCCGCCACATTGCTCTTTCCGCTGCCATTCGGCCCGACAATCGCCGTAATACCATTGTGGAACTGGAAATTAATCTTATTGGCAAATGATTTAAAGCCCTGTACTTCGATACTCTTCAGATACATCGTTTACTCTTTCTCCCTGTCGGAAAGCAAAGCATGGAGTGCCTGGTATGCCGCCTCCTGCTCCGCCGCCTTTTTGGTACTGCCGCTCCCGGTACCCGCGACCGAGCCGCCGATCTCCACTTCCACCCGAAAAGTCTTAGCGTGATCCGGCCCATCTTCACCTATAATAACATAGCGGATATTATCATGAGGGCAATCCTTCTGAACCAGCTCCTGAAGCACGGTTTTGCTGTCATAAAAAAGCTTCTTATGCTCAATATCTGTCAGGACAAACCGTTCAATAAAAGTCCTGGCCGGTCCAAGTCCGCCATCCAGATAAATTGCGCCGATCAATGCCTCCAGCGCGTCAGAAACGATCGAATTACGCAGGCGGCCGCCTGTATGTTCCTCTCCTTTTCCAAGCAAGAGAAAACTGCTCAGATCAAATTCTTTTGCGCATAAAGCCAGTGTCGGCTCACAGACAAGACTCGCGCGCAGCTTCGTCAGCTTCCCCTCCTGAAGATCCGGGTAATTGTGATAGAGGAAGTCGCTGCTCACCACCTCCAGCACGGCATCGCCCAGAAATTCCAGACGCTCGTTGTCCTGATATCCTTCCGCACGGTGCTCGTTCGCGAAAGAGCTGTGCGACAATGCCTGAAACAGCAGCTGGCTATCCTGGAAATGATAACCGATTTTCTTCTCCAGGCGAATCATTTTTTGTTCGGACATTTTTCTCCTTCTGTGGCAGACAGCATCGATTCAGGAAAAAGTCCCTTATAGATACAGGCCACTCATCTCTCTGAAAGAGGAGGCCTCTCAGCCTCCTCTTCTACCTTATTTCAACCGATTGCAGCTTTGATCGCGTCAACTGCGTCCCCAACCGAGACAATTGTCTCTGCTTTCTCATTCGGGATTTCCACGTCAAACTCTTCTTCAATCCCCATGATGATCTGAAATACATCCAGAGAATCCGCTCCCAGATCATCTACGAATGTTGTCTCCATCGTAATCTCATCTGCGTCAACATTCAGTACCTCCGCGATGATACTCTGTAATTTTTCGAATTCCATACCCTGCACTCTCCTTTTTAATTGTTTTCTCCAAGATTTTCTTTAATGATCTCGTTGATTTTCTGTTTTTTAAATAATTCACACTGATAAATGGAGGTCGTTACCTCCTGTGCCTTTGAGCTGCCATGTGTCTTCACAACCAGCCCCTTCAGTCCGAGCAGCGGTGCGCCGCCGTACTGGCTGCCGTCGAAAGCTTTCAACGTCTCTTTCAGGGAAGAATGAATCAGCGCCGCGCCAATCTTTGTCTTCGTATTCTTCATCAGAGCGCCCTTCACCATATGAATCAGAGTAGAACCAACGCCCTCATAAAGCTTCAATATCACATTGCCGACAAATGCTTCACAGACAATGACATCGCAAACGCCCGCCGGGATATCTCTCGCCTCGACACTGCCAATAAAATTGATATCTGTACAGGCTTTCAGGAGCGGAAATGTCTCCTTTACAAGGGCATTGCCCTTTTCCTCCTCTGCACCGATATTCACAATTCCCACACGCGGATTCTTTACTCCAAGCACCTTTTCCATGTAGATCGAGCCCATTCTCGCAAACTGCACAAGATGCGGTGCTCTCGCATCCACATTCGCGCCACAGTCGATCAGCAGAGACATACCCTTTTCCGTCGGAATGACTGGTGCCAGAGCAGGCCGTTCAACCCCCCGAATTCTTCCGACAATCGCCTGGCCGCCGACCAGGACGGCTCCGGAATTGCCAGCGGAGACAATGGCGTCCGCCTCGCCTCGCTTTACCATCTGCATCCCGACAACCAGAGAAGAATCCTTCTTGGACCGTATCGCATTCACCGGAGGCTCGGCTGTCTCAATCACGTCCTCACAATGGACGATCTCTACCCGATCCTTCGGATAAGTATATTTCGAAAGTTCTCCCTCGATCGCTTCCTTGCGCCCGGTCAAAATCACATGGATACTCTCGCGGCCATTCACTGCGTCCACAGCACCCTTCACCAGCTCGCCCGGTGCGTTATCCCCGCCCATGGCGTCGACCACAACGCGGATCATTTCACTCATAATTTCCGCCTCCATTGTCCTGCGCAAAACCCTTCTGGACAAAGAACTACATTCCAGTGGCTTTACTCCGGCGATCTGTTATCGCGTAACTGCTATACACTATACTAGACCTCATCCTAAAATGCAACCAAAAATTTGAAGTAAAAGTTCAGAACAGCATCGAAATGAAAAAACAGGCTTTGCAGGTTTACCTGCTAAAGACTGCATTTTCATTTCGGGATGGGCGGAACGCCCATCAAGCCTCAGACATATGACGCGCAAGCGGCATATAGCCTTCAAAGAAGGCGGTCTGTGGCCTGCAGTTCTGAATAATTACAAAACGAAAAAAGCCGCCGCAAACTGCGCCACTTTCCTGGCTCATTTACGACGGCCCTGACGAATCATCCCCAAAGATCAGTCGCCAACGGCGATAATCTCTTTTTTATTGTACGTTCCGCAGGCCTTGCATACTCTGTGCGGAAGCATCAGCTCGCCACATTTGCTGCATTTTACAAGAGTCGGAGCGCTCATTTTCCAGTTCGCTCTTCTTTTATCTCTTCTCGCCTTAGAATGTTTGTTTTTCGGACAGATAGACACGGATCACACCTCCTTATAATTACTGAAAATATCAAGGACTTTTGCCATTCTTGGATCAAGGCTGCCTTTCTGGCATGAGCATTCGCCTTTGTTCAGGTTCTGCCCACATGTCACGCATAACCCTCTGCAATCGCTGCGGCAGAGCACACGCTCCGGCCATACAAGCAATGCCTCATCATGGATTAGCTGATCCACATCCAGGTAATATCCATCAATATAATCATTCTCTTTTAAATCAAGCTCCAGCTCAGGCTGAATGTTCAGTCTGCGGCTGACACTCTCCAGACAGCGCGCACAGGGAAATTCCACTTCCAGCTCTATCTCACCGCAAACGAAAAGCTTCTGATCGCCTTTGTTCTCAATCCGCAGGGTACCGGTCTGTTTGTCCAGTATCCGGAACTCGCCAAAGCGATAAGAGAGAACGGAAAGCTCCGGGAGAATCTCATAGGATACTGTTTTTCCTTCATTTAATATCACATCAGTTAAATCAAGCAAACCAGTATCACCCCACTCTCTAGCGCACTTTTGAAATTATAACTGCCAGATATTGTTTTGTCAACTGGTTTTTCGCAAGTTTTGGGATATTTCACATAGCATATACTTCACACGCTTGACGTCCACAGGATACCTTCGGACA